>JBBPYL010000107.1:0-19588 GCA_038199935.1 Propionibacteriales bacterium | reverse complement strand
GACGTCCCCATGGTGACGTCGGAGGGTTGTCCACCGGACACGTGCCGCGGTCATCGGTCGTACGTGTCTCGAACCTGTCACCTTCGAGTCACACCGTGTCGCGGTCGAGTGCCAGTGGGTCACCCACCATGCCGGTCCGAACGTCCAACGGGCCTTGAGCCAGTCGCTCGTGCAACGGAGCGGTGCTGACCTCGAGCCCAGCGGAAGTTTGGAGTCCGACGAGGACATCGTCGGGTCTCACGGACGGCGTTCCGTGTCGCAAGACCATGTCGAGTATCGCACACTCGCCGCCGTCCCGGACGTCCTCGCGCGCCGCCAGCGAGACGACAGCCGCGCGGCAGTCGAAGGTCCGCATCCCCTTCTTGGTCATCCGCTCGACCTCCACGACCTCCTGGGAGAGGAAGTCCGCGACCGCCTCGCCGGCGTGAGCCACACTCGTCTGGGCGAGGCGGACCCGCCACCTGCTGGCCTCCAGCCGCTCCGTGAGCGAGCCCCCCGACGACGTCACCGCCTCCAGGACGTCGAGTCCCGGGGGCAGCGCGTCGTCGAGGGCCCGTCGTACGTTCTCGGGCGACACGTGCTCGGCCAGCCCCACCTCGAGGTACTCGGCCTCGCTGGCCGCGCCGGTCGGCGAGGCCCCTGCGTAGGAGATCCGCGGGTGCGGGTTGAACCCGGAGGAGTAGGCCACCGGAACCCGCGAGCGCACCAGGGCGCGCTCGAAGGCACGGGAGAAGTCCCGGTGGCTGGTGAAGCGCAGCCGACCGCGCTTGGCGTAGCGCAGCCGGACGCGTTGCACCGGAGGGGCCTGCTGCTCTGGTTGCTCGCGCACGCAGACAGCGTAGGGGCACCGAGGCCGGGATTTGGTCGCGCGGTCGGGGTCGCTGAAGATGATCCGGTGACGCACCCCCTGAGCCCGCCGACCACGCGGGCCGCTCGGCTCCTGGTGCTCGCGGGCATCGTCGGCCTCGCCTTCAACCTGCGCCCCGCCGCGGTCAGTGTCGGCCCGGTGCTCTCCGAGGTCATCGACACCCTGGGGATGCACCCGACCACCGCGGGGGTGCTCACCACCCTCCCGGTGCTGGCCTTCGCGCTCTTCGGAGGCCTGGCTCCCCTGCTCAGCCGGACGGTGGGCCTGCACCGGGTCACCCTGCTCGCGCTGGTCTCCGTGGTGCTCGGCCTGGGCGGCCGCGCGGTCACCGGCTCCGTTCCGGTCTTCCTGACCTGCTCGTTCCTCGCGCTGGCCGGGATGGCCACGGCGAACGTGCTCCTGCCCAGCGTGGTCAAGCTGCACTTCCCGGACCGGATCGGGCTGGTGACCGCGATCTACACGACGTCGCTGGCCGTCGGTCTCACCTCCGCCTCCGTGCTGACCTACCCGGTCGGCGAGGCGCTTGGCTCCTGGCGCTGGGGCGTCGGCCTCTGGTCGCTGACCGCCCTCCTCGCGGCGCTGCCCTGGCTGCTGCTGGTCCGGCACGACGCGACCGCGCCGGGCGGCTCGACCCGGGTCACGCTGGCTGCGGTGGCCCAGACGAGGCTCGGCTGGGCGATGGCCTTCTTCTTCGGCCTCCAGTCGCTGCAGGCCTACTCCGTCTTCGGGTGGTTCGCCGAGATCTACCGCGAGGCGGGCTTCAGCGCCACGAAGGCCGGGCTGCTGCTCGGCGTGGTTACGGCGATCAGCATCCCCGCCTCGCTATTCCTGCCGCCCATCGTCGCCCGCACCACCGACCAGCGGCCGCTGATGATCGGGCTGGTCCTCTGCTACCCGGTGGGCTACCTCGGGCTGATCCTGGCTCCGGTCGGCGGCGCCTGGGTGTGGGCGGTGTCCGTCGGCATCGCCCTCTCGGTCTTCCCGGTGGCGCTCACCCTGATCGGACTGCGCGCCCGTACCGCGGAGGGCACCGCGGCCCTCTCGGCCTTCACGCAGTCCACCGGCTACCTCATCGCGGCGCTGGGCCCCTTCGGCATGGGGGCGCTGTTCGGGCTGACCGGGAGCTGGACCGTCCCGCTGCTCGCGCTGACCGTGCTCTCGGGAGGTCAGCTCCTCGCCGGGATGTTCGTCGCGCGCCCGGCGTACATCGAGGACCAGCTCGCGACGCCCCGGGACGCGTCGCTGCGCTGATCCGACGTCGCTGCGTGCTGTAATCAGACCGTTCCAAAGCGGACATTGTCGATCCTTCTCCCTCGACTGGAGTTCCTGCGTGCGCCGAGCGTGTGTCGTCCTCGTGGTCATCCTCGCCCTCGCGGGCCAGATGTCCTCCGCAGCCGCCTACACCCCCAAGCCGGGGGCGATGTTCAACAACCCCCGGGGTAGTACGGCGGGCAAGGATACGCTGCTGACCCACATCACCCGGACGATCAACAGCACTCCGCGGCACGCGACGATCAAGATCGCGGCGTACTCCCAGGACCGCCCCGACGTGGTCGACGCCCTGATCAAGGCTCACCGCCGCGGCGTCGACGTCCAGATGGTGCTCAACGACAACTGGACCTCGCGCGCCTCACACCGGCTGATCCGCACCCTCGGCACCGACACCAACCGCCGCAGCTTCGTCTCGGTGTGCGTGGCCTCGTGCCGGGGAGGCGCCGGCAACCAGCACATGAAGTTCTACCTGTTCTCCCGGGCCGGCAAGGCCAAGAACGTGGTGATGATCGGGTCCTCGAACCTGACCGGCTACGCGGCCAAGACCCAGTGGAACGACATGTACACGCTGGTCGGCAAGATCAAGCTGCGCGAGCTGTACAGCACGGTCTTCGAGCAGCTGGTGCGCAACCGGCGACTCAAGCACCCCGGCATCCACACCAAGGTGGGCATCTACGAGAACCACTTCGGGCCGTTCCCCCGCGCGACGAAGAAGTCCGACCCGGTGATGAAGCGGCTGCGTGACGTGGGCTGTCGGGCTCGCAAGGGCACCGGTGTACGCGGGCACACCGTGATCCGGGTGGTGATGTACGGCTGGGCCAGCTCACGCGGACTGCGGCTGGCCGAGAAGATGGCCACGCTGCGCAAGCGCGGATGCTACGTCCGGGTCATCGTCAGCGCCGGGGGTCGCAAGGTCGTCGGCACCCTCAAGCGCGCCGGAGTGGGTGTACGCAGCGCCGATCTGGACCTGGACAACAACCCCTACACCGGCTTCGGCGAGTCGCCGTGGGACATCTTCACCCACGAGAAGTACATGACGCTGAGCGGCACCTTCCGGGGCCGCTCGGGCCACCAGGTGTGGACCGGCTCGGAGAACTGGTCGGGGATGGGGCTGATCAACGACGAGGTGACGATCCGGATCCCCCGCAAGCGGGCCTACGCCCAGTACCTGAAGAACTTCACCCACATCTGGACCACCTGGTCCCGCGCCCTCTGACCGAGCCCCCCAGCCGACCCCGCGGAAGTTTCCCAGGGTATGCAGGAGAACTGCCTCTCCCCATGGTGACTTCTCCATAGGCAGAGGCAGTTCTCCGTGGGGAGCACGGCGTACGGCGCCCGACGCCGACGTGCGCAAGCGCCGACTCGACGGACTCGACGGGGGACGCCCGGAGCGCGTGCCTCAGAGCACGGAGAGCGGCAGCAGAGTCTTCCCGGTCGGCCCGATCTGGATCTCGGTGTCCATCTGCGGACACACGCCGCAGTCGTAGCAGGGAGTCCAGCGGCAGTCCTCGACCTCCGGGCTCTCCGCGTCGGGGTCCCCGGCCAGCAGCGCGTCCTGCCAGTCCTCCCAGAGCCAGTCCTTGTCCAGCCCCGAGTCGAGGTGGTCCCAGGGCAGCACCTCGGCGTGGTCCCGCTCGCGCGTCGTGTACCAGTCGAGGTCGACCGGGAGACCGGCCAGACCCTCCTGCGCGGCGGCAAACCAGCGCTCGTAGGAGAAGTACTCGCTCCACCCGTCGAAGCGTCCGCCGTCGCGCCACGCCGCCTCGATGACCCGCCCGATCCGGCGGTCGCCGCGGGAGAGCATGCCCTCGACGATGCCGGGCCGGCCGTCGTGGTACCGGAAGCCGATCGCCCGCCCGTAGCGCTTGTCCGCGCGCACGTCGTCGCGCAACTTCTTCAGCCGCGCGTCGGTGGTCTCCCAGTCGAGCTGCGAGGCCCACTGGAAGGGAGTGTGCGGCTTGGGCACGAACCCGCCGATGGACACCGTGCACCGGATGTCGTTGCGGCCGGAGACCTCCCGGCCGGTGGCGATGACCTTCTTGGCCAGGTCGGCGATCTCCATCACGTCGTCGTCGGTCTCGGTCGGCAGCCCGCACATGAAGTACAACTTCACCTGCCGCCAGCCGTGGGAGTACGCCGCAGCGACGGTCCGGATCAGGTCCTCCTCGGTGACCATCTTGTTGATCACCTTGCGCATCCGCTCCGACCCGCCCTCGGGGGCGAAGGTCAGGCCGGAGCGGCGGCCGTTGCGGGAGTACTCATTGGCCAGGGTGATGTTGAAGGCGTCCACCCGGGTCGAGGGCAGCGAGAGCGACACGTTCGTGCCCTCGTACCGGTCGGCCAGACCGGTGGCGACCTCGGCGATCTCGGTGTGGTCGGCGCTGGAGAGCGAGAGCAGGCCCACCTCCTCGAAGCCGGTGGTCCGGATGCCGTTCTCGACCATGTTGCCGATGGTGGTGATGGAGCGCTCGCGGACCGGTCGGGTGATCATCCCCGCCTGGCAGAAGCGGCAGCCGCGGGTGCACCCGCGGAAGATCTCCACCGAGAAGCGCTCGTGCACCGTCTCGGCCAGCGGCACCAGCGGCTTCTTCGGGTACGGCCAGGCGTCGAGGTCCATCAGGGTGTGCTTGTGCACCCGCCACGGGACGCCGGAGGCGGTGGGGACGACGCGCCTGATCCGGCCGTCGGAGTGGTAGTCCACGGCGTAGAAGGCCGGCACGTAGACGGCCCCCGAGACCGCGAGCCGGTAGAGCACCTCCTGGCGCGGGGTGCGTCCCTCTCCCCCGGGCCGCCCCTGCGCCTTCCACTCCCGCACGACGTCGGAGATCCGCAGCACGATCTCCTCGCCGTCGCCGAGCACGGCGGCGTCGATGAAGTCGGCCATCGGCTCGGGGTTGAAGGCGGCGTGTCCGCCGGCGAGCACCAGCGGGTCCTCCTCGCCCCGGTCGACCGAGTGCAGCGGGATCCCGGCTAGGTCCAGCGCGGTGAGCAGGTTGGTGTAGCCGAGCTCGGTGGCGAAGGAGACGCCGAAGACGTCGAAGGCGCGCACGGGACGGTGGCTGTCCACGGTGAACTGGGGGATCGGTCCCTGCGCGTCCCCGGTGCGCATCACCTGCTCCATGTCGGGCCACACCGAGTAGGTGCGCTCGGCCACGATCCAGTCGCGTTCGTTGAGCACCTCGTAGAGGATCTGCACACCCTGGTTGGGCAGCCCCACCTCGTAGGCGTCGGGATACATCAGCGTCCAGCGGACGGTTGTCTCGTCCGCTCCCCACTCCTTGACCGTGGAGTTGAGCTCGCCCCCGACGTACTGGATCGGCTTGTGCACCGAGGGCAGCAGCGGCTCGAGCCGGTCGAAGACGGAGTCGGTCGCAGCGGACGGCACGGGAGAACCTCGCAGGTCGGTCGGGCGGGTGGGACGGCCACCAGGATACGGCGTGCGCCCTGTCGGGCCGACCGCGCCGGGGTCAGTCCTCGCCCAGGTCGGCCAGCTCGCGCAGGGCCACCTCGGCCCGACTCAGCTCCGCACGGGCCAGGGTGATCAGGTCGTTGAGCCCCTGGACGCCGAAGCGGTTGCTCACGTGCTCGACCGCGTCGACGACGACGGGGTCGATGACGGGGTCGATGACGGGATCGAGGGCGGGGTCGACCTGGTGCTCGTCTGACATGGCCCCATCGAACCAAGCCGACGCCGGGCCCCCGTGGAGGCGGCCCGGCGTGTACGGCGGCAATCGCCTCAAAAGCGCGACCGCGCTACTCGGGACCGGGCCACCCCGATGCCCGAGCGCGAGCGCAGATGGATGTTCTGGAGCAGCCCGACCGCGGTGAGCGTGGCGAACATCGACGAGCCGCCGTAGGAGACGAAGGGCAGCGGCACCCCGGTCACCGGCATGATGCCTAAGCACATCCCGATGTTCTGGAAGGCTTGGAAGCCGAACCAGCAGGCGATCCCCGCCGCGGCGAGCCGGCCGAAGAGGTCCTCGGAGCGGCCGGCGATGACCAGCGCACGCCACAAGACGATGCCGAGCAGGCCGATGACCAGACCGGCACCGAGCAGACCGAGCTCCTCGCCCACGACGGTGAAGATGAAGTCGGTGTGCTGCTCGGGGACGAAGCCGGCCCGGGTCTGCGAGCCGTCGAAGAGGCCCTGGCCGAAGACCCCTCCGTTGCCGATCGCGATCCGGGCCTGGGTGGTGTTGTAGCCGGCACCACGCGGATCCAGCGTCGGGTCCATGAAGGCGAGGAACCGGTCGAGCTGGTAGTCCTCGAGGACGCCGGCCTGGACGGCGGCCACCGCCGCGAGGACACCCGAGCCGACCAGCCCGACGAGCCAGACCCGCGGTACGCCGGACACGGCGATCACGCCGAATACGGTGGCGGAGAGCACGAGCATGGTGCCGAGGTCGGGCTGGGCCAAGATGAGCACGGCCGGGACCCCGGCAATGGCGAGCATTCCCACCACGTACCAGCCGCCCACCTCCCGGGTCCGCAGGGAGCCCTCGACCCGCTCCGCCACCAGCAGGGCCATCCCGATCACGACGGCGAGCTTGGCGAACTCGGCCGGCTGGATCGAGAGTCCGCCGATGACGATCCATGAGCGGGAGCCGTTGATGACGCTGCCCATCACCAGCACGAGGACGAGCCCCACCACCGAGGCGACGTAGACCAACGGCGCCAGCATCCGCACCCACCGGTAGTCGGTGGCGGCGACCAGGACCGCGAGCACGACGCCGATGGCGATGTTGACCAGCTGCTTCTTCAGGTAGGCCTGCGGGTCGTCCCCGGTCAGCGACTCCCGGGCCGCGGTGGCCGACCAGACCATCACCGAGCCCAGCACGAGCAGACCGACCACGGCCAGCACGAGCAGCCAGTCCAGCTGGCGGCGGCGGACCCGGGTGGGCGCCTCCAACCGGGGGCCGCGGGAGCGGACCGAGGTCATCACGGACTCGCGGACCGACGCGGTGATGCTCATCGGCGACCCGTCGAGGGGGCGGAGCGCCGCGTCGTCGCCGGCGGCAGGATGTCGCCGTCCGGGGCGAAGACCGGCAGCTTGGCGGGCGGCGTGGCGTCCGGGATAGCCGCCTGGGACAGGTCGACCTTGGTGCCGGACACGCCGTAGAGCGACTCCCAGATCTTGCGGACCGCCGGGCCGGAGGTTCCCGAGCCGGTGCCGCCCTGGGAGACCATCATGACCACCACGTAGCGCTTGTCGTACGACGCGACCCACGAGGTGCTCTGCTTGCCGTAGACCTCCGCCGAGCCGGTCTTGGACCGGATCTTGACCTTGTCCAACGGGAAGTCGACCAGGCGCCAGGCCATCGTGCCGACCTTGGAGGTGCCCTGCAGCGCGGTGTCGATGTAGCGCAGGTCGGAGGCCGAGACCTTGACCTGGGAGGCCTTGTCGGGCCGGATGCGGCGCACGACCTCGCCGTCGGGGTCGACCACGGCGGTGGCCACCCGCGGCTCCCACAGCGTGCCGCCGTTGGACAGCGCCGCGTAGGCGCGGGTCAGCTGGAGCGGGGTGACGATCGTGTCCCCCTGGCCGATGGCGAAGTTCACCGAGTCCCCGGCGCGGTAGGCGTAGCCCTCCACACAGAACTCGCGGGCGAACCGGTGCAGGAAGTCCTCGCCGGACTCCTTGCCGAGGTTGCAGTAGTAGTCCTTGTTGGACTTCCAGTAGGCGAGCTTCCACGTCCGGTCCGCGATCCGGCCCGAGGCCTCCCCGGGGATGTCGATCCCGGTCTCGCTGCCGAAGCCGAACATCGTCGCGGTCTCGACCAGGGGGTCCCGCGCGTCGACGTCCTCGACGTCGCTGCCGAAGCGCTGCCAGTAGTGGTAGCCCACCCGGTAGAAGAACGTGTTGCAGGAGACCTGGAGGGCCTTCTCGAAGCCGATGTACCCGTAGGCCCCCGACTCGTAGTTCTTGAAGTCGCGGTTGCCGACCCGCAGCGAGGACGAGCAGTTGAGCCGGGTGTCGGTGCCGTAGCCGTTCGAGAGCGCGCCCGCGGTCATGAACGGCTTCCAGGTCGACCCCGGGGCGAACTGGCCCTGGGTGGCCCGGAACAGCAGCGGGGTGCCGGCCTTCTCCGAGTACAGGCGGGACAGTGCCGCCGAGCTGATCCCGTCGACCCAGACGCTCGGGTCGTAGGTCGGGAAGCCGGCCATGGCCACGATCCGGCCGTCGGTGGCGTCCATCACCACCGCAGCCCCGGAGTCGGCGACGTACTTGCGGTTCGTCACCGTGTCGGTGGTCGCGCGCGCGGTCTGGATGGTCTGCTCGAGCTGCTGCTCGACCACCGCCTGCACCTTGGCGTCGATGGAGGTCACCAGGGTGTCGCCGACCGAGCCGCGGGTCTCCCCCACGGTGCCCAGCACCCGCCCCATCGAGTCCACGGCAACCCGCCGGTAGCCCGGTTGGCCGCGCAGGTAGCGGTCGTACTGCTTCTCCAGCCCGGCCCGACCCACCACCGAGGCGCCGTGCACGGAGGTGTCGTCCTCCTCGCGTGCGGTGTCGAGCTCCTCCTCGGTGATCGGGCTCAGGTAGCCCAGGAGGTGGGCGGCGTTGATCCCGTACGGCGAAGGGTAGGCGCGCACGCTCTGCTCCTCCACGAGCACGCCCGGGAAGTCCTCGTTCCGTTCGAGGATCCCCACCGCGACCCGCTGCGGCACGTCGGTGGCCACCGGCATGGGCTGGTACGGCGACCCGTTCCAGCAGGTGCCGGCGATCGACCCCTCCTCGCCGCAGAGCAGCGTGCGCGCCCGGACCTGCCGAAACGGCACCTTGACTGCGGCCCCGAGGCGGCGCAGGACCGACCGGCGGTCACGCTCCTCGAGCTTGTTGAGCACGGTCCGGTCCACGGTCACCACCCAGGCGGTCCGGCTGGCGACCAGCGGGCGACCCATGTCGTCGACGATCAGCCCGCGGGCGGGTTGCACGACGAGCTCACGGATCGACTGTTCGGCGGCCTGGGCGGCGTAGCTCTCGCCGCCGAGGACCTGGAGGTACCAGGCCCGGGCGAAGAGGGTCACGAAGAGGGACAGCACGAGGGCCTGGACGACGACCAGCCGGAGCCGGCCGCGGGTCGCGCTGGAGGCTCGCACCATGGTGCGTGCGGCCATCAGTAGGCCACCTGGTGGGGGGCGAAGCGTCGGAACAGCCGCATGGCCAGCGGCAGGATGAACGGCGTGAGGATGACGTCGTAGACCACCGCGACCGGGATCACGGCCAACGCCTCGGTGGCCGGCAGGGCCGGGTCGCCCAGCAGCAGGCCGCTGAGCGCGAACACCGACGTGCCCACGAACGAGGCCGCGGCGACGGTGAGGACCACGGAGACCGCCGAGGAGCCCGAGTCGTGCCGCATCCGTCCGGCCAGGTAGCCGACCACGACCAGGGCCAGGGCCCACCGGCCGGTGACGTGGTCGGCGGGGGGCGCGAGGTCGATGGCCAGACCGGCGGCGAACCCGAGCGCCGCAGCGAAGTCGGGGCCGCGAACCAGGGCGGCGGCCACGACGACGAGCAGGGCGAGGTTGGGCACGACCCCCTGATAGGAGAAGTAGCCGAAGGCCGCGACCTGGAGCACCACGGCGAGGGCGACGGTCAGGGTGAGGGCCAGTGCCCGCAGCACGGCCATCACCGCTCCCCGTCGACCGTGGCGGGGTCGGCCCGGACCAGGGTGCGGTCGCTCACGGTGCCGGGGTCGACGACCACGCCGACGAGGTCGAGCGAGGTGAAGTTGACGTAGGGCTCGACCTCGGCCTGGCGGGAGAGGTTCGCCCGGCTGGTGGTGACCCGGGTGATCGAGCCGATGGGCACGCCCGCGACGTACGGCGAGCCGCCGCGGCTGCCCCAGGTGACCAGCACGTCGCCGCGGCCCGGCGTGACCGAGTTGTCGACCAGCTCGAGGTCGAGGCGGGCCCGGTCGCCCATCTGGCCGCCGCCGCGGACGAAGCCGATCTCCATCGAGGAGCCCAGCCGGCCCCCGACGACCGACTCGCGGTCCACGGCGAGCAAGACGGTGGCGGTGGTGCGGTCTGCGCGCAGGACGCGCCCGACCAGGCCGTCGTTGTTGAGCACGGTCATGTCGGCGTCGACGCCCGAGCTGGTGCCCGCGTCGATGGTCACCGTGCGGGAGAACGCCTGGGCCGGACCCATCGCCACGACCCGGGCGGGCACGAGCGCATAGCCGGTCGAGGAGGAGGTGGCGAGCAGACCGTCCAGCTCGGCCGCGCGGTTGCGGACCACCGAGGTGGTCTCCAGCTCCGCCCGCAGGGAGCTGTTCTCGGCCTGGAGGCGGGCCACGTCACTGCGGAGGTCCCCGGTGGTGGTGAAGAACTCCGGTACGGCCACCACCGGCCGCACCACCGCGGCGGTCGCGGACTCGATCGGACCGAAGAAGTCGCCGACCACGGAGCGCGCAGGGTTCAGCGGCGAGTCCTCACCCCCGCGGGCGTCGAGGGTGATCAGGGTGAGGCAGGCCAGGACGAGGAGGACCAGAACGGCCCGGGAGGGGCGCTGGGCGCCGCTCGGCGCGCGCGAGGGGCGGCGGGAGCGCATCGGGGCTCTCCTCACCGACGGCGTTCGGAGACGAGGACCTGCTGGAGAGCCTCGAACTCCTCCACGCACTTGCCGGCGCCCATGGCGACCGAGTGCAGGGGGTCCTCGGCGATGTGCACCGGCATCCCGGTCTCGTGGCGGATCCGCTCGTCGAGGCCGCGCAGGAGGGCGCCGCCGCCGGTGAGGACCAGGCCGCGATCCATGATGTCCCCGGCCAGCTCCGGCGGAGTCTGGTCCAGGGTGGTCCGCACGGCGTCCACGATCGCGTGCAGAGGCTCCTCGAGCGCCATCCGGACCTCGGCGCTGGAGACCACGACGGTCTTGGGTAGCCCGGAGACCATGTCCCGGCCCCGGACCTCGGCCTCGGGCTCGGAGGGCAGCGGGAAGGCGGAGCCCAGGGTCATCTTGACCTCCTCGGCGGTGCGCTCCCCGAGCATGAGGGAGTACTCCTTCTTCATCCAGGCGATGATGGCCAGGTCCAGCTCGTCCCCCGCGGTACGGACCGAGAGGCTGGTGACGATCCCGCCCAGGGAGATCACCGCGACCTCGGTGGTGCCGCCGCCGACGTCGACGACCATGTTGCCGGTCGCCTCGTGGACCGGCAGGCCCGCACCGATCGCGGCCGCCATCGGCTCCTCGATGATGTAGACGCGCCGGGCGCCGGCCTGGTAGCCGGCCTCCTTGACCGCGCGCTGCTCGACCGCGGTGATGCCGCTGGGCACGCAGATGACCAGCCGCGGCTTGGCGAAGTACCGCCGGCGGTGGACCTGCTGAATGAAGAAGCGGAGCATCTGCTCGGTGGAGTCGAAGTCCGCGATCACCCCGTCCTTGAGCGGACGGATCGCGGTGATGTTGTCCGGGGTCCGGCCGATCATCCGCTTGGCCTCGTGCCCCACGGCCAGGATCTCGTGGGTCGTGGAGTTGAGGGCCACCACGGAGGGTTCGTCGAGCATGACGCCCTTGCCCCGGACGTAGACCAGCGTGTTGGCGGTGCCGAGGTCAACGGCCATGTCGCGGCCGATGATGCTGTTCGCCATGTGGTCCGGTGCCCCTCGTTCGCCGAGGGCGGCCTGAACCGCCCCAATCGTCAGAAAAAGGCTAGGGCGACGACGGCGTCCCGGCCCGCAGGACACGCGGCGCCCGCGGCCGGGTTTCCCACCCTGCCGCGGGGACGATGACGGCGAGGGCTCAGGTGGGCCGGAGGATGCGGGCGTCCTCCTCGGTCGGCCCGTCCGGTGCGGTCAGCTCGGGAAACCACAGGGAGATCTCCCGCTCGGCGGACTCCGGGGAGTCCGAGCCGTGCACCAGGTTCTCCCGGTTCGACAGGGACCAGTCACCGCGGATCGTCCCCGGGGCGGCCTGACGACCGTCGGTCGCGCCGTTGAGGGCCCGGACGACCTCGATCGCCTCGTCTCCCTCCCACACCGCGGCGAGCAACGGGCCGCTGGTCACGAAGGACCGCAGGGGCGGGTAGAAGTCCCGCTCGACGTGCTCGGCGTAGTGCTGGTCGGCCTGCGCGGTGTCGATCGTGCGGAGCTCGAGCGCGACCAGGCTCAGGCCCTTCTCCTCGAAGCGGGAGAGCACGGCCCCCACCAGGCCGCGGCGGACCGTGTCGGGCTTGAGCAGGACCAGGGTGCGTTGGGTCATGGCCCGCAGCCTAGGTGCTCAGCCGTCGGGGTGCTCGCTGCGCCACTGCTCCTCGGCCACCGCTCGCTCGGCCTTCTCGCGGTCGATCCTGGCGCCCAGGACGTACGCGGTCACCCACAGCGCCCCGAAGACGACCCCGAGGAAGAACATCGCGGTCACCCAGAGACCCAGCACGACGGAGAGGACCTGGACGCCCCAGCCCAGGGCGTAGCCGACCCGGCTGCGCAGCGTCCCGGCCGCCAACACGCACAGCGCGGCCAGGCCGAACCCGATGCCCAGCGACCTACCTGCCCCGAGGTCGCTGGCGCCGATCAGCGTGACGCCGGTCAGGAAGAGCACGATCGCCTGCAGGCTGAGCATCGCCGCGCACAGGGTGCGCTGCGTCGAGCGCCTCATCGGCCGGTGTCCCGGGCCCCCGCCCGGGTGAGCATCCGCCGCGCCTCGCCCACGGTGACCACCGACCCGGTGACCAGCACCCCGCCGGAGCCGATCGCCTCACCGAAGGTGCCGCCCTCCTCGGCCAGGGTCGCGGCCCGGTCCAGCGCGTCCTCGAGGCGGGGATGCACGTGCACGCGGTCCACGCCGAAGATCCCCTCCGCGACCTCGGCCAGCTCCTGGGCCGGGAGCGCGCGTGCCGTCGAGGCCTGCGTGCAGACCAGGTGCGCGAAGACCGGTTCGAAGGCGGAGAGCAGACCCTCGTAGTCCTTGTCCGCCATCACCCCGACCACCCCGATCAGGGGGCTGAAGGTGAAGGACTCCTGGACGGCCTCGGTGATCGCGGCGGCGGCGTGCGGGTTGTGCGCGGCGTCGAGCACGAAGGTCGGGCTGCGCCGAACCACCTCCAGGCGCCCCGGACTGGTCACCTCCGCGAAGGCCGAGCGCACCAGGTCGGCGTCGAGGGGGTCCTCTCCGACCAGCGCTTCGACCGCCGCCAGCGCGAGCACCGCGTTGTGGGCCTGGTGGGCGCCGTAGAGGGGCAGGAAGACCTCGTCGTACTCCCCGCGCAGGCCGCGCAGACCCGCCATCAGGCCGCCGACCGCCGGGACCTGGTGGGCCACGCCGAAGTCGACGTCCTCCCAGTACACGACCGCCCCGACCTCGGCCGCCCGGTCGGCGATGACCTGGGCCACCTCCGGCTCCTGGACCGCACAGACGACCCGCGAGGCCGGCTTGATGATCCCGGCCTTCTCCACCGCGATGTCGACCGGACGCTCCCCGAGGTAGTGCGCGTGGTCCACGCTGATCGGTGCGATCACGGCCACGGTGGCGTCAGCGACGTTGGTGGCGTCCCAGGAGCCGCCCATCCCGACCTCGACCACCGCCACGTCGACCGGCGAGTCGGCGAAGGCGGAGAAGGCCATCGCCACCATGGTCTCGAAGAACGACACCGGCAGCTCGCTCTCCCGCTCCACGAGGTCGAGGAAGGGCACCATCTCCTCGTACGCCGCGGCGAACACCCCGGTCGAGACCGGCTCGCCATCGATGCTGATCCGCTCGGTCATCGACTCCACGTGCGGGCTGGTGAAGCGACCGGTGCGCAGGCCTGAGGCCCGCAGCAGGGTGTCGACCATCCGGGCGGTGCTGGTCTTGCCGTTCGTGCCGGTCAGGTGGACGACCGGGTAGGCGTGCTGAGGGTCGCCCAGCAGCTGGGTCAGCGCCTCGATCCGGTCCAGGCTCGGCTCGAGCTTGCTCTCCGGCCAGCGGTCGAGCAGGGCGCGCTCGGCCGCGGCGTAGGCCGAGCGGGAGGCGGAGGACGAGTCGGACTCGGGGGCAGGAGGCACGGTCGAGGACATCACCAACGAGTCTAGGCGGGATCTCGGTGGCCGGGAGAATCCACGGTTCCGTAGCATCGGGGCATGTCCGACCTCATCGAGCAGCCCACCTCCCCGGAGACCGACGCGACGAGCCCGAGCCGTCGCGTCGACGTACCGGAGAAGGCGGTGCTCGAGGGTCTGGAGGAGCGCTGGTCGCAGTGCTGGCTCGAGGACGAGACGTACGCCTTCGACCGCACCCGGCCCCGAGCGGAGGTCTACTCCATCGACACCCCTCCCCCGACGGTCTCCGGGGCGCTGCACGTGGGGCACGTGTTCTCCTACACCCACCCCGACCTGATCGCCCGCTTCCAGCGGATGCGCGGAAAGAGCGTGTTCTACCCGATGGGCTGGGACGACAACGGCCTGCCCACCGAGCGCCGGGTGCAGAACTACTTCGGGGTGCGCTGCGACCCGTCGATGCCCTACGACGCCGACTTCACCCCGCCGGAGAAGCCGGACCCCAAGAAGCAGGTGTCCATCAGCCGGCCCAACTTCATCGAGTTGTGCGAGCGGCTGGTGATCGAGGACGAGAAGGTCTTCGAGACGCTGTGGCGCACCCTGGGTCTCTCGGTGGACTGGAACCAGCACTACACCACCATCGGGCCGAAGGCCCAGGTCGCCAGCCAGCGCGCCTTCCTGCGCAACTTCGCCCGCGGCGAGGCCTACCTGCAGGAGGCGCCGACCCTGTGGGACGTCACCTTCCAGACCGCGGTCGCCCAGGCCGAGCTGGAGGCCCGTGACTACGCCGGCGCCTACCACCGGGTCTCCTTCCACGGGGCCAGCGGCCCGTTGCCCATCGAGACGACCCGGCCCGAGCTGATCCCGAGCGTCGTCGCGCTGATCGCGCACCCCGACGACGAGCGCTACCAGGACCTGGTCGGCACGACGGTGGCCTCTCCCGTGTTCGGGGTCGAGATCCCGGTCGTGGCCCACCCGGCCGCCGAGATCGAGAAGGGCTCCGGCCTGGTCATGTGCTGCACGTTCGGCGACTTGACCGACGTCACCTGGTGGCGCGAGCTGCAGTTGCCTGTGCGCACGGTGATCCAGCGCGACGGCCGCTTCAGCCGCGACACCCCCGCCTGGCTCTCCAGCGAGGCCGCCACCGCGGCGTACGCCGAGCTCGCCGGCAAGACCGTCTTCTCCGCCCGCGAGGCGATGGTGGCCGCGCTGCGCGCGAGTGGCGACCTGGAGGGCGAGCCGAAGCCGACCCAGCGGATGGCCAACTTCTACGAGAAGGGCGACAAGCCCCTCGAGATCGTCTCCACCCGCCAGTGGTACATCACCAACGGCGGTCGCGACGCCGACCTCCGCTCGGAGATGGTGGCGCGCGGCGCGGAGGTCACCTGGGTCCCGACCCACATGAAGCACCGCTACGACAACTGGGTCAACGGCCTCAACGGGGACTGGCTGATCTCGCGTCAGCGTTTCTTCGGCATCCCCTTCCCGGTCTGGTACCCCCTCGACGACCAGGGCGAGCCCGACTACGAGCACCCGTTGATGCCGCGCGAGGACGAGCTGCCGGTCGACCCGTCCACCGACGTTCCCGGCGGCTACGACGAGGCACAGCGCGGCAAGCCACGCGGGTTCCTCGGTGACCCCGACGTGATGGACACCTGGGCGACCTCCTCGCTGACCCCCCAGATCTCCGGCGGGTGGGAGTCCGACGAGGACCTCTTCTCGCGGGTCTTCCCGATGGACCTGTGCACCCACGCCCACGAGATCATTCGGACCTGGCTGTTCTCTCGGATCGTGCGCGCCCACTTCGAGAACCACGTCGCCCCCTGGTCGCACGCGATGATCTCGGGGTTCGTAGTCGACCCCGATCGCAAGAAGATGTCGAAGTCCAAGAACAACGCGATCGTGCCGGACGAGATCCTTGCTAAGTTCGGCGCGGACGCGGTGCGCTGGCGCGCCGCGATGGCCCGCCCGGGCCTGGACTCGCCGTTCGACGAGAACCAGATGAAGGTCGGCCGCCGGCTGGCCATGAAGGTCCTCAACGCCTCCAAGTTCGTCCTCGGCAGTGTCGGGGCAACCGAGCCGGATCCGGCTGCCGTGGTCGAGCCGGTCGACCGGGCGATGCTGGCCGGGCTCGCCCGCACGGTCACCCGGGCGACGAGCGCCTTCGAGGCCTACGACTACACGACCGCGCTCGAAGTCAGCGAGAAGTTCTTCTGGGAGTTCTGCGACGACTACCTCGAGCTGGTCAAGGAGCGGGCGTACGGCTCGCGGGACGAGGCTGGTGCGGCCTCGGCCCGGGCCGCGCTGGCCGTGGCCCTGCACACCCAGCTGCGTCTGTTGGCCCCGTTCATGCCCTACGTCACCGAGGAGGTCTGGTCATGGTGGCAGGACGGCTCGGTGCACCTCGCGACGTGGCCGGCGCCCGGGGAGCTCGGTGACCTCGACGGGGTGGACCCGGCGATGCTCGTGGCGGTGGCGGCGGCGCTGGCCGGCCTGCGCGGCGTGAAGTCCCAGGCAAAGGTGTCGATGCGCACCGAGTTGGCCCACGCCGAGGTCACCGGCCCCCCGGCCACGGTGGCCCTGGCCGCGCAGGCCGAGTCCGACCTGCGCGCGGCCGGACGCGTCACCGGCGACCTGCGCTTCACCGGCTCGGACTCCACAGGGTCGGACTCCGCAGGCGCGGGCGACCCCGTCACGGTGACCGCCGAGGTCACCCCCCCGGCGACTCCCTGACCCCCACCCCGATACGTCCGCGATTGCGCGTCGGGTCGCTCGCTGACGGCCGCGGACGAATCGGGGTGGGTCAGCGGTTGAGCCAGGCCTCGAAGGTGTGGAAGGTCGAGGGGCGGCCCAGGAAGTCGGCCACCAGGTCGGCGGCGTCGGCGCTCCCGCCCGGGGCCAGCACCGCGTCGCGGTAGCGAAAGGCCGTCTCGGTGGCGAACAGGTCCTCGGGGTCGAAGGCGGAGAACAGGTCCTTGGCGATGACCAGGCTCCACATGTAGGTGTAGTAGCCCGAGCCGTAACCCTGGAGGTGGCCGAAGGAGGTGTGGAAGTGCGTGTCGGGCACGTAGCCGTAGAGGTCGTAGGCGGCCTGGAGCTCGCGCATCTGGGCCGTCAGGTCGTCGGGTCGCTCCTGGTGTATCCCGTAGGAGAGGGCGGCGTAGAACATCTGGGTCCGCACGTGGAGGCCGGTGCCGAACTCCTCGGCGGCTCGCATCTTCGCCACCAGCTCGGCCGGGATCGGCTCCCCGTCCGCGTCGGTAGCGAAGCTGGCCAGCACCTCGGCGTCCCAGGCCCACTCCTCCAGCATCTGGGAGGGGGCCTCGACGAAGTCCCACTCGGTGGCCACGCCGGAGAAGCGCGCCCAGTCGTGCCGACCGGCGAGCACGAGGTGGACCAGGTGCCCGAACTCGTGGAACAGCGTCACCACGTGGTCGTGGTCCATCAGCGACCGGGAGAAGTTGCAGACCAGCACGCCCTCGGGGAGCTGACGGCCCTCGATCCCGGGCACCAGGTCGAAGCAGGCGGCGTGACCGTACTTGCCGGCCCGCGGGTGCAGGTCGAGGTGAATCCGGCCGAGCCGATCGCCGTCGCGCAGCACGTCGTAGGTCGACACGTCCTCGTGCCACGACGACGTCTCGACCGGGACGTAGTCCACCCCGAAAAGGCGACCGGTGACGGCAAGGAGGCCCGCACGCACCTTGGTGAAGTCGAAGTAGGTCCGCACCTGTTGACCGTCGACGTCGAAGTTCTCCCGACGGACCATCTCGGAGTAGTACGCCGCGTCCACCCCGTTGACCTGGGTCACCTCCGGGTGGTCGCGCTGGACGCGCTCGAGCAGGACGGCCATGTCGCGACGGGCAGCCGGCTCGGCCGCGGCGCTGATCCGGTCCACGAACTCAGGGATCGCCGCCCCGGAGCCGATCATCTTGACCTCCGCGTCGTAATCCGGCCACCCGTCGTAGCCCAACGTGGTCGCGACCTCGTCGCGCAGGTCGAGCAGCTCGGTCAGCAGGGCGTCGTTCTGGGGCCAGGCCCGGTTGCGGAAGGCGTGCACCAGCGCCGCGCGGGCCTCGCGGTCATGGCCGAAGGTGACGTACGGGACGTAGTCGGGGTACTCCGTGGTCACCCGCACCAGGCCGTCCTCGCCGGCCGGGTGGGCCTCGACGTGGTCCTGCGGCAGCCCCTCGAGCCGGGCGGGCTCGAGCGCGACGGAGCGGACGTCGTCGCGGATGTTCTTGCTGAACTCCTGCTCGACCTCGGTCTGCCGCTCCGAGAGGTGACGCAGCCGCTCGCGGACCTCGTCGCTCTGGTCGACGCCGGCGCGCCGGAAGTCCCGCCGGGAGTGCGCGAGCACCCGTCGTGACGCCGGGTCCAGGGACTCGGCGTCGACCGCGGCGAGTGCATCGAAGAGCGCCCGGTCCTGACCGAGCACGGTCAGCAGCCGCTGCGCCTCCTGCCCGGCCTGCTCGCCCCGGTCGCGGACGGCCTCGTCGGGGTGCACGTTCGAGAGCAGCGACGACACGGCGAAGGCGTTGCCCAGCGCGAGGTTGACGTCGTTCCACGTCGCCAGCGCACGGGACGGGTCTTGAGCCGAGCGCAGCGTGTCGGCCCTCTCCTTCGCGCGGGAGAGCTCACCGTCGCAGCGCTCGGCCAGCCAGGTCTCCCACTCGCTGGTGGGCAGGGGCAACGGATCAGGCGAGGAGGTCACGCGACGAGGATAGGCGAGGGCACCGACGCGCTCCCGAGCACGTCAGCCATCCGAGCTCAGGCCGACTTCTTCTTCTTCGCCTCGGGCTCACGCGGGATCAGGGTCGGGTTCACGTTGTCCTTGACGACCTCACCGGTGACGACGACCTTGGCCACGTCCTCACGCGACGGCACGTCGTACATCACGTGGAGGAGGACCTCCTCGATGATCGCCCTCAGGCCTCGCGCCCCGGTGCCGCGCACCATGGCCAGGTCGGCGACCGCGTCCACCGCGTCCGGGGTGAACTCCAACTCGACGCCGTCGAGCTCGAAGAGCTTGTGGTACTGCTTGATCAGGGCGTTTCGCGGTGCGGTGAGGATCTCCACGAGAGCCTCGCGGCTCAGCTTGTCCACGGTGGCGATGACCGGGAGCCGGCCGATGAACTCGGGGATGAGCCCGAACTTCAGCAGGTCCTCGGGCATGACCTCGGAGAAGATCTTCTCCAGGTCCTTCTCGGCCTTCGTGGGCAGCGTGGCGCCGAACCCGAGCGTCTTCCTGCCGATCCGCTGCTCGACGATGTGCTCGAGCCCGGAGAACGCGCCGCCCACGATGAACAGGATGTTCGTCGTGTCGATCTGGATGAACTCCTGGTGGGGGTGCTTGCGACCCCCCTGGGGCGGCACGGAGGCGGTGGTGCCCTCCAGGATCTTGAGCAGGGCCTGCTGCACGCCCTCACCCGAGACGTCTCTTGTGATCGAGGGGTTCTCCGCCTTGCGGGCCACCTT
>JBBPYL010000106.1:0-15167 GCA_038199935.1 Propionibacteriales bacterium | reverse complement strand
GAGGTCCTCCACGCGGCAGGGGCCGTCGCGGTCTACGAGACGCCAGCCGAGCTGGCGGACTCCTTCGACGAGAGCCCTCTGGCCGCGCTCGTCCGGTAGCGGGCCTGGCACCGCGCTCTTCCTGCACCCTTGACAACAGGATCAGTGTGATGCAGGTTACTCATGTAACCGGTTACATTCGGCCCGCTCAACGAGGAGGCGGACAGTGAGACCCACGATTCGCGACGTGGCCCAGCGCGCCGGCGTCTCCATCGCCACCGTCTCGCGCGTCCTGCGGGACTCCGACAAGGTGACCGCCGGAACCCGGGACCGGGTGACCACCGCGGTGATGGAGCTGCAGTTCACGCCGAGCCACCTCGGTCGTCAGCTGGCCGAGCAGCGGCACGCGGCCAACGGCATCGTCTTCCCCGACCTCTCCGGCCCGTACTACGCCGAGGTGGTCCTCGGCTACGAGTCGGTGGCCGCCGAGCTCGGCCGGTCGGTGCTGATCCTGTCCACCCACGGCCGCAAGGCGGCGCCGGAGATGGTCGAGGAGATGGCCGGCCGCTGTGACGGGCTGGTCATCCTCGGACGCACGGTGCCCGACGAGGTCGTCCACCGGCTGGCCCAGCGCGGCATCCCCCTCGTCCTGCTCGCCCGGCCCACGCTGGCCGGCTGCGACTCGGTGAGCGCGGCCGGTCGGGACAGCGCCGTGGCCCTGACCGAGCACGTCATCGCGGCCGGTGCGCGACGGATCACGTTCGTCGGGGACCCGACCGACTCCTTCGACGTCGCGGAGCGCTGGGTCGGCGTCCGCGAGGCCGCGCTTGCGGCCGGGGTGGCGCTGAGTCGGGTCGACGGCGGCGGGTTCGGTGAGGACGCCGGACGCGCCGTGGTCCAGCGACTGCTCGCGGTCGGGACGTCCGGCGGGCTCTCGGGCCTGCCAGACGCCCTGGTCTGCGCCAACGACGAGGTGGCCCTCGGCGCGCTCTCGGCGCTCCGCGAGCGCGGGGTCGACGTGCCGGGCCGCGTCCTGCTCACCGGCTGGGACGACGTGATGGCCGCGCAGTACGCCGGTCTGACCACCGTCCGCCAACCGATGCGCGACCTGGGCTGCACCGCCGCCCGACTCTTGGACGAGTTGATCTCCGGCACACGCAGCAAGCCGCGTCACGAGCTGTTGCCCACCGAGCTCGTCGTACGCACCACCACCGACGGAACCACGAAAGGACACCGATGATGAGGACTCCGACCAGCCCGAGGCGCGTCTCCCGAGGGGCGGTAGCCGCCCTCGCCGTGGCCAGCCTGACCCTGACCGGTTGCGGGCGGGAGGCCGCGAGCACCGGCGATGGACCCGGTCAGGGCGAAGCCGTCTCCGACGGCGCCGCCACCGGGACCATCGACGTGTGGGCCATGGGCACCGAGGGCGAGCTGCTCCAGGACTTCGTGGCCGACTTCGAGAAGGACAACCCGGACGCCGACGTCAAGGTCACCGCGGTGCCCTGGGACGCGGCGCACAGCAAGATCTCCAACGCGATCGCAGCCGGGGAGACTCCGGACGTGAGCCTGATCGGCACCACCTGGATGGGTGAGTTCGCCGAGGCCGGAGGATTGGATCCGACCCCGAAGGACCTGGTCAGCGAGGCTGACTTCTTCGACGGCGCCTGGGGCTCCACGGTCGTGGGGGACACCTCCTACGGCATCCCGTGGTACGTCGAGACGCGGGTGCTCTACTACCGCGCCGACCTCGCCAAGAAGGCGGGCTGGGACAAGGCCCCCGAGACCTGGGACGAGCTGAAGCAGTTCGCGACCGACCTGGAGAAGAAGGCCGGAGCCAAGTACGGCCTGAACCTTCAGCCCGGGCAGACCGGCTCGTGGCAGACCGTACTGCCCTTCGCCTGGTCCGCCGGTGCCGAGGTCACCAACGGCGACGGCACCGAGTACACGCTGGACAGCCCCGAGATGACCGAGACGCTGGACTACTACAAGAGCTTCTTCGACGAGGGTCTCTCCCCGACCCGGGTCCTGGACCCCGGTGAGCTCGAGACCGGGTTCGCCGACGGCAGCTACGGCGCCTTCATCTCCGGGCCCTGGCACACCGGGCTCGTTGAGGACGCGGGCGTGAAGCCCGACCAGTACGCCGTGGCACCGTTGCCGGGCAAGGACGAAGCGCCAGGCACGTCCTTCGTCGGTGGCGGCGACCTCGCCGTCTTCGCCGACTCCGACAACAAGGAGTCCGCGTGGAAGCTCGTGCAGTGGCTCGGCGAGCCTGACGTCCAGTCGCAGTGGTACGACACCGTCGGTGACCTGCCGGCCGTGCGCAGCGCGTGGGACACCGGGAAGCTGGCCTCGGACGAGCAGTTGGGCGTCTTCGGCACCCAGTTGGAGACCACCGAGGCGCCGCCCGCCGTCCCGAGCTGGGAGGAGGTCGCCGCCGTGGTCGACTCCGACGTCGAGAAGGCGGTCAAGGGCGCGATGCCCGTCGACGAGGCCGTGAAGGACATGCAGAGCCAGGCGAACTCGATCGGTACCGGGTTGCAGTGAGCGCCACACGCAGCGACAACGCCGTCGACACCGGGAAGTCCGGCGCACGCCAGGGCTCCTCGGGGTCGACGGGCTCCCGCTCCTCGGGGTCGGGCAGCGCAGGAATCCCGGCGCCGCTGCGGCGACAGCAGACGATCGCGGCCTGGGTCCTCGCGCTGCCCTTCATGGCCCTGTTCCTGGTCTTCACCCTCGGACCGGTGCTGGCCAGTCTCGCGATGAGCTTCACCGACATCCGTCGCAGCGACGTCCGGACGCCGTTCGCGGTCGGCTTCGTCGGAGTGGACAACTACCTGAGCCTGCTGGGCGACAGCCTGTTCCAGAAAGTGATGCTCAACACCGGCCTGTACGTGGTCCTCGGCGTGCCGCTGACGATGGTGGTCGCCCTGGCCGCAGCCGTGGGGCTCAACCGCGTCGCGCGGTTCAAGGGACTGTTCCGGGTGGGCTACTACCTGCCCGTGGTGACCAGCATCGTCGCGGTCTCCGTGGTCTGGAAGTTCCTGCTCCGCACGAACGGCGGGCTGGTCAACACCGCCTTGGGCGGGCTCGGCCTGCCCGAGCCGGCATGGCTGGACAGCACCAGCCTCGCCCTTCCCTCCCTGGTCATCATGGCCGCCTGGCGCAACCTGGGCACATTGATGGTGATCTTCCTCGCCGGCCTCCAGACGATCCCCACCGAGGTCAACGAGGCGGCCGAGGTCGACGGGGCCAGCCCCTGGCAGCGCTTCCGCTCGATCACCGTGCCGATGATGAAACCGACCCTGCTCTTCGGCGCGGTGATCACCAGCATCGGCTACCTCCAGTTCTTCGAGGAGGCGTTCGTGATGACTGACGGTGGTCCGCTCGATGCGACGCGGTCGGTCACGTTCTTCACCTACGACCAGTTCGGGTTCGGCAACTACGGGACAGCCGCCGCCGCGTCGTACCTGCTGTTCCTCGCCGTGGTGGTCCTGACACTGGTCCAGTTCAAGATCTTCGGCGAGAAGGACTGAGCCCATGAGTGCACAGACCACCACCCGCTCTCCGGGCACCTATGTCGCCCTCACCATCGGCCTGATCCTGATGGTCGTCCCCTTCCTGTGGATGGCCATCTCCTCGATCAAGCCCGAGTCCGAGGTCCGGGCCGTGCCCCCGACTTGGTGGCCGCAGTCGGTCACCTTGGACAACTACGTAACGCTGTTCGACAAGCTGGACTTCACCACGTACTTCCTCAACTCCACGATCGTGGCTGGAGCGGTGACCGTGGGGAACATGCTCTTCTGCACGATGCTCGGCTACGCCCTGGCCAAGCTGGAGTTCCGGGGCAAGAAGCTGATGTTCCTGCTGGTGCTGGGGACGCTGATGATCCCCGGCGTCGTCACCTTCGTGCCGCTGTTCGTGCTCACCGCCAACCTGGGCCTGGTCAACACCCTGACCGGGATGATCCTGCCCTTCCTGGCCGGGCCGTTCGGCGTGTTCCTGATGCGGCAGTACATCCTGAGCCTGCCCGACGAGCTGATCCACGCCGCGCGGGTCGACGGGGCCGGCGAACTGCGGATCTTCTTCTCGGTGATCATGCCGCTGTGCGGTCCCGCCGTGGCCACGTTGGGGATCCTCACCTTTCTGACCTCCTGGAACAACTTCCTGTGGCCGTTGGTGGTGGCCACCGAAGAGGACAAGTACACCCTCCCCGTCGCCCTGGCCCTGTACTCGGTCGGCCAGAACTCCACCAGGTACGGCCTGCTTCTGGCCGGCGCCGTGGTCGTCGTGATCCCTGTGATCGCGGTCTTCCTCGCGCTCCAGCGCTACATCATGCAGGGCATCGCCATGACCGGCATCAAGTAGATCCCGCATCCCTCACCCATCTCCCTGGAGGAACCATGCACCACCACACCCCTGCGCGGCGCGTCACCCGACTGCTCGGCGCGACCACGGCTCTGGCCACGCTGGCCGGGCTGGGCCTGACCACGGCCGGTGCACCGGCCGTCGCCGATGAGTCAGCCGGCACGACGACGGCGCCGGCCGCCTCCCGACCGCACACCAAGCTGCTCCGGTCCTACGCGGCGGACACCTGGCGCTCCTACGACGCGATGACGAACCGTCGTACGGGCCTGCCCGCCGACAACATCGGCGGCAGCCTGGCCAGGTCGACCCGCAGCGAGTTCACCTCGCCGACCAACATCGGGGCGTACTTGTGGAGCACCGCCGCGGCGCGTGACATGGGCCTGATCGGCAAGCGCGAGGCCCGGCACCGGATGGCCCGGACGCTACGCACCGTCAGCACGCTGGAGCGCAACGATCCCAGCGGGATGTTCTACAACTGGTACTCGCCGTCGACGGGCGAGAAGCTGCGTATCTTCCCCGACAGTGGCGACACCATCAAGCCCTTCCTGTCCTCGGTTGACAACGGCTGGCTGGCCGCGGGACTGCTGCTGGCCAGCCGCGCGGCGCCAGGACTCTCGAAGAAGGCCGACGCCATCCGGGACGACATGGACTTCGGCTTCTTCTACAACGCGGAGGAGAACGCCCCCGCGGGTCAGATCCGCGGAGGATTCTGGGACGAGGACCCCCAGGACCCCGTCGCGGTACAGGGGAACTACGGCGGCCACGGTCCGGACGTCTGGTACACCGGGCACCACTACGGCGCCTTCAACACCGAGCCGCGGATCGCCTCCTACCTGGGTATCGCCGCGGGGCAGATCCCGCCGGAGCACTACTTCGGCACCTACCGCACCTTCCCCAACGACAACTGCGACTGGTCGTGGACGGAGACCAAGCCGGTCGGGGAGTGGAAGAGCTACCTCGGGCTCGACGTCTTCGAGGGGGCGCTGCCCTACCGCGACGCGAACGTGGTCCCGACCTGGGGCGGCAGCATGTTCGAGGCGCTGATGGTCCCGCTGTTCGTGCCCGAGGAGAAGTGGGGGCCGCGCTCGTGGGGCGTCAACCACCCGCTCTACGTCCAGGGCCAGATCGAGCACGGGATGAAGGAGGCCGACTACGGCTACTGGGGCTTCTCGCCCTCTAACAACCCGGCCGGCGGCTACCGCGAGTACGGCGTCGACCAGCTCGGCATGGACGGCCCCGGTTACACCTCCGACCAGGAGCGCACCACGGTCGACCAGCCCTACGAGGGCTGCCGGGACGGCTCCCCGGCCCCGACCGAGTACGGCGACGGCGTGGTCACCCCGCACGCGTCCTTCCTCGCCCTGCGCTACGCCCGGCAGCAGGCCGTGCACAACCTGCACAAGCTCAGCAAGCACTTCGACGCCTACGGTCGCGGCGGCTTCTACGACGCGGTCGCGGTGGGCAGCGGTCAGGTCTCCAAGAAGTACCTCGCCCTCGACCAGGGGATGATCATGGCCTCGCTGGGCAACGCCCTGTCCAACAACGACATGCGGCGCTACGTCGCACCGGGGGCGATGCGGCAGCAGCTGCGTCCGCTGATGAGGATGGAGGTCTTCTCGGCGGGACCCCGCACCTGAGTCCGTCCAGCACCGAGGCGAGGAACCCATGAGCACCGACGCACGCACGGACTTCCAGGAACGCATCGGCCAGCGCAGCGGGGAGGTGGGCCTGCGACAGGCGCCCGTCCTCGACCCGCCCACCGGCCTCGTCGCCCTGGCCGGAGGCTCCCAGGTCACCCTGACCTGGGAGCCGGTGCCCGGAGCCATCGGCTACCAGGTCTACGCCGCGGACTCCGCAGAGGAGGAGCTGCGGCCGGTCGACCACGGAGGTCAGGACGTGCTGGCCGTCCCACACTCGCCGTACGTCGACACCACCGGATCCCCGGGGCGCGAGCGCTTCTACGCGGTGACGGCGCTCTCGCACATCGACGTCGCCGGCCCGCCGTCAGAGCGCGTGAGCCAGACCCCGGCCGGCGAGCGGCGCGGGGTGACGGTGGCCGTGGACGCAGCGGCAGACACGACGCCGCTGGACCGACCCTGGCGGGCCATGATCGGCAGCGAGCACCTCTCGCACGCGCTGTCGGTTGACTCGACCGGAGGTCAGGTGATCGGGGAGGAGCTCTCCTCCGCCCTGCGGGCCGCGCACACCGAGCTCGGTGTCTCCGCGGTGCGGGCCCACGGGATCCTCGACGACGACCTCGGTGTCTACCGTGAGGTCGACGGTCGGCCGGTGCACGACTTCACCGGCGTCGACCGCGTCTACGACCACCTGCTCGGCCTGGGTCTGCGACCGGTGGTGGAGCTGTCCTTCATGCCGGGGGACCTGGCGCGGGACCGGTCGGTCACGGTCTTCGAGTACGGCGCGATCATCTCCCCGCCGCACGACTGGGACCGCTGGCACGACCTGGTCCGCGACCTCGTCGCCCACCTCGTCGAGCGCTACGGCCGCGACGAGGTGGTCGGGGAGTGGTCGTTCGAGGTCTGGAACGAGGCGAACCTCGAGGTCTTCTGGTCCGGCACGCCCGAGGAGTACCTCCGCCTCTACGACGTCACCGTGGCTGCCGTCCGCGAGGTCGACGCCGAGCTCCGGGTCGGGGGCCCCTCCTCGGCCGCCAGCGGGTGGGTCGAGGAGCTGCTGGCGCACGTCGAGGGCTCGAAGGCGCCGGTCGACTTCGTCTCCACCCACACCTACGGCAGTCCGCCCTTGGACTTCCGGCCCACCCTGGAGCGCTACGGCCGCACCGGGACGCCGATCTGGTGGACCGAGTGGGGAGTGACCCCGACCCACTTCAACGAGGTGAGCGACGCCGTGTTCTCCGGGGTGTTCCTGCTCCACGGCATGGCCTCGGCGTTGGGCCGGATCGAGGCGCTTTCCTACTGGGTCGCCTCAGACCACTTCGAGGAGCTCGGCCGTCCGCCCGCCCTGCTGCACGGAGGCTTCGGCCTGCGCACGGTCGGCGAGCTGCGCAAGCCTCGCTGGTGGGCGCTGGCCCTCCTCGAGCGGCTCGACGGCGCCCGGCTGCCGGTCAGCCTCGAGGGAGACGGCGCAGGCTCCCTGGTCGACGCGCTGGTCACCTGCGACGAGCACGGCGGCGTCTCGGTCCTGCTGTGGAACCTCACCCTGGACCAGAGCCGCGCCGCCGGCGCCCCCGAGCTCGACCGTCACCTCGAGGTCCGGGTCGGCTCGCTGGCGGGCTCCACCTACCGGGTGAGCCGGCACGGTGTCGACTCCACCCACTCCAACGTCGCCGCCACCTGGGAGCGGCTCCGTCGTCCCGACCAGGCCTGGCCCGAAGAGGGCCAGTGGGTCGAGCTGCGTGCCGCGGACCGGCTGGAGGAGACCGGCCCGGCCCAGGACGTGGCCGTCGACCCGTCCGGGACCGTGTGCGTCGAGGTCGACCTGGTCATGCCGTCGATGCTTCTCCTCAGGCTGGAGCCGGTCGACTGAGAGGGCCGGGCGCGAGCCGCTAGGGTGCAGCGGTGCCCGAGACCCCCGCCCCCGACCAGCCCTCCGTGCGGGAGGTGCTGGCCGGGGCGGTGGCCGCCCTCGGCGGGCAGGAGCGCGAGGGCCAGATCGAGATGGCCGAGGCCGTCGCCCGGGCCATGCGCACCGGCGAGCACCTCCTGGTCCAGGCCGGGACCGGCACCGGGAAGTCGCTGGGCTACCTCGTGCCGGCCCTGCTGCACGAGCGGCGGGTCGTGGTGGCCACGGCGACGCTGGCGCTGCAGCACCAGCTCGTGGAGAGGGACATCCCGGCGTTGGTCGAGGCCGCCGAGCACCTGATGACCGGCCGCCCCCCGTCGTACGCCGTGCTCAAGGGCCGCTCGAACTACGCATGCCTGCACCGGGTGCGCGAGGGGGTCCCGGACGACCAGGGGACCCTGGTCGACGTACCGGACGGCTCGACCGGCGCGGAGGTGCTCAAGCTGCGGGCCTGGGCCGACCAGCAGGCGGAGAAGCGCGGGCCCGGGGACCGTGACTCGGCGCCCAAGCACACCGACCGGACCTGGCGACAGGTCTCGGTGAGCCACCGCGAGTGCCTCGGCGCCGCGCGCTGCCCCTTCGGAGAGGAGTGCTTCGCCGAGCGAGCGCGCGAGCGGGCCATGCGGTCGCAGGTCGTGGTCACCAACCACTCACTGCTGGCCATCGACGCCATCGAGGGCGTGCCGATGATCCCCGAGTACGACGTGGTCGTCATCGACGAGGCCCACGAGCTGACCGCCCGGGTGACCCAGGCGGCGACCGACGAGCTCTCCGCACCGGACATCGAGCGGGCCGCGCGCCGGAGCCAGCGCCACGTCGCATCGGGTCCTGGCGCCGACGGGATGGAGGCCGACGACCTCGAGGATGCCGCCGAGGCCCTCCGGGCGGCCTTCGGGAGCTGTGAGCCAGGCCGGTTCGAGACGCTGCCCGCAGCGCTGGCCGACGCGCTGGTGCTCGTGCGTGACGCGGCGAGGGCCCTGGTCTCCGCCTTCCCCAAGGACGGCGGCGGCGAGGCGGACCCCGGCCGGACCCAAGCCCGGGGGTGGGTGAGCGAGATCTTCGCGACCGCGGACCGGATGGCCGCGCACCGGGAGGGCGACGTCATCTGGCTCGCCGAGCGGGACCGGTCCCGGGGTGGGGACTACCTGTGCGTCGCTCCGCTCCAGGTCTGGGGCCAGCTGCGCGACAAGCTGCTTCGCGACGCCACGGTCGTCTTCACCAGCGCCACCCTGATGCTCGGGGGCGACCTGGGCGCCGTCGCCACCAGTCTCGGGCTGCTCGTCGCGGAGCGGGTGGACCACTCCGTGGAGGACGCGTCGGACGCGGTCACGCCAGTGCCAGAGCCCGTGCCAGAGCAGGAGTCCTCGGAATCGTCGGGGCCGGCCGAGTCGTCGGAGCCCGCGGGACTTCCGTGGCGGGGCATCGACGTGGGTTCTCCCTTCGACTACCCCCGCCAGGGCATTCTCTACGTCGCCCGACATCTCCCGCCGCCGGGCCGTGACGGGCTCGGGACGGCGCAGATCGACGAGATCGTCGACCTGGTCGACGCGGCCGAGGGACGTACCCTCGGGCTGTTCTCCTCCCGTCGGGGCGCCGAGGCGGCCGCGGCGGCGGTGCGCGAGCGGCTCCCGCACCTGACCATCTTGGCCCAGGGGGAGGCGCAGCTGCCCGAGCTGGCGCGGCTGTTCGTCGAGGACCCTCATGCCTGCCTGTTCGGGACCTTGTCGCTGTGGCAGGGCCTCGACGTGCCTGGCGAGACCTGTCAGCTCGTGCTCATCGACAGGATCCCCTTCCCGCGACCTGACGACCCGTTGATGTCGGCACGACAGCGTGCGGCGGACAAGGCCGGAGGGAACGGCTTCATGCAGGTGGCCGCGACGCATGCAGCGCTGCTTCTGGCGCAAGGGTCGGGCCGCCTGATCCGGACCACCACGGACAAGGGCGTCGTCGCCGTGCTGGACCCACGGTTGGTGACCGCACGCTACGGCGCCTTCCTCCGGGCGTCGTTGCCACCGATGTGGTCGACCACCGATCGTGAGGTGGTGCTGAGCGCACTTCGTCGATTGGCCTCCTGAGCAAGAGCCCCGCTGTAGCGTGCCCAGCATGCGACGCCTTTGCCTTGCCGGACTCGTGTCCGTGGTGGTGCTCTCCGGATGCGGAGTCGACAACTCCCGTGCCGACGGCGCCGTCGGCACGGTCAGCCCGGTGAGCCTGGCCAGCCCAGTCAGCGTGGGGCTTGCTTCGGCGCCGGTCACGTCCACTGTGGAGCGGTCCTTCGTCTTCGGAGCCGGTGGTGACCTCGGTGCCAACGAGATGACGTCGGCGGGCTTGACTAGCCTCGACGGGTCTCGCGCACGGTTCTTCCTCGCCCTGGGCGATCTGGATTACGACCAGACCAGTTCGGACGCGGCCTGGTGCGAGTACGTCAAGACCCACTTGCCCCGTCAGGGCGCGAGCTTCCCCATGCAGCTCGTCGTCGGCAACCACGAAGCCGATAACGGGCCGGACGGTGAGATCGCGAACATGGCCGCCTGCCTGCAGGACCGGATGGGGTCGCACGGCCAGTACGGGCGCCAGTACGCCTTCACCTACCCGACGACGAACCCCTTGGCCAAGATCATCATGATCTCGCCGAGGATCACCGCCGAAGGGCACACCTACGACTACGCCCGGGGCAGCAAGGACCGGCGGTGGCTAGTGCGCAAGATCAACGGCGCCCGTGCCGCGGGCATCCCCTGGGTCATCGTCGGGATGCACTACCCGTGCCTGTCCTCGGGAGCGGGACACCCCGGGTGTGACTCCGGTCCCGAGGTGACCAACCTGCTGCTGCGTCGGAAGGTGGACCTCGTGCTGACCGGCCACAACCACGTCTACCAACGCAGCGCGCAGCTCGGCCTGAGCAGGGAGTGTCGTCGCATCGTGCCCGGTACCTACGACCATGACTGCGTGACGGACCGCGGTCGGGACGATAGCTATGTGGCGGGCCGAGGGACGGTCCAGGTGACCTCCGGGCGCGTCGGAGGCCGCTATCAGGGTCTCAACCCCAAGGATCCGGAGCACCGCTACTTCGTTCGTTCGGGCGGGGACACCACAGGGTGGACCCGCTTTCGAGTCACCCCCAACGCCCTGCGCGCCCAGTACGTGAGCACCAGCGGAGACACGACTGACGCCTTCAGTATCCGGCGTTGACGGCCGACCGAAAGCTGCCGCAATTGTTCGCGGCGGCAGCTATCCGGTGTGGCGCAGGTCACGAACTCCAGGCGCGGGGGGAACTCATGCGCCGGGGGGCACTCACATGTTCCAATCACGGACCAGACGACTCACGCTGGCGGCCGGCGTGGCGACAGCCACGGTTGCCACCCTCACGCTGCCCATCGGGCTGGCGTTCGCGGGTCACACCAACACCGACCTGGAGACCAGCCTGAACGGTCGCCAGGAGGTCGGGGACGCCAGGGGCGTGGTCGGCGACAAGAACGGACGTGGCGAGGCGTATGTCCTCGGCATCGACGGCGACGCGACGACGCTGTGCTACGGCCTGACGGTGGACAAGATCGGCACCGCGGTCGCCGCACATATCCACCAGGGCGCCGCGGGCAGTAACGGTCCCGTCGTGGCCAACCCGGCGGACTACTACGTCAACGTGCACACCGCGCAGTACCCCAACGGCGCGATCCGCGGCCAGCTGGCGCCACAGCACTGATCGGCTCTCGCTGCTGACAAGATGGGGGGTATGAGCCTCTTCGTCGTGAGCGACGTGCACGGGTACGTCAACGACTTGCGCAACGGTCTCGCGGGTGCCGGGCTGATGGCCTCTGACGGCACCTGGACCGGTGGCGACCACCAGCTCTGGCTGCTCGGGGATCTGCTCGACCGCGGACCGGACGGGATCGGCACCATCGATCTCGTCCGGTCCCTCCAGGCCCAGGCGCCGGACCACGTGTTCTGCCTGATGGGCAACCACGAGGCCCTCGCTCTGGGGTACCACCTCTTTCCCCAGACCCGCTTCGGCGACGTGTGGGCGATCAACGGCGGTCATCACTCCGACCAGGACCGGCTCGACGCCGAGAGGGTGAGCTGGATGCGGTCCCTGCCCGTGCTGGCTCGGGCGGGGGACTACCTCCTGATGCACTCCGACGCGACGGACTACCTCGAGTGGGGCAGCTCCGTTGCGGAGGTCAACGAGGCGGTGTCCTCGATGCTCGCCGCTCCGGACGCGGACGCGGAGACGGTCTGGGAGGTCTTCGCCTCGCTGACCAGTCGGTTCGACTTCGCCGGGGAGGACGGTGATCGCGTGGCCCAGGACATGTTGCAGACCTTCGGGGGACGCTGCATCGTGCACGGCCACAGCATCATCGGCACCCTGCTCGACAAGCCCTCGTCGGAGACCGAGGGCCCCGTGTCGTACGCCGACGGGCTGGTCATCGCCATCGACGGAGGACGCTACGACGGAGGTCCGCTACTCATCGTCGAGCTCGCCTGACCCCGCACCGGGGTCGTTCCGGCCGGACCTCGCGGCGCGATCAGACCCGGCGTAGGACGGCGGTGACCTTGCCCAGGATCGTGGCGTGGGTGCCGTCGATCGGGTCGTAGGACTCGTTGTGCGGGAGGAGCCAGACCTGGCCGTTCTTGCGCTGGAAGGTCTTCACCGTCGCCTCCCCGTCGAGCATGGCGGCGACGATCTCGCCGTTCTCGGCCGTGGGCTGCTGGCGGATGACGACATAGTCGCCGTGGCAGATCGCGGCGTCGATCATCGAGTCGCCCGAGACCTCGAGCAGGAACAGCGTCCCGTCCCCGACCAGGGTCTTGGGCAACGGGAAGATCTCTTCGACGCGCTCCTCGGCCAGGATCGGCCCGCCGGCGGCGATCCGGCCCACCAGGGGCACGTAGTTGGCCGTCGGCATCGCGTCGCCGACCCCGGTCTCGTCCACGGAGTCGGCTTCGCCCGGGTCGAAGACCGAGAGGGCGCGAGGCCGGTTCGGGTCACGCTTGAGATAGCCCTTCTCCTCCAGGACCCGCAGCTGGTGGGCGACCGACGACGAGCTCGTCAGGCCTACTCGCTCACCGATCTCACGCATGCTCGGGGGATAGCCGCGGCGCTCGATCGAGTCCTTGATGACAGTCAGGACGCGCTGCTGACGGACGGTGAGCCCGTGAGCGTCCGGGGGTCCGTCCGGGAGCTCGGAGACGGGTGCCGATCCGCTGGTGTCGCTGCCTGAGGTCATGGGGGTCACGGTAGTGCCGGACAGGGGCGCGGTTCAAACACCTGTTCGAACGGCGTGTCGCCCCTCACGACTCGTTCGCTGCCGCCGCGTCCCCGACTGGGCCGACCGCGCCAAGGTCACGATTCGAACACCTGTTCGCGTGAAGCTTGAATCCGTTCGAACACATGCTCTAACGTCACCGCTGTGGCTCATTCGAACAGGTCTTCGATCCCCGCCGAGCGGAACTGTCGGTGCGGCCCCGTAGACCTCTCGGTATGCGCACTTCGACCGACACCCGACCTAGGAGGCCCGACATGAGCACAGCAGTCATCGGCCCGAGTTCCGCACCGACCTTGCGGCTGACCCGTCGCGGGCGTCTGACCGTCACGCTCGTCTTCCTCGGACTCATGCTCGCCGTCCTCACCGCCTACGGCTCCACCTCCGCCGCGTCGGGGGAGACGGGTACGCCACTGCCGACCAACACCGTGCTCGTCCACGAGGGCGACACCCTATGGGGGATCGCCGCGACCGTGGCCGAGCCGGGTGAGGTCCGCGAGGTGGTCCACCACATCGAGCGGTTGAACGCGCTGAGCGGCGGCTCGCTGGCGGTGGGTCAGCAGCTCGCCGTCCCCGCGCCGTAGCGTCGCGGACCAGACCTGCCTTCGACTCCCTCGACCCGGGTCCTAGGCGCAGGAGCGACGGGGCGGGGCGCCCGCGCGACGCCCCGCCCGTCGCCTGTCCAGCGCTGCCGAGGTCGTCCCTGCGGCGTCACCTCTGACCCTGTGCGCGGTTGTGGTCCTCGGCGGGTATGGCGCACCGCCACAATTGCGCACAGCCACTCTCTGCGCTCGCTCAGCTGCCCTCACCGGAGAGGACCGCGGTCGCCTCGCTGATGCGCAGCGGCGTCGTCGGGCCGGAGATCGTCACCAGTTGGGGGATTTCCTGCCACGGCCCGGCCTGCACCCGGAAGCGGGCTTGGTAGGCGACGTCCACGCTGGGGTGCAGTGTCTGGTGCGCCTCGAGGTACTGGTGGGTGATGTCGGTTGAGGGGTACGGCGCCCCAGCCTCTCGAGTCGTCGTGATGGTGCCGTCTCCGTGCCGCCAGGTGAACTGGGCGGGGGAGGCCTCGATGTCGACCCGCTGACCGAGCAGAGTGAGGGTGCGAGCGAAGGCCTTGGGCTCGGCGTAGAAGATCGTGTCGAAGTTGACCAGGGTCTTGTCCGCCGGCTGCGTCTTGGCCTGGACTGCGGGCAGTCCGATCTTGCGCAACGCCGACAGCACCACGGCCGGGGTGACCGTGGGCAGGATCGACGGGGTGTCCAAGATCGTCGGAGGCCGCCCGAAGCAGGCGGAGTACACGGGTGCCCAGGAGCCCTCGCGTGTCAGACCCCACAGCCACCAAAGGCGCTCGAGCGAGTCCGGACACGAACGCGCCCTGGTGCAGTCCAGCACCACAGGGGAATCGGAGTTAGGTCCGCCGGTGCAGGCGGAAACCCACTTGTAGGCCAGGAAGGACGGCGACTGGCTGCCACCAGCGCCCTGAGTTCCGGATCCGGATCCGACGGACATAGGCTGGCTGCATTCGATCGAAATGGCGACGTAGTCGTCGACTACGCCACCATTGCTGCTGCAATCGCCTGCGCCTACGCCAAAGGCGAAAGTTGCAGATCCGAAGACGGTGAAGAGCAATGGAGCTATCAGCCAAATGCTGGTTCGCAGCAGGTTCACGCCGACCGACTCCATTGGCTCACCACCCACCGGCCGTCGACTCGACGGCTCAGATAGAAGGTGGCAGGTAGCCGTCCGCCGGCAAATGTCTCGGGCTCGGCCCCGGCGGACTTTCGGACGACTTGATCACTCAGAGCCAATGACACTTGAATGATCGGGCTCACGCGAGGTTGTCCCGGTATGACGCCGGCCGACTTCATTCGCCAGCCTTTGCTCTTGATCGATCCCTGAGCCCGGTAAACGCTGCGAATCTGCGCGATTACCGCAGTGCAGGAAGTGCATGAGGGCCTGCTCAGGGCCTCGATGGGATCGGTTCGTCCCGTTCGGCTCGAAAAGTTGACGACATCGACG
>JBBPYL010000105.1:0-10116 GCA_038199935.1 Propionibacteriales bacterium | reverse complement strand
CGCTCCCCCCCCCCCCCCCCGGGGCGGCGGCCGCCGCCCGGGGGCCCGGGGGGGGGGCCCCCCCCCCCCCGGCCGGCCCCGCGCCCGTGTTCTGCCAGAATCGCCAGCCATGACCGCAGCCGAGCGAGCCGACCGCAGCCGAGCGGCTGACGAGCGGTGTCGTGAGGCCCTGGTCGCCGGTCTGGTCGGCGCCGGGCTCGCCGTGGACGCTCCCGTCGCGCTGGTGGCGGTGGGTGGCTACGGCCGTGCCGAGCTCGCGCCCTACAGCGATCTCGACGTCGTCCTGCTGCACGGCGAGCACACGGACGTCTCCCGGCTGGCCCGGGACGTCTGGTACCCGCTGTGGGATGCCGGGCCCACGCTCGACCACTCGGTGCGCGCGCTGCCCGAGGTCGTCGCCACGGCCAGCGCCGACCCGCGAGTCGCCCTGGGGCTGCTCGACGCCCGGCACGTGGCCGGCGATCCCTCGCTCGCCCTGCGGCTGCGCGCGGACCTGCTCGCGCACTGGCGTCGCCACGCGCGCGCCCAACTACCCGACCTGTGGGCGCTGGGGCACGCGAGGGCCGAGCGGATGGGCGAGCTGGGCCACGTCGCCGTCCCCGACCTCAAGGAGTCGCTGGGCGGGCTACGGGACGCCACCGTCCTCAAGGCGCTCGTCGCGACCTGGTTGGTCGACGTCCCGCACAGCGACCTCGAGCGCAGTCGGCTCGTCCTGCTCGACGTACGCGACGAGCTGCACGTCCTGCACGGCCGCGCCAACGACCGCGTGCCGCCGGACCTGTGGGCCGACCTGGCCGGCCGACTCGGTCTCGGTGACGCGGAGGCCGCCCAACGACGGGTGCGCGCGGCCGGACGGCGGATCACGCACCTGTCCCGACTGACGTGGAGACGGGTGGACGCGGTCCTCGCCCGGCCGACTTCACCGCGCCGGCGTTCTCCCGAGCTGGAGCGGGTCGCTCCGGGAGTGGCCGTGTCCGCGGGCGAGGTCGTGCTGGACGCCCGGACCGACCCGGCGGGCGACCCGTTGTTGCTGCTGCGCGTGGCGGCTGAGGCGTCCGAGCGCGCGCTCGCGCTCAGTCCGACCACGGCGGCGCGGCTGGTCCGCCGTGCGCCCGACCTGCCCTGCCCGTGGACCGAGGAGGCGCGCGGGCTGCTGACCCGGCTCCTGGCCGGCCCGGGTCTGCTCCAGGTCTGGGAGACCCTGGACGAGACGGGCTCCCTGGAGAGGCTGCTGCCGGAGTGGGAGCGGGTACGTCTCCTGCCGCACGCCTCGGTCGTGCACCGCTTCACCGTGGACCGGCACATGGTCGAGACCTGCATCGAGGCGGCCCGCCTGATCCGCCGGGTCTCCCGTCCCGACGTCCTGATGGTGGCCGCGCTGCTGCACGACATCGGCAAGAGCAGCCGGGGCGACCACTCGGTGGTGGGGGCTCCGGTGGCCGCGGACGTGGCCAGCCGGATGGGCTTCGACGAACGGGAGTGCGACCTGGTCGGCCGACTCGTCCGGCACCATCTGCTGCTACCCACGACGGCGACCACGCGCGATACCGAGGACCCGGCCACCGTGGCGCTGGTGGCCGACCGCGTGGTCGACCGGGAGACGCTCGACCTGCTCGCGGTGCTGACCGAGGCGGACGCCCGGGCGACGTCGGCGCAGGCCTGGACGTCCTGGCGTGCCTCGCTCGTCGCCGACCTGGTGGCCCGGGTGGGCCACGTCCTGCTCGGCCAGCCTGTGCCCGAGGCCGACCTGGTCGCGAGCAGGATCCTGGTGTCCGACCGGGTCTGGGTCGGCGACGGGGTGACCGCCTCCGCCTGGGAAGTGGCTCAAGACGACGTCGACCCCGCCATCGTCCGCCAGCATCTCGACGCGATCGGGGAGGGAAGGGTCGACCCGACCGCCCGGCTGCGGACCACGGCGTCGACGGACCTGCCCGCCCGGGTGTTGGTCCGGGATGCTGCCTCGGAGGCCTCGACGGTGCTCGAGGTGCGGGTCGAGGACCGTCCCGGGGTCGTCTACGCCGTCTGCCGGGCCCTGGCCGGGCTGGGTGTCTCGGTCCGCTCGGCCCACGTCAGCACCGTGGGTCCCCAGGCGGTCGACGTGTTCTACGTGGTGGAGCCGACCCAGCAGGCGCTCAACGACGACCGGGTCTCCGCCGCAGTCGACGCGATCACCGCCGCGCTCGCGGTCACGGTTACCCTGGACGCCTGACCGTCCTGGATCCGCCGCGCTGAGGAATGAGCACCATTGTTCTCCACTCTCTCCGACCGACTCGCTGAGACCTTCAAGGGTCTGCGCGGCAAGGGGCGCCTCTCCGAGGCGGACATCGACGCCACCGCGCGCGAGATCAGGATCGCCCTGCTCGAGGCGGACGTCGCACTGCCGGTGGTCAAGGAGTTCGTGGCCGCGGTCAAGGACCGCGCGCGCGGCGTCGAGGTCAGTGGTGCGCTGAACCCGGCCCAGCAGGTGGTCAAGATCGTCAACGAGGAGCTCGTGACGATCCTCGGCGGGGAGACCCGACGGCTCCGCTTCGCCAAGAACCCGCCGACGGTGATCATGCTCGCCGGTCTCCAGGGGGCCGGCAAGACGACGTTGGCCGCCAAGCTCGCGCTGTGGCTCAAGGAGCAGGGCAACAGTCCTCTCCTGGTCGCGGCCGACCTCCAGCGACCCAACGCGGTCACGCAGCTCCAGGTCAACGGCGAGCGCGCCGGGGTCAAGGTCTTCGCCCCGGAGCCCGGCAACGGCGTCGGCGACCCGGTGTCGGTGGCCCGGGCGGGTGTCGAGGAGGCGCGTCGTACGCTCCACGACATCGTCATCGTGGACACCGCGGGACGACTCGGGGTCGACGCCGACCTGATGAAGCAGGCCTCGGACATCCGCGACGCGGTCCGCCCGGACGAAATTCTCTTCGTGGTCGACGCGATGGTCGGCCAGGATGCGGTCCGGACCGCTCAGGCGTTCCTCGACGGGGTCGGCTACGACGGCGTCGTGCTCACCAAGCTCGACGGCGACGCCCGCGGTGGTGCCGCGCTGTCCATCGCGTCGGTCACCGGCAAGCCGGTCATGTTCGCCTCGGCGGGGGAGAAGCTCACCGACTTCGACCTCTTCCACCCCGACCGGATGGCCTCGAGGATCCTCGACATGGGGGACCTGCTCACCCTCATCGAGCAGGCCGAGAAGACCTTCGACGCGGACGAGGCGGCCAAGACCGCCGCCAAGCTCACCGGTCAGGGCGGGGAGTTCACCCTCGACGACTTCCTGGCCCAGATGCAGCAGATCCGGAAGATGGGCTCGCTGTCGAAGATCATGGGGATGCTCCCGGGGATGGGGCAGTTCCGCGACCAGCTGGAGAACTTCGACGAGCGGGAGATCGACCGGATCCAGGCGGTCATCCAGTCGATGACCCCGGCGGAGCGCGCCAACCCCAAGATGATCGACGGCTCGCGCCGGATGCGGATCTCGCGGGGCTCGGGGACGCAGGTCTCGGACGTCAACCAGCTCGTGGACCGGTTCTTCGAGGCCCGCAAGATGATGATGTCCATGGCCAAGGGCGGGATGCCGAACATCCCCGGCATGCCGAACATGCCCGGCCTCGGTGGTCCCAAGCGAAGCAAGAGCAAGCCGGCCCCGAAGAAGGGCAAGGCCCGCCGGGTCTCCGGCAACCCGGCCAAGCGGGCGGCCGAGCAGAAGGGGGCGGCCGCCAAACCGGCCGCCGCGTCGGAGAACCCGTTCGGCGTCCCGGCTGGTGCGCAGGAGGAGTTCGACCCGGCGTCGGTCCAGCTGCCGGCCGACCTCGCGAAGTACCTCAAGTAGCACGCGGTCGTGACGAGTAGGGGCGCGCGCAAGGCTCGGCTCCGATGAGCGCACTGAGGTTCTCCGGGCCGGTGCTCCCCGACGGGGAGCTACGCGACTTGGTCGTGGTCGACGGGCACGTGACCTACGAGCCGCACCGTGGAGCCGACCGGGTGGCTGAGGGCTGGATCGTCCCGGGTCTGGTCGACGCGCACTGTCACCTCGGTCTCGACGCCGACGGTGCCGTCTCCCAGGAGGTGACCGAGCAGCAGGCGCTCGCGAACCGCGCCGCCGGCGCCCTGCTGGTGCGTGACTGCGGGTCCGCCGCGGACACGGCCTGGATCCATGAGCGCGACGACCTGCCGCGACTGATCCGGGCCGGACGCCACATCGCGCGCACCCGGCGCTACATCCGCAACTACGCCCACGAGATCGAGCCCGAGGAGCTCGCCGCGTACGTCGCCCAGGAGGCGGCGCGCGGTGACGGCTGGGTGAAGCTGGTGGGGGACTGGATCGACCGGGACTCCGGGGACCTCACGCCGTCGTGGACCCGCGAGTCGCTGGAGGAGGCGATGGCGACCGCCCACGCGGCAGGAGCCCGGGTCACCGCCCACGTGTTCGGTCAGGCGGCCCTGCCGGACCTCATCGCGGCGGGGATCGACTGCCTCGAGCACGGCACCGGGCTCTCGACCGACCTGATCGAGGAGATGGTGCGGCGCGACGTGGCGCTGGTCCCGACGGTCATTCAGCTGGAGAACTTCCCCGGCTACGCCGACGCCGGGCGCGCGAGGTTCCCGGACTACGCGAGCCAGATGGAGGCCCTCTACGCCTCACGGCGCGAGGTGATCGGTGCCGCGCACGATGCGGGGGTGCGGATCTATGCCGGCACCGACGCCGGGGGAGTCCTGCCGCACGGGTTGATCGGCGAGGAGGTCCGCGAGCTCACGACGTACGGGCTCAGTGCCGAGGAGGCGCTGGGGGCCGCGTCGTGGAAGGCCCGCAGCTGGCTCGGTCTCGAGGACAACCTGGCCGAGGGCACCACCGCCGACTTCGTCGTCTTCGACCGGGACCCGCGCGTGGACCTCAGTGTGCTGACCGAGCCCGTCGCGGTGGTCCTGCGGGGCCGGGTCGTGGCCGGGCGTCGCTAGGGCCAGCACCGCCGAGAGGTCAGCGACGCAGGTCGCGCAGCAGGACGACGAGGTCCTCCACGATGCCGCGCACGACCGGCAGCCGCGTCATCCGGGCCAGCCGGTCCACGAGGGGGACGATCCGCTCCACCAGGCGTCGGGTCCGGCGCTGGTCCGGGCTTGCGTCGTGCACCCAGAACAGCACGACGCCCATGTGCAGCATCCACAGCAGCTCGGGCAGCTCGGAGCGGAGCTCGGGAGTGACCTTGAGGTCCGAGCCCTCGACCACGGTGCGGAACAGCACGATGCTCGCGTCGCGGGCCGGGGCGGACTCGGGGCTGAAGGGGGAGAGCGGGCTGGTCGGCTCCGCGGCATTCTTGAAGAACTGCCCGGCGAAGGCGTGGTACGGCGTGGCCACGTCGACCCAGGCCACGAACAGCCCACTCAGCCGCGGGGCGAAGGCCGTCTCGGTGGCCAGGACCCGGCGCGCGGCGCTGGCGTGCTCGGTCTGGACCTGGTCGTAGAAGGCCTGGACCAGGTGCTCCTTGGAAGAGAAGTAGTAGTAGGCGTTGCCGAGTGAGACGCCGGCTTCGTCGGCGATCGCCCGCATGGTCGTCGCGTCGTAGCCTCCGGCCCGGAAGAGGCCCAGGGCGGCCGCGACGATCGCCTGGCGGGTCTGCTCACCCTTGGGGGAGCGGCTGGCAGTGTCCGGCACAGTCCTCAGCGTAGTCACAGCCCGGGGCACGTCGGAGTCGCCCGCGCAGGCCGGCGGCGGCCTGGGCGCTGACTCGGGCCAGCGGCAACCAGGCCGGCCGGGCCAGCTTCTCGGCGAGACGACGGTGCTCGCGGGTCGCCCACAGGGCCACCACCCAGGCGTACTCCCCGACGTAGACCGCTCCCTCGTCGCTGACCAGGGTGATCTCCTGCTGGGTCCGAGCGTGGTCCAGCCGGGGGAAGCGACGCCGCGCCTCGGGCGAGCCGGCGGCGACCAGGTCCAGACGCACCAGGGTGTCCTGGGCCAGGAGCCAGCTCCGGAAGCGGGTGCACATGGGGCACTGCGCGTCGTACAGGACGGTCAGCCCGCCGATCGCCTGCGGGGCGGGAAGGCTCATCACTGACCCGGCTGGTCGCGGGGGCCGGTAGGGGTCGGGGAGGCGCTCGGTTTGGCGGGGGCGTAGACGGGCGGGCCAACGTACGGGGCGGTGTAGGACTGCGCCGCGACCGGAGCGCTGCGCAGGGTCTCCATCCGTCCGCGGCGACGGATCGAGTTGAAGACGTAGACGTTGAGGAAGTGCACCACGCCGAGCACCAGCATCACGATGCCCACCTTCGCGCTGAGCACCTCGAGCAGCTGCTGGAAGCTGCGGACCTGCTCGCCGACCTTGAGGTACAGCGTCACGAAGCCCAGGTTGATCAGGTAGAAGCCGACGACGAGGAGCCTGTTCACCGCGTCGGCCAGGGCGCCGTCCCCGCCGAACACGTCGGCCAGGAAGACCCGACCGTGCCGGCTCAGGGTGCCGGCCACCCAGATCGTGAGGGGCACCACGGTCGCCAGGTAGGCGAGGTAGGTGAGGGCGGTCATGTCCATCGGGTCTCCTTGAGTTGAACGTGTTCAATTCCTGATGGAGTGACTGTAGGCGGATAGTTGAACGTGTTCAAGTCCCATCCCGAGCCCCGGCAGCCCGCACGATTGGAGGTGTGCGGGCGATCTCTGGCACAATCGGCGGCTGAGTCCCGTGCGTCGGTCCCTCTCACCCGGCGTTCGGACACCCTGTAGCGCCTGCGACCCGGCCCCACCGGCTCCGCGGTCGCTCACCCACACACACATCTCAAGGAGACACCACACTCGTGGCCGTCAAGATTCGTCTGAAGCGCATGGGCAAGATCCGTCAGCCGTACTACCGCGTCGTCGTCGTCGACGCGCGGAAGAAGCGGGACGGTCTGGTCATCGAGGAGATCGGCAAGTACCAAGCCAAGGCCGAGCCCTCGCTGATCGACCTGACCTCGGACCGTGCGCAGTACTGGCTCGGCGTCGGCGCCCAGCCCTCCGAGGCCGTCGAGGCGCTGCTCAAGGTGACCGGTGACTGGCAGAAGTTCAAGGGCCTGCCCGGGAGCGAAGGCACCCTGCGCACCGCGGAGGCGAAGCGGGAGAAGGCCGAGATCTTCAACGAGGCGCTCAAGGAGTCCTCGACCGAGCCCAAGTCCGAGGCCGTGACCAAGAAGGCCCCCGCCAAGAAGGCGGCTCCCGCCGAGCCCGCCGCGGAGGCGTCCACGCCCGCCGAGGCCGAGACCAAGCCCGAGGCGCCCAAGCCCACGGAGCCCGCTGTGGCCGCCGGGGAGAGCCCCGAGGCGGCAGCCGCCAGCGGCGACGCCGAGGGGGAGGCCCAGCCGACCGAGGCGTCAGCCACCGAAGCGGCCGGCACCGACGCCCCCGCCGCCGAGGCCCCGGCCGGCGACGACACGACCGGAGCCTGAGCCGTGCTGTCGGAGGCTCTCGAGCACCTGGTGCGCGGCATCGTCCGACACCCTGACGACGTCACCGTCAAGGACAAGGAGCTGCGACGCGGCTCCGTCCTCGAGGTCCGGGTGCACCCCGACGACCTGGGCAAGGTGATCGGTCGGGGCGGTCGTACCGCGACGGCGCTACGCACGGTCATCGGTGCCCTCGCCGGCAAGGGTGGCGCCCGGGTCGACTTCGTCGACGTGGCCCGCCGCTGACCAGCCCGCCGGTCGTGGGGGGGGGGGGGGGGGGGGCCCCCCGCGCCGGCCGGGGGGGGGGGGCGGGGGGCCGGGGGCGCCTTCGTCCCGGGGCCCCGCCGCTCCCCCGCACGCGGGGCGGGGGCGGCCGGAGCGGCCCACCACACGGCGTCCGCGGTGAGCTGACCGTGGAGCCGCGGACCGACGAGCCGGAGCGACGTTTCGTGGTCGGGTCCAGCCTGGACACCGAGGCGCCCACGGGTGCCCCCGTGCTGTCCGGACGCCCCGAGACGCTGCGTCTCGAGGCGGTCCGGTGGCATCAGGACCGCCTGCTGGTCCGGTTCGCCGGTGTCGGGGACCGCACCGCAGCGGAGTCGCTGCGCGGGCTGGTCCTCCTCGTCGACGTCGACACCGCGGAGTCACCCGAGGATCCGGAGGAGTTCTACGACCACCAGCTCGTCGGGCTGCGGGTCCAGACCACGCAGGGAGACCTCGTCGGCGAGATCGCCTCGGTCCAGCACGGCGCGGCCCAGGACCTGCTGGTCGTCCGTCGTCCCGTGGGCGAGCAGGCGCTGGTGCCCTTCGTGACCGCGTTGGTGCCCCGGGTGGATCTCGACGCCGGCCTGGTGGAGGTCGCCGACCGACCGGGACTTCTCTCCGGGCTCGACGAGGACTGAGCATGCGCATCGACGTGGTCTCGATCTTCCCCGACTACCTCGCGCCGCTCTCGCTGTCGCTGGCCGGCCGGGCCCAGGAGGCAGGACTGCTCGACATCGCGGTCCACGACCTGCGGACCTGGACCCACGACCGGCACCGCACCGTCGACGACACTCCGTACGGCGGAGGCGCAGGAATGGTCATGCGCCCCGAGCCGTGGGGCGAGGCCCTCGACGCCCTGGTGGACGGGCCGGACACGGTCCTGGTCGTCCCCACGCCGTCCGGGGAGCGCTTGAGTCAGGCGCTGGCCGCCGAGCTCGCCACGACGGAGCACCTGGTGATCGCCTGCGGGCGCTACGAGGGGATCGACCAGCGCGTCGTCGAGGATGCCCGCACCCGGACCACCGTGCGGGAGATCTCGCTGGGGGACTACGTCCTCAACGGCGGGGAGGCCGCCGCCCTGGTGGTCGTGGAGGCGGTCGTCCGTCTGCTGCCCGGGTTCATGGGCAACCCCGAGTCGCTCGCCGAGGAGTCCCACGGGGGCGAGGGCCTCCTGGAGTACCCCGTCTACACCAAACCGGCCTCCTGGCGGGGGCGCCCGGTGCCTGAGGTGCTGCTCTCGGGTCACCACGGCCGCATCGCCCGCTGGCGACGCGACGAGGCCCTGCGTCGTACGGCCGAGCGACGCCCCGACCTGACGGCCCGGCTCGACCCCGATCGGCTCGATGCACGGGACCTCGAGGTGCTGGAGGATTTCTCCGAGGGCTGAGCCCTGTGGCAGACTCACCTCTCGGATCCGTCGTGCCACGACCGCCCCTCCCTCGTGGAGGTGGGTCAGCGAGCCACCTGCCACAGGGGGCGTCCCGCACGGCACCGCGTCGGATCGTCCACGAACGAGACTTCCTACTCCGTGGCTGACCTGTGGCGCCCACGAGGAGACAACCATGGCCAACGTCATCGACACCCTCGCCGCCGACTCGCGTCGCGACGACATCCCGGCCTTTCGCGCCGGCGACACCCTCAAGGTCCACGTCAAGGTCGTCGAGGGCAACCGGGCCCGCGTCCAGGTCTTCCAGGGCGTCTGCATCCGGGTCCAGGGCTCCGGGATCGGCCGCACCTTCACCGTGCGCAAGGTCTCCTTTGGCGTCGGTGTGGAGCGGACCTTCCCGCTGCACACGCCGATCATCGACAAGGTCGAGGTCGTCACGCGCGGCGACGTCCGCCGGGCCAAGCTCTACTACCTGCGCAACCTGCGCGGCAAGGCCGCCAAGATCAAGGAGAAGCGTGACGCCGTCACCACCTGACGTCGTGCCCGCCTCGACGCGCGGGTGAGCCAGCCTCCCGAGGAGAACTCCTCTGCCGGGACGCCGGACGGTGACGACGAGTGCGGTGCTGGTGGGCGCGCGGAGCGTGGTGGGCGCGCGGTGCTGCCGCTGTGGCAGGAGACGCTGCTGCTGCTCGGTGTCGCCCTGGTCCTGGCCGTCGTCATCAAGGCGCTGTTCCTCCAGGCCTTCTACATCCCCTCGGGCTCGATGAACGACACCCTGGTGCTCAACGACCGCATTGTGGTCCAGAAGGTCAGCTACTGGGCCGGGGGCGGTCCTCAGCGCGGCGACGTGGTGGTCTTCAGCGACCCCGGCGGCTGGCTCGACGGCGCCGAGCAGGCCAAGGCGACGAACCCCCTGACCCGCGCCCTGGAGATCTTCGGCCTCTACCCCACCGGGGGCCACCTGGTGAAGCGGGTCATCGGGGTGGGGGGCGACCGGGTGCGCTGCTGCGACGACCAGGGCCGCATCCTGGTCAACGACGTGCCGCTGAACGAGGAGGGCTACCTCGCCGAAGGTG
>JBBPYL010000104.1:0-24355 GCA_038199935.1 Propionibacteriales bacterium | reverse complement strand
GTGCGGGTCGAAACCGGCCCGGTCGATGACCTGCTGCGCCTTGACCCGCAGCACCGGGATGCGGGTCAGCGACTCGGTGTACGCCGCGGAGGAGAACAGGCCCAGGAAGCGTCGCTCGCCGACCACTTCGCCGTCGGCGTCGAAGGTCTTCACCCCGACGTAGTCGAGGTAGACCGGACGGTGGACGGTCGCCTTGGAGTTGGCCTTGGCCAGCACCAGCAGGGTCTTCTCGCGCGCCCGGTCGCGCACCAGCGGAGGCAGGCTCTCCACCGGGGTGGTCAGGTTCGGGTCCGAGCGGAGGATCCCGTAGCCGGTGCCGGCGACGGCGTGCAGCGACATCGACTCGCCGTTCTCGGCCACCTCGAGGTGGTACTCGCGGTAGCCGAGGAAGGTGAAGTGCTCGTCGGCTAGCCAGGTCAGCAGGGCCTTGGCCTCCTCGACCTCGTCGCTGCCCAGGGGCGGCGGATGGGCCTCCAGGTCGGCGATGATGGCCAGCGCCTGGGCGTGCATCCGCGGCCAGTCCTCGACGCTCTCGCGGACGTCGGTGAGGACCTTGGTCAGCGCGGCCTCGATCTCCTCGCGCTGGGCCGGACTCGACTCGCGGCTGATCTCCAGGTGCATCCAGGACTCCCGGGTCACCTCGGCCGGGAGGTCGGCGCGGTCCACCTGGTCGTTGTCGATGACCACCTCGAGCAGCGCCCCGGTGAGGTCGCGACGGACCAGGACCTGGGGGTGCACGACCACGTGCACCTCGCGGTTCTGCTCGTGCAGCACCATCGTCACGGAGTCGACCAGGAAGGGCATGTCGTCGGTGACCACCTCGACCACGGTGTGGCCCTCGGCGGACCACCCGTGCTCGGAGACCGTGGGGGTATAGACCCGCACCCGCGCGGTGCCCTGGGGGCGCTGACCGGCCAGCTTGTACTGACTGACGGCGGCGCCGTAGAGGTCCACCTCGCTCCGGGCGACGACGTCCTCGGGCGCGACGTGCTGGTAGAAGCGACGCAGCAGCGGCCCGACCGTCTCGTGCGGCGGGCCTCCGGTGCCCCGACCGCTGGTCGCGAGCTCCGCGGCCCGCTCGATGAGGTCGTCCTTGGACTCTTCGACCCTGGATCGCACCCGGCACCACCTCTGTCGTACGACGGGCGGCACGCCGTTGTGCCACCGGGACCGACCCTAGGGCCCGTAGACCTCCCATCCCAAGGCGGCGTGTCGTTCACCCGCGCCCCAGTGATGACCAGCGATGACCGGTGCGGACCGGCGATGCGACATGATGGCTGGCCAGACCCGGGAACCGGTCCCCCACGACGGGCACCAGACGAGGTGGCAGACGTGAGCTTCTCCTACGAGCTGACCTACGACGCCGACGTGGCGACGGTGGCCGCGATGCTGGCCGACCCGGCCTTCCGCGAGACGGTGTGCGCGCGCGGACGGTCGCTGCGCCACCGGGTCGAAGTGACCCCGCGGGCCGAGCAGACCACCGTGGTCATCGACCAGACGCTGCCCTCGACCGGGGTGCCGTCCTTTGCCCGGCGCATCGTCGGCGACGAGATCCAGATCGTGCAGACCGAGACCTGGCACGGACACCGCGCAGACCTCGCCGTGGCCATCCCGGGCAAGCCCGGGTCCGTCGCCGGGGACATCACGCTGACCGAAGCGGGCGCAGGCACCGTCCAGCGGGTCAGCGGCGACGTGAGCGTGAAGGTCCCTCTGGTCGGGGGCAAGCTCGAGAAGCTGATCGCCGACATCCTCGGGTCGGCCCTGCGCAGCGAGCAGCGGGTCGGCCGCGCGTGGCTCGCCGGCGACCGCTGAGCCGGTTCCGGCCCGCGGTCCGACCCTCTGCTCGCACGTGACAGGGGTCATGCGGGCTGGACCGAACGACGGTGGTTGCCCGCGCCTACGCGCGGGTACTCTCGGATCGATCGTTGAAGATTCAACCTAGTCTCACCGGAGGACCCGTGCCCGACCTCTTCGACTCCCTGCCCCTGCCCCAGTGGACGCTTCCCCACCGTGTGGTGATGGCACCCCTGACGCGCAACCGCGCGAACGAGGGGGCGTGCCCGGCGACCTGGCCGTCACGTACTACGCCCAGCGGGCCACCGCCGGGCTGATGATCACCGAGGGCACCCAGCCCAGCGCCGTGGGCCAGGGTTACCTCGCCACCCCGGGCATCCACTCCGCCGAGCAGATGGCCGGCTGGCGACGGGTCGCCGACGCGGTGCACCAGCGCGGCGGGCGCATCGTCGTCCAGCTCATGCACGCCGGACGGGTGGCCCACCCCGACAACAAGGACGGCCTCGAGTCGGTCGCCCCCAGCGCCCTCGCCGCGCCGGGCGAGATGATCACCGCCGAGGGCCCCAAGCCGCATACGGTCCCGCGCCGGGCTCCAACACCCGCACGGACTCCTACGGCGGGAGCCCCGAGAAGCGGGCCCGCTTCGCGGTGGAGGTCACCCAGGCGGTGGCCGAGGCCATCGGCCCGGAGAAGGTCGGCATCCGGATCTCCCCCGCCCCACAACATCCAGGGCGCTACCGAGGAGGACCCGGGAGAGCGCCCAGGCCCTGCTCGACCAGGACCTCGCCGACGCGGTCGCGGTCGGCCGGCTGTTCCTGGCCAACCCCGACCTGCCGCGCCGCTGGCGGGTCGGCGCCAAGACCAACGACCCCAACCCGTCTACCTTCTACGGCGGCGGCGCGGAGGGCTACACCGACTACTCGTCGCTGTCGGCCTGAGGCGCGGGACTGCGGCTCAGTCGCGGTCCATGTAGGGGTAGCGGTAGTCGGTCGGCGGGTCGAACGTCTCCTTGATCGAGCGCGGCGAGACCCACCGGAGCAGGTTGACGGGGGCGCCCGCCTTGTCGTTGGTGCCCGAGGCGCGGGCACCGCCGAAGGGTTGCTGCCCGACCACCGCTCCGGTGGGCTTGTCGTTGAGGTAGAAGTTCCCCGCCGCGAAGCGCAGCGCCTCCTGGGCCCAGGACAGCACCCGCCGGTCCTGGGCGATCACGGCGCCGGTCAGCGCGTACGGCGCGAAGGACTCCATCTGGGCCACGACCTGCTCGAAGTCGGCGTCGTCGAAGACGTGCACGGCGAGGATCGGCCCGAAGTACTCGGTGGAGAACATCTGGTCGGTCGGGTCGCTGGACTCCACCACCGTGGGCCGGACGAAGTAGCCGACCGAGTCGTCGACCTGGCCACCGGCGACCACGTCGAGCTTCGAGGCGCGCTTGGCCCGCGCGATGGCCCTCTTGTGCTTGGCGAAGGCCCGGTCGTCGATGACCGCCCCCATGAAGTGCGAGAAGTCGGTGACGTCCCCGACCGAGATGGCCTCGACCTCGGCCAGGAACGAGTCGCGCATCTTGGCCCACACCGAGCGTGCGACGTAGGCCCGCGAGGCGGCCGAGCACTTCTGGCCCTGGAACTCGAAGGCTCCTCGCAGCAGCGCCACCCGCAGCACCTCCGGGTCGGCCGAGGAGTGCGCCACCACGAAGTCCTTGCCGCCGGTCTCCCCCACGATGCGGGGGTAGGAGCGGTACTTGGTGATGTTCTCCCCGATCGTGGACCACAGGCTCTGGAAGGTGGGGGTCGACCCGGTGAAGTGGATGCCGGCGAGGTCGGGGTGCTTCATGACCACCTCGGAGACCGCGAGACCGTCGCCGGGGAGCATGTTGATCACGCCCGGCGGGAGCCCCGCCTCCTCGAGCAGCTCCATGATCAGGTGGGCCGCGACCTGCTGGGTCGGGGAGGGCTTCCAGATCACCGTGTTGCCCATCAGGGCGGGAGCGGTGGGAAGGTTGCCGGCGATCGCGGTGAAGTTGAAGGGGGTGATCGCATAGACGAAGCCCTCGAGCGGCCGGTGATCGGTCCGGTTCCACAGGCCCCGCGAGTTGGCGATCGGCTGGTCGGTGAGGATCTCCCGGGCGAAGTGCACGTTGAAACGCCAGAAGTCGATGAGCTCGCAGGCCGCGTCGATCTCGGCCTGGAAGGCCGTCTTGGACTGTCCGAGCATCGTCGCGGCGTTGATCCGCTGACGCCAGGGCCCCGCGAGCAGGTCGGCCGCCTTCAGCAGCACGGCGGCCCGGTCGTCGAAGGACAGCGCCCGCCAGCCGGGCGCCGCGTCCTGGGCGGCCTTGACCGCGGCGCGGGCGTCGGCCTGCGTCGCGTTCTTGACCACCCCGAGCACGTGGCCGTGATCGTGCGGCTGGACCACGGGAATCTCGGCGCCGCCACCCATCCGGCGTACGCCGCCGATGCTCGCGGTGAGCTCGAGCTGTCGTCCCTCCTGGCGGACCAGCTCCTCGGCCAGGGCGGCCCGCTCGGCGGTGCCGGGGGCGTAGGTGAGGTTCGGCTCGTTGACGGGGGCCGGTGGGGCGGTGATGGCGTCCATCGCCTGATCGTGTCAGATGCGCTCTAGCCGCGCCAAGTCCGCGCCAGCGACTCGACCTCCTGGGTCGTGAACCAGGCCAGGTCGTGCGCCAGCAGCCGATCGGTGGACCGCGGCCACCCCGCTCCACGGGACCGGGTCGGTGATCACGACGGCCGTGGGGTCGTTGTTCCCACCCGGCGCGAGCGACGCCACGTCGACCGCGACCACCACCCTCCGTCGGGGCTCGCCGTCGTCGAGCAGGTCCAGGCAGGCCAGTGACGCGGCCGAGAGCGCGGCGTACTCCCAGTCGTCCTGCGTGCCCTCGGGGTAGCCGGAGCGGAGCGCGTCGGTCACCGCGTGGGCCGGGGTCGGTGGAGTGGGCAGCCCCTGCTCGACGACGATCTGGCGCAGTCCCGTCCAGGTCGTGGCCACGTAGGCCCGGGTCCCGCTCACGCGGAGCCCCGCGGACCGGTGGCCCTGCGGCCCCGAGGGGCTCGCTGCCGGGTCGCGCTGGCGCTGTCCACGAGCTCCTCGAGCGACTCCACGAGGCACTGCGCGAGCACGTCGAGGTCGGGGACCGCGTCCCGGTCGGCGGTCATCCCGAAGTAGACCCCGCCGTCATAGGAGGTGACCCCGATGGCCAGGGCGTGGTGGGGCAGCAGTGCGGGTACCGGATAGCTCTCCTGCATCCGCGCCCCGGCCGCGTAGAGCGGGAACTGCGGTCCGGGGACGTTGGTCACCACGAGGTGGAACCCGCGCCGGACGTCGCTGGCCGCGACCCGGGCGCCGAGCGCGTGGAACGTGGTCGGCGCGAAGCCGGAGACACCGGTCAGCCGGTCCGCCGCGACGGCACGGCCGGTCTCCTTGTGCGCCTTGAGCGCGTAGGAGACCTGGTGCAGCCGGACCACGGGACTGTTCTCCCCGATCGGCAGGTTGAGCAGGTGCCCGGCGACCTGGCTGCCCAACGAGGTGGGCTCGAGGTCTCCGTCGATGACGCTCATCGGCACCATGGCCCGCAGCGACCGGCTGCCGTGCACGGACTCCGCGCGGGTCATCAGCCAGGAGCGCAGGGCTCCGGTCACCGTGGCCAGCACGACGTCGTTGACCGTGCCGCCGTGCTCGGTGCGGACCGTGCGGTAGTCCTCCAGCCGGGTGGCCACGGTGGTGAAGCGGCGCTGCTCGGAGAGTGGGACGTCGAAGACCGAGGCCGAGGTACGCCGCCGGCCGGTGAGCTCACCCACCGCCTCGGCGAGCCTGCCGCCGACGGAGCCCACCGAGCGCAGGACCCCGGTGGCGTTGACCCGCGCTGTGTCGAGGGCCACCCGCGGGTGACGCACTGACTCCCCCACTGCCCACACGACCAGGGCCGGGGGGGCTGGGGCGGGTGCGGCCCGCCACTCGTCGGGCAGGGTGGGGGCGGCCTCGGGGTCGACGTCGAGCAGAACCTGGCCGAGGTCGATGGTGGAGATGCCGTCCACCAGCACCTGGTGAGACTTGGCCAGCAGGGCCACCCGGCCACCGTCGGCCGAGGACGGGCCGTCCAGGCCCTCGATCAGGTAGACCTCCCACAGCGGGCGGCTGCGGTCCAGCGGTCGCGACATGATCCGCGCCACGAGGTCGCGCAGCTGGTCCGGGGAGCCCGGGCGGGGTAGGGCTGAGCGGCGTACGTGGTAGCCGAGGTCGAAGTCCTCGTCGTCGACCCAGACCGGGGGACCGAGGCGTCCGGGCACGAAGCGGATGCGCTGGCGGTAGCGGGGCACGAAGGCGATCCGGTCGGCGATCAGGCCGACCAGCCGCTCGTAGTCCAGCCCGTCCTCACCGGGCGCGAAGACGTCCAGGGTCGCGTTGTGCACCGGGGTGCTGCGCGACTCCGCGATCAGCAGCGCCAGGTCGTCGGGCCCGAGCCGCTCCGTCATCGTGACCCCTTCCGGCTCGGGATGCGTGGCTATGGGAGTGTGGCAGAGACGACCGTGCTGCCAACCCACCGGGAGGAACGTCACCATGGTCTTCGCGCACGGGATCGGTGGCGCTGCGGACCTTCCGATCTCGGCCGGCCTGGCGGTGGCCGGGTCCTGCGTGGCCCTGGCCGTCTCGTTCCTGGTGCTCGCCCTGGCCTGGCGCTCCCCCCGCTACGACCCGGCCCGGGGCAGTTGGCCTCTTCCGGCGGTCGCGGTGCGCGTGCTGGACAGCCGGCTGCTCTCGGTCCTGCTCCGCGCCGTCGGACTGGTCGTCTTCTGCTACGTGGCCTGGGCCGCACTGGCGGGCCCCGACCTGCTGACCAACCCGACCTTCGGGGTGGTCTACGTCCTGCTCTGGGTCGGGCTGGTGCCGGTGTCGGTGCTGTGGGGGTCGGCGTACCGCGCGGTGAACCCGGTCCGGACGATCCACCTGCTCCTGGTCCGGGCCAGCGGCGGCGACCCGGACGCCGGGCTGGTCGAGCTGCCTCGCTGGGTGGGGCTGTGGCCGGCGTCGCTGGGTCTGCTCGCCTTCGTCTGGCTTGAGCTCGTCTCCCCGGCGTCGACCTACCTCGGGCCGGTCCGGCTGTTCTTCGCGGTCCACCTCGTGGTCCTGGTCGTCGGCGCCCTGGTCTTCGGGCAGCGCTGGATCGAGCAGGCCGACCCCTTCGAGGCCTACTCCACCCTGGTTGGTCGCCTCTCGGTCCTGGGACGTCGCCGGGACGGGACCCGGGTGCTGCGCAGCCCGTTGGCCAATCTCGACGCCACCCCGGCCCGGCCCGGGCTGGTGGCGATGGTCGCGGTCCTCCTCGGCAGCACCGCCTTCGACAGCTTCAGCGCGTCCACGGCCTGGCTCCAGCTCACCCAGGGGCCGTGGGGTGAGGCCCTGGGACCGACAGTGCTCGGCACCGTGGGCCTGCTGCTGCTGGTCACCCTGGTCGCCCTGACCTTCTCCGCCGCGACCATGCTCACCGGCGTCGACGACCCGGCGACCCGCCCTGGGCTGCCTGGCGCGTTCGCCCACTCGCTGGTGCCCATCGTCGTGGGGTACGTCGTGGCGCACTACCTCAGCTATCTCCTCGAGGTGGGTCAGCAGACCGTCGTCCTGCTCTCGGACCCGCTCGCGCGCGGTCAGGACCTGCTCGGTACAGGTGACTGGGCGGTCAGCTACTGGCTCTCGCGGCACCCGCAGATCCTGGCCGAGCTCAAGGTGCTGGCGGTGGTGAGCGGGCACGTCCTCGGCGTGGTCTCCGCCCACGACCGGGCCGTCCGGCTGCTGCCCCCACGGCACCGGCTCACCGGTCAGCTGCCGCTGCTGGTGCTGATGGTCGTCTTCACCGTCGGCGGCCTCTCGCTGCTCTTCTCGTCCTGACCGGGCGGGCGGCCCGCCGAGCCCCTGGCGCGGGTGGCCTCCCGAACACCGAGTCGGCCAGAGGGCCCACCGCGCGCCGCAGGGGCGAGTCAGCGCCCTCGACCACGCTGCGTCCCGCCGCGAGCGCCCGATCGGCTCCGGCGCGATCCTCGGGCAGGTAGTGGATGCCGACCGGACGCACGAGGCCCTCGAGCATCGAGCCCACCTCCGCGGGGCTCCAGGCCAGCGTGGGTCTGGTCCGGTTCACCACGACGTGCACGGCAGCCGCCGCGGCGACCTCCCGCAGCTCGACCACCCCGCGGACCAGCCGGGCCAGCCCGACCGGGTCCGCGGAGCCGACCACGACGACGTCGTCGGCCCGCTCGAGGGCACACAGGGTCGTCTCGTTGCGTCGTGGGGCGGCCGAGAAGGGGTCCAGCGCGGGGTCCTCGAGGCTGAAGCCGACGTCGACCACGACACGGTCGGCGACCCGTCCGGCGTGGTCGAGCAGCGCGGCGACCGCCGCGGGGCGGACCTCCGGCCAGCGGTCGGGGCGGGGCAGGCCGGTGAGCACGCGCAGGCCTCCCTCGACGCGACGGGCGACGGAGGCGAGGGAGCCGCCGTCCAGCGCGCCGGCGTTGGCCAGTCGGGCCGCGGCCAGCAGTCCGGACACCTCGTCGAGGATCCCGAGGTGCTGGGCCACGGCTCCTCCGTAGGGATCGGCGTCCACCAGCAGGGTGTCCTGGCGACGTCGGGCCGACTCCGTAGCGAGCGCGGTGGCGACGGTGGTGCGACCCGGCGCACCGGTGGGTCCCCAGACGACCACCACCTGACCCGCGCGACCCGGACCGGGGAGGCTGCCGGTGGACACCGGCTCCTCCGCGGCCGAGGCCCGAGGGTCGGCGGTGGCTACCTGAACCGCGGCGGCCAGTCCCTCAGGACCGGGACCGACCACAGCACCCACCCCCAGCCGGGCCAGCCGGGCCCGCGCCGCTGAGTCCGCCGGGAGGTCGGCCACCGCCACGACGCCGACGCCGAGCCGGCCCAGCCGGTCGACCAGGTCCGAGTCGAGCCCGGCCAGCGCGTCGGCCACGACGGCGCACCGTGCCAGCCCGGTGGCCGCGGCGGCGAGCAGGTCACCGGCGTCGACACAGCGAGCCTGGAGGACCAGGTCGGGCGTCCGCTCGAGCGTGCGTACCGCCTCGACCTCCCAGGCCGCCCCGGCCGCCGCGAGGAGGACCGGGGTACGACGCGGTGAGGGCTCGCTCATTCTGCCCACCGGACGAGCACCACCGAGCCGGTCGCCAGCCGGGACAGGGCGCGGGGCAGCTGGTCGGCCTCCGCGGCGTCGAGCCCCACCACCACCCGGCGCGTGCCGGCTCCGAGGCTCTGGCCCGAGTCGAGCTCCACCACCGGCACGCGCTCGAGCACCCGCGATGCGCCGGAGCCGGACCCGCTGCCCTCCCTCTGCTGGGGGGGCGTGACCCACACGTCGACCAGTGAGCCGGCGCGCACGGTGGTCGGCACGGACTCGACCGGGATGGCGATCGGGACCTCCAGGTCCGGGACGCCCTGACCGCTGCCCACCGCGGCGCGGGGTAGCAGCTCGCCCGCCCCCACCGGCCGGACCAGCACCCGCTCACCCGGCAGCGGACGCGTCGCGGAGAGGTAGCGGTCGGCGTCGGCCTGGTCGGCGAAGCGGACCTGGCGGGCCACCAGCGCGTCAGCCGGGACCGGGGCCCCCTCGCTCAACGGGACGCGGGTGGACCAGACCGCGACGGTGCCGTCCCCGCGCCCCACGAGGGCCCCACCGAGCAGGCCGCAGACCGCGACCAGACTCACCCCGACGACCAGCCGCGGGTCGCGCCAGGTCCGGGACCGGTGCTGGCGGGCGACCGGCGAGGTCCCGGCTCCGCTTCCGGACTCCGACGTCGTGCTCACCCCTCCAGTGTGCGTCCTGGGACCCCGATCCAACCTCGGATATCCACAGCCGTCCACCCGCCGGCGCGGGCTCGTAGGGCCGGGCGCTGGCATAGTGGCCGCGTGCCGCCGCCCGAACCACGCTTCCTCACCCTCAACGACGTGGCCGAGATCCTCTCCACCTCGGTGGTCCAGGTGCGTGCCCTGATCCGCGACCAACAGCTGCGCGCGATCCAGATCGGCGGGCGCAAGCAGTACCGGGTGGAGACCTCGGAGCTCGAGGCCTACATCCAGGGGAGGTACGCCGAGGCCTACGGGGAGGCGGGCGAGACCGACCGCAGCGCGGCCACGGCGGCGAAGGGCACCAGCTCCGGCGACGAGGACACCTCGGCGTAGTCCTGCACGACCCAGAGGTCGCAGAAATCGGCCCCGACCCGGCGCACCCGGCCACGCAGGATGCTGCCGTCGACGCGGCGGACCTCCACGGGGACGGTGGCCGCGGCGAGACCGCGCAGCACCGAGCCCAGCCCCACCCGGGCACCCAGGAGGCGCGCCGAGGCGGCCAGGGCGCGCTCGGAGAGCCCGCGGGCCCCCAGTACGGCGGCAGTCCGGACCACCTGGGAACGCACGTCGTCGTCGACGACCACGAAGTCGACCCCCGCCCGGGTCAGCGCGCCCTCGACGGGGCCGACCCCGCTCACCGCGAGCGTGACCCTGCGGCCGAGCGAGGCGTGCAGCCGCGCGCGCAGGTCCACCTCGGCGTAGGCGGCCCGACCGAGTTCAAGTGCCTCGCTGTCCCGGTCGGCCAGGGCCAGCCCCTCGGCCTGCTGCTCGAGGTCCTCGAAGACCCGGATCAGCTGCTCCTCCCACGACATGCGGCCACGGTGTCCGGTGCACCCGGGGGTGTCAAGGCCTTGGGGACGAGCGCTTGACGCCGATCACCAACGCCACGTAGAACTATCAAACAGCAGTAAACGCACTAGTCGAGCGCGGAGGAGGTGAGACGGGTGCTCTCCTCGCAGGACCCCTCGATGGAGGACCTGGTCGGCACCGGCTGCACCTGGGCCCTGGTCGGCTGCGCCGCCTGGCTCGTCGTGGTGCTGAGTGCCGTGGCCCTGGACGTCTGCCGGGTGCGCGCCGGACGCCGACCGGCGCTCGCCACCTCCGTGGGCTGCCCGACCTGGGTCGTGGTGCTCGTCCTGGCCGGCCTCGGCCTGAGCCCCGGCACCGCCTGGGCGGCGCCCAGCACGCCCGGGGCCCCCGCGCCACACGAGCAGCCGGAGACCACCCTGACCGGGCTCCGCTCGCCGGCCGTACCCCTGACCTCGCCCCACCCCCGCGCGCACCCGCAGCCCGCCCCGCGCACACGGGTCGTGCTCCCCGGTGACTCGCTGTGGTCCCTGAGCGCGGACCTGCTCGGCCCCGGAGCGTCACCGGCACGGCTGGACCGCACCTGGCGCCGGATCGCCCGCCTCAACCGCGACGTCGTGGGCGCCGACCCCGACCTGATCCACCCGGGAGACCGCCTGCTACTCCCCCCGCACCACCACCGAGGAGAGGACTGCCCATGACCACATCGACTCAGCCCGCCCGCCCGGGCGCACGCCTGCGTCGCCCGGCCGGACCACGTGAGGGCGTGGCCCGCGTGGGACGGCTCACGGAGCCGGGAGCGGGCGAAGCAGCCGTGGAGACGGCCGCGGTCCAGAGCGTCCTGGCGTTGCACCCGCACAGCGACCTGACCCTGGTCGTCGACCCGGTGGCCGGCGTGCACGCCTGGGCGACCCGCTTCGCCCAGGCCGTGGTCGAGGTCGCCGGCGGAGACCGGCCGGTCAGCCAGCTGGTCCGCTGGACCTCGCCCCGCGTCTATGCGGACCTCGACCGCCGGGCCACGGTGCTGGCTGCGACACGCCTCGGCGCACGTGCTCGCACCGTGCGCCCCCAGGTGCAGAGCGTGCACGTGTCCCACCCCGCCGCCGACACCGCCGAGGTGAGCGTGCACGTGCGCTACGGACGACGTTCCCGGGCTCTGGCCGCGCGGCTCGAGCTGCGCCGCGGACGATGGACCTGCACCGCCCTCGAGCTCGGGTAGCCCTGGGGGCGGCCACGTCAGCGTCCGCCTGGATGAACTGCACTGACGGATCTGCCTCACTACCTTGACAGACTGACTAGTCAGCGACACCATCTACTCATGGACGATGCGCGGTGGCCCACCGACTGGCTGCGAGGAGCCCTCGAGGTCTGCACGCTCGGGGTGCTGGCCGACGGCCCGGCTCACGGCTACGCCGTTGCCCAGCGTCTGGAGGCGGCCGACCTCGGTCAGGTGAAGGGCGGGACGCTCTACCCCCTGCTCACCCGGCTGGAGACCGCCGGGCTCCTGGTCTCGCAGTGGGAGGCCGGCAGCAGCGGGCCCGGCCGCAAGGTCTTCACCCTCACCGACGACGGCCGCGAGGAGCTCGCGCGCCGTAGCGAGCTCTGGCTCCGCTTCACCGAGGTCACCGGCTCGCTCCTGCAGTCCCCGTCCCGCAGCACCCCTACCTGGAGGTCACCATGAACCAAGCCCCCTCGGACCTCGCCCAGTGGCGCGCGTCCTTCATCCTCGAGCTCCGGCTCCGCGACGTCTCCGGTGCGAGCATCGCCGACGCGCTGGCCGAGGTCGAGTCCCACTGCGCCGAGACCGGAGAGGAGGCGCCCGCCGCCTTCGGTGATCCCGTCTCGTACGCCGCCACGCTGGTCCAGGAGCTGCCCGAGGACGCCCGGCGCCCGCCCCCTGCGGTCTGGCTCGGGGGAGCCGTCGGCGGCGCCTGCGTCGTCTCGACCGGCATGCTGCTCACCGGCATCTCGGGACTCGCCTCCGACGGCCCCGCCGTGTTCAGCTCGGGAGCCGTCCTGACCGGCATCGTCATCGCGGGCGCCCTGGCCTTCACCGGTCCGGCCCTGGCCTGGCTCGCCCGGCCGCGTCTGCGGGTCGCCGTCCTCGCGGTGGTGGCGCTCCTGCTGGCGCTGCCTGTCGTCGGGCAGCTCCTGCTGCCGGGGACGGCGTTCACCGCCTCGGCGTCGGGGGTCGCCGTCGCCGGCGCCGTCCTGCTGCTGGCCACCGGGGCGGCACTGATCGCCGTCCTGCGCAGCGACCGCGACCTGCTGGTCGACCCGCGCACGGGTCAGGACCGCTCCCCCGCACCGCGCTGGCTCGGTCCCGTCGCGTTCGGGCTGCTCCCGGTGGTGCTGCTGGTCGCGGCCGTGGCCATCGCCGCGACCCCCACCCGCTGACCTGGGACCGCCGCTCAGCTCAGCCGGGTGATCTGCACCTCGACGGCCACCGCGGCCGTCCGGCTCGATGTTGTTGGTCGGGTCGAAGCCCACCCAGGCGCCGTCCCACCACTCGACCCAGGCGTGCGTCTCCGCGGTGACCGTCTCCCCCGTCACTGGTTCGACGCTGGGGTGCAGGTAGCCCGAGACGTACCGGGCCGAGCACCAGCTCCTCGCCCAGGTAGTAGCGGATCAGGTCGATCGTCGCTGACGCCCCGCTCGAGGTAGAGCGCCCGATCCGGCAGCCTCAGCCGTTCACCCGGGTGGTCAGCCCCGTCGGTCCTCCGGGGGCGCCGTGGCACTTCTTGTACTTCATCCCCGACCCGCACGGGCAGGACGCGTTGCGGCTGATCCCGGCGAAGGCCGCCGCCTCGACGGTGGCCGACTCCGAGCCCTGGCCCGCCGAGATCTCGGCGTCACCGGACTCCGAGGGGGCCGAGTAGGACAGCTCCGCCGGCGGCTCGGGCGCCTGGAGCCCCTTGGCCGTGATGTGCGGGGTGTGGTCGGCGTGGTCTCCGGCGGTCTGGGTCAGGGCCGGACCGACGGTGACCGGGTCGAGCTCGTCCTCGGCGTCCTCGGGCTCCTCCTCGACCTGGACCTCGAGGTTGAACAGGAAGCCGACCGACTCCTCCTTGATCGCGTCCATCATCGCCGCGAACATGTCGAAGCCCTCGCGCTGGTACTCCACCAACGGGTCGCGCTGGGAGTAGGCCCGCAGCCCGATCCCCTCGCGCAGGTAATCCATCTCGTAGAGGTGCTCGCGCCACTTGCGGTCCAGAACCGAGAGCAGAACCCGGCGCTCGAGCTCGCGCATCACCTCGGCGCCGAAGCCCTCCTCGCGAGAGGTGTACGCCGCCTGGGCGTCGGCCACCAGGTCCTCGCGGAGTTGGTCCCGGTCCAGCCCGTCGCGCCCGCCGGCCTCCTCCTCGACCTCGCTCTGGGTGCGCGAGACGGGGTAGAGCTGACGCAGCGCAGCCCACAGCCGGTCGAGGTCCCACTGCTCGGGGAAGCCCTGAGTCGCGCCGCTGACGTAGCCGGCGACGACGTCGTCGATCATCGAGCGCACCTGCTCGTGCAGGTCGGCCCCCTCGAGGACCGCCCGACGCTCGCCGTAGATGACCTCGCGCTGACGGTTCATCACGTCGTCGTACTTGAGCACGTTCTTGCGCGAGTCGAAGTTCTGCGACTCGACCTGGCCCTGGGCCGAGGCGATCGAGCTGGTCACCGACTTGTTCTCGATGGGCACGTCGTCGGGGACCTTGAGCGTGGTCAGCACCCGGTCCACCCAGTCGGACTTGAACAACCGCATCAGGTCGTCCTGGAGCGAGAGGTAGAACCGGGACTCCCCCGGGTCGCCCTGACGACCCGACCGACCCCGCAGCTGGTTGTCGATCCGGCGCGACTCGTGACGTTCGGTGCCCAGCACGTACAGGCCGCCCGCGTCCTTGACCGCGTCGTGCTCGTGGGCGACCTGGGCCTTGATCTGGTCGACGGTGTCCGGCCAGGCGGCCTCGTACTCCTCGGGGTTGTCCACCGGGTCCAGCCCCTGGACGCGCAGCTGCTGGTCGGCGAGGAACTCCACCGAGCCACCGAGCATGATGTCGGTGCCGCGACCGGCCATGTTGGTGGCCACGGTGACCGCGCCCTTGTGCCCGGCCATGGCGACGATCTTGGCCTCGTTGGCGTGCTGCTTGGCGTTCAGCACCGTGTGCGGCACGCCGCGCCGGGTCAGCAGGCCCGAGAGCAGCTCGGACTTCTCCACCGAGACGGTGCCCACCAGCACCGGCTGGCCGTGCTCGTGCCGCTCGGCGATGTCGGTGACCACCGCGTCGAACTTGGCCGCCTCAGTGCGGTAGACCAGGTCGCGCTGGTCCATCCGGGCCATCACCCGGTTGGTGGGGATCGCCACGACGCCGAGCTTGTAGATCTTATCGAACTCGCTGGCCTCGGTCATCGCCGTGCCGGTCATGCCCGAGAGCTTCTCGTAGAGCCGGAAGTAGTTCTGCAGGGTGACGGTGGCCAGCGTCTGGTACTCCTCGCGAATGGTCACGTCCTCCTTGGCCTCGATGGCCTGGTGCAGCCCCTCGTTGTAGCGGCGCCCGGCGAGCATCCGACCGGTGTGCTCGTCGACGATGAGGACCTCGCCGTTGATGACGACGTACTCCTTGTCGTTGCGGAACAGCTCCTTGGCCTTGATCGCGTTGTTCATGAAGGAGATCAGTGGCGTATTGACCGAGTCGTACAGGTTGTCGATGCCCAGGTGGTCCTCGACCTTGGTGATGCCCGGCTCGAGGACGGAGATCGTGCGCTTCTTCTCGTCGACCTCGTAGTCGACGTCGAGGCTCATCGAACGGGCGATCTTGGCGAACTCGCCGTACCACTTCACCTCGTCCTGGGTCGGCCCGGAGATGATCAGCGGCGTGCGCGCCTCGTCGATGAGGATGGAGTCGACCTCGTCGACGACGGCGAAGGCATGACCGCGCTGCACGCAGTCGTCGATCGCCGAGGCCATGTTGTCGCGCAGGTAGTCGAAGCCCAGCTCGTTGTTGGTGGCATAGGTGATGTCGCAGTTGTAGGCCTCACGACGCTCCGCAGGACGCATCTCCGGGAGGATCACCCCGACGGTGAGTCCGAGGAAGTGGTGGATGCGGCCCATCTGCTCGGACTGGAACTTGGCGAGGTAGTCGTTGACGGTCACCACGTGCACGCCCTTGCCGGAGATGGCATTGAGGTAGGACGGCAGGACCGCGACCAGGGTCTTGCCCTCGCCGGTCTTCATCTCGGCGATGTTGCCCAGGTGGAGCGCCGCGCCACCCATGAGCTGCACGTCGAAGGGACGCATGCCCGTGACGCGCTTGGAGGCCTCCCGCACGGTGGCGAACGCCTCCGGCATCAGGTCGTCGAGCGAGGCACCCCCGGCGTAGCGCTCCTTCAGCTCGCCGGTCATCGCCTGCAGCTCGGTGTCGCTCATCGCGATGAAGTCGTCCTCGATGGCATTGACGGCCTTGGCGATGGTCTCGAGCTGGCGGAGGATCTTGCCCTCGCCGAGACGGAGAAGCTTGTCGATGATGACGGGCACGGGTGGTGACTCCTGGGTCGGGCGGATCGTCGGGCCCGGTCGCGGGCCTCGACCATCCTAACGAGCAACCCCCGAACGAGGTTCCTCGCGGGCCACCGTTCAGTGTCGGTGCCGCAGGGCGATGCCCAGCTCGGGTGCGAGGTCGCCGCGGGGCTGCACGACGACGTCCTCCAGCGCGAGCCAGCCGGCGAGTCGGCGCAGCTCGGCCGCCAGCTCCTCAGCAGTGTGCGCGGGCGCTCCGTCCTCGGCGTAGGCGCCCTTGACCAGCAGGACGCCGGCAGTCCGGTCGGCCTTGAGGTCGACTCGCGCGACGATCTCGTCGCCCAGGAGGAACGGCAGCACGTAGTAACCGTGGACCCGCTTGTCCTTGGGCGTGTAGATCTCGATGCGGTAGCGGAAGTCGAAGAGCGCCTCGGCCCGCTCGCGCTCCCACACCACCGGGTCGAAGGGGCTCAGCAGTGCCCGGGCCGAGACCGATCGAGGTCGCCGGGCGTCTCGGTGCACGTAGGCCGGGCGGCGCCATCCCTCGACCGTGGCCGGCTCGAGCTCGCCGCTCTCCACCAGCGTGCGCACCGCGACCGCTGTCTCCTCGACGCGCATCCGGTAGTAGTCGGCCAGGCACCGGATGCTCGCAACCCCGTGGGAGAGCGCGGCTCGTCGCACGAGCTCGACGTCGGCTTCCTGCTTGCTCGGCGTCGCCATCGCGAGCACCCGCGCGGGCAGCACCCGCTCGGGCAGGTCGTAGCGCACCTCGAACTGGCTCGTGCGCCCGGCGACGGCCAGGTCGCCGGTGGTGAAGAGATAGTCGAGCATCCGCCGGGCCCGCGACCAGTTCCACCCCCAGTGTTCCTTGCTGCGGGGCAGCCCGTCGTCGAGCTCGCGCGCCGTGGCGCCGCCGCGGTCGGCGATCTCCTCGCGCAGGCGGGACTCGAGGGCGTCGTCCTCGGCCACGAACGACCAGGTGCCGCGGCGCAGCCGGTAGCTCTCGCGCCGATGGTGCATCGCCGGCCACAGCTCGACCGGCATGAACGCCTGCACGTGGGCCCAGTACTCCACGAGGCGACGCTGCTCGCGACCCGACGCCGCCCTCGTCAGGAGGTCGGCGTCATAGGCGCCCATCCGGGAGTAGAGGGGCATGTAGTGGGCTCGCTGGAGGACGTTGACCGAGTCGACCTGGAGCACTCCGGTGCGGGCCACCGTGCGCGAGAGGGTCCGCATCGTCGGCGGGTCGTGGGGCTTGTCGGTGAAGCCCTGGGCTGCCAGGGCGATGCGGCGGGCCTGGGGTCGGGTGAGGTGGGGGGGCTGCTCCCGACGGGTGGTGGTCATTGCTGCTTCTCGCCTCGCTGCTGGCGGTCTGGGTGTGGTGCTCGGCGTTGCTTTCCACCTCATCGGGTCTCGATACGCCGCTCGCGACCTCGTTCCTCGGTCGCGGCGGCTACTCGACCTTCGTTGCTGTTCGTAGCGCTCGCAGGCTCGCGCTACGGCAACTCCAACAACTTCTCGCGGACGGCGTACATGACGGCTTCCATGCGGGAGTGCAGCTGAAGCTTCTCGAGCATGTTGCGGACGTGGTTCTTGACGGTGTTCTCGCTGATGAAGAGTCGCACCGCGATCTCCTTGTTGCTGTGCCCCTGCGCGACCAGGCGCAGCACGTCGAGCTCGCGCTCGGTCAGGCGCAGCGCCGGTCCGGTCTCACGATCGGGGCGCGACATCTGCTTGAACTCGTCGATCAGCTTGATGGCCATCGAGGGGCTGATCAGCGACTGCCCGTCCGCGACCACCCGGATCGCCTGCGCGACCTCCTCGATCGAGGAGTCCTTGAGCAGGTAGCCCGAGGCACCGCTCTTCACCGCCTCGTAGAGATCCGCCTCCTCGTCGGAGACGGTGAGCATGATGATCTTGGCCGACGGCACCGACTCCTTGATCGCGATACAGGCCTCGATACCGGACTTCTTGGGCATCCGGATGTCGAGCAGCACGACGTCGGGCGCCGCGCTCTCGGCGAGCGTGACGCCCTCGGCGCCGTCACCGGCCTCGCCCACGACCTCGAGGCCGGGCTCGACGGCGAGCAGCATCGTCAAGCCCCTCCGGAAGAGCTCCTGGTCGTCGACCACGAGGACCCTGATCGGGTCACGGCCGCCTGCACGCGTCTGTCCTAGCTCTCCCACCCAGCGATCCTCTCACGCCCCGAGCCTGCCCGGACGGAGGACGACCTCCGGCCGGGCCGGTCCACCTGGGGGTCGGTTCAGCCCTCGAGCTCGAGGGAGATCACGCCGTAGTCGTAGCCGCGACGGCGGTAGACGACCGCAGGCCGCTCGCTCTCCTTGTCGACGAACAGGTAGAAGTCGTGCCCGACGAGCTCCATCTCGTAGAGCGCCTGGTCGAGAGCCATCGGGGCCGCGGGATGGGTCTTCTCGCGCACCACCATGGGCCCGTCGCCGGTGATCTCGATCGGACCGACGCTGCGCTGGCGCTCGGAGTCCTCGGCGACCTCCTCGACGACCTCCATCTCGGCGAGCGCCTGACCGACCGAGACCGGCGCGCGTCGTCCGTGGTGGACCCGGCGTCGGTCGGCGGCCCGGCGCATCTGGGTGGCCATCTTGTCGAGGGCGAGGTCGAGAGCACCCATCTGGTGGTCGGCGGCGGCCTCGGCCCTGATGACCGGGCCCTTGGAGAAGGCGGTGAGCTCGACGTGGACCGACTTGTCGTGCTGGCGGGGATTGGGCTCGCAGTCGACCTCGACGTGGACCCGGATGATCCGGTGATCATGCTTCTCCAGCTTGGTCAGCTTCTCCGCACAGTGGCCTCGAAACGACTCGCTGATCTCACAGTGACGTCCGGTGACGACAACATCCATCGTGAACCTCCCGCTTGCAGTTGGTTTCCTTGGTTGCAGACAGGAGTCCGCCCGGCCGACCTGGTCTTCGACCCCACAACCGCCTGCGGAAGCGTTCGCAGCTCATCTGCCATCTCTGGCGCCACTACTGGCCTTCTCGCCCTCACCCGTGCGGGCACGGCCGTATCTGACGGCCTCAGGGCGGCAGGACTTACCTCTAAGCCGCACCGTGATCGAGCAGCACCGGGGCAAGCCCCCGCACGTGCTCTTACGTGGACCGTTTCGCCTGCGACTGGCATCGGCTTGTCGCCCACGAGTGGGACGACGCAACCACGGACCCGGACGGACTCCATGACAAGACGTTAGTGGTGTCGGCGCCCCCGCGATAGCGAACCCGCTGAACTTTGGCCATGAAACCTGCGCGAGGCTGCGTCAGGTCGCACCCGTGCCCCGTCCTCGCCGCTCAGTGGCGGCCAGGCAGGCATGACCCAGGACGCCCACGCCGGCAGCACCGAGCGCGCGCTGGGCCTCCGCCAGCGTCGCGCCTGTCGTCACGACGTCGTCGCACACCACGACGTGGGCCGCACCGACCCGACGCCCGAGGCGGCGCACCAAGGACGAGGAGCACGCCATCGACCCGTCGAGATTGGCACGCCGGGCCGTCACGTCGAGCCCGGCCTGGTCGACGACCCCCGGGCGCGAGCGCAGCACCGGTGCCAGGGTGACGTCGTAGCGTCCGGCCCCCACCTGCCGGACCACCTCGCCGGCACACGCGGTCATCTCGCGGGTCGCGTCACGACCGCGAGCCCGCACGCTGGCTGCACGCGACGGCACCGGGACCAGGAGCACCGCCCCCTGCGCCTCGTGCTCCTCGAGGACCCCCAGGACCGAGCGGGCCAGCAATGCAGCGAGCACCGGGCGCAGGCTGACCAGCTGGCGCTCCTTGTGCCCGATCACCAGCTCGCGCACCAGTCCGGCGTAGGGCGCCACGGCGTACACCGCGGCCAGGCCCGGGGGCATCGGGTCGAGCCGGCGTGGCGACGCCTCACCCAGCAGGCGAGCGCGACACGGCCCGCACAGCACCCGGCCGGGTGCACGGCACCCGAGGCACGACCCTCCCAGGAACAGGTCGAGCAACCCGTCACCAGGCCCGGGCCGGCTCACACCGTCGCGCTGGTTCACCCGCCCATGGCACCAGAGCCCGCACGAGTGCACCAGGGCGCCCGGGGCGCTCTGTGGAGAACCGACGTCGGGGACGAGGGGCTCGATCAGCCGGCGTAGCGCAACCCCGTGGGCGGCTCGCCCACGAAGCCGTACGACGCATCGGCAAGCAGGTCGAGCAGGCTCGTCGACGTCGCGCCGTACGTCGGCACCTCACCCGACTCCGAGCCGACCAGGCCGATCAGGCGGCCGGAGACCGTCGTGGAGAACCCGTCGGAGCTGCTGGGCGAGCCGTCGACACTGACGGTGCGCACCTCGAACGACTCGCGGGGCACCACCGGGGTGAGCACGGCGATGGACGTCGGCGAGGTCCAGGCGATGTCGGCGATCCGCAGCGGGAGGCCCGGGTCGGTGACGAGCGCGTCGGTGGTCGCGATCCGGCTCGGCTCACCGCGGTCGTCGACCGCGACCCGTCCGATCCGCAGCTGGTCGCCCCCACGGCCCTTGACCACGGCGGCGAAGCGGGTGGCGTCACGCGAGACGAGGAACGACTTCACCGTCTCGCCGCTGACCATGGCCACCGGGATCCGACGCACCCTGCCGCGCTCGATCACGCGCACCACGGCGCCGTCCGCGGTGTCGTCGACGAACCAGATGCGATCGGCGAAGTCCCAGGCGGGCGGCAGCAGGTCGACGCCGCCGGAGAAGATCTCGGTGACCAGGCGCTGCTTGCGGGCGGCACCGTCGTCGACGGGTGCCTGCACGAGCGTCGTGCCGTCGTCGCCGACACCGACCGCGCTGGTCGCCTCCAGGTTGACCGCGGCCGAGCGCAACCCCGCGGCGGGCACGCCGAACGGTCCGGCGAGGTTGCGCAGCTGATTGCCGGAGCGCACCACCAGGGCGCCGGAGCGCAGTCCGAAGATGTCGGTGGAGGCGCCGTCGACGGCGGGGTCGAAGGACCCAGCATCATCGACGGAGAACTCGGTGCCGCCGTCGGGCACCTGCACGACGTCCTCGCCGATGGTCACCCGGAACGAGGAGATCGTCGGCTCCTGCCTCAGCGTCCAGGCCAGCTGGGCGAGCATCCGTTCGACCCCCGCCGGGGAGGGCGCCACCGGACTTCCGTCGAGCTGGATGTCGGCGACCCCGTCGGCCGAGACCGGCACCGAGAGCCGCAGGGTGAGGCCCTCGGGCAGGAACGAGCGGATGACGTCGTCGCGATCGGCTCCCGGGCCCGCCAGCAGTCCGGAGATCAGCGAGGTCGCGAGCTGGTCCCCGCGAGGGAGGTAGACCAGCTCGGGGACGAGGATGCGCCCGGTCGGGTCGAAGAAGTAGAGCGAGGTCAGTCGGTAGCGTTGGTTGAACCAGGGCAGCGGGACGACCAGGGCGTCCGGCGGGTTGGTGATGCGGTACTCGCCGTCCTCGATCGTCAGGTCGAGCTGGAGGTCCTGCTGGGTCGAGGAGACCTCGCCCTCCCACGCTCCCGAGCGCCCGATCCGATCGGCATCGACGAGCGGGACGGTGACTCGGGTGACCTCGTCGCTGGGGGGCAGCTTGTCGGCGTAGATGATCGTGGCCGCCTCGGGGTCCCACTCCTCGGCGGCCGAGGAGGAGAGGTACTGCTTGGCGACGTCGATCCGGGTCGGCGAGGCGGTCATCGCGTCGAGGAACCCGCTTGCGATCTCGACCCCGGTGGCGTTCTCCGAGGGGGGCACGGCGTTGATGTCGGGAGCACGCGTGCCGTCGGCCATGCCGGCCACGTCTGCGTCCACGATCGGACCGGACTCCGGCAGGCTCGTGCAGCCGGCCACGAGCAGCACTCCCAGGGCTCCCAGCACCGCCGTCAGCGCCGAGGCGCTGCGCCGCGCCGTCCCCCGCGAGGTCATCGCACCACCTCCGGCGGACGAGGAGCACGGACGTCGTCCGGTTCCAGCAGGAGGGGGCTGCGGCGCAGCGGCAGGCCGATCGTGCGAGGCAGCGTCAGCCGGAACTGGGCGCCCTCGCCGGGGCGGCCCCAGGCCTGCAACCAGCCGCCGTGCAGGTGGGTGTCCTCGACCGCGATCGCGAGCCCGAGACCGGTTCCGCCGCTGGTGCGGGCGCGGGCCGGGTCAGCCCGCCAGAACCGGTTGAACACCATCGCCGACTCTCCCGGCTGGAGCCCGACGCCGTAGTCGCGCACCGCTATCGCCGAGGCCGTGGCACTCGCGCCCAGCCGCACCACGATCGAGGGCTCGTGGGCGGGGTCGGCGTGGTCGATGGCGTTGGTCACCAGGTTGCGCACGATGCGCTCGAGTCGGCGGACGTCGGCCTCGGCCAGGCAGGGCTGGCCGCCGTCCTCGATCGCGATGCTCACCCCCCGCTGCTCGGCGAGCGGACGCGTCGAGTCGACGACGCGGCGCACGACGTCGCCCAGATTGACGTCCTCGAGGTCGAGCTGGGCGGCACCGGCATCGAAGCGGCTGATCTCGAGCAGGTCGCTGAGGAGTGTCTCGAAGCGATCGAGCTGGAGCTGGAGCAGCTCGGCTGCTCGCCCGGTGGCCGGATCGAAGCTCCCGCGGGCGTCGTGCAGGACGTCACTGGCCATGCGCACGGTGGTGAGAGGGGTCCGCAGCTCGTGGGAGACGTCGGAGACGAAGCGTCGCTGCATGGTGCTGAGCTCCTCGAGCTGGCGGATCTGGCCCTGCAGGCTGGTGGCCATCTGGTTGAACGACATCGCGAGTCGGGCCAGGTCGTCCTCTCCGGTGACCCGCAGCCGCTCGGTCAGCTGTCCGGCGGCGAGCCGCTCGGCTACCCGACGCGCCATCCGCACCGGGGTCACCACCTGGCGCGTGACCAACCAGGTGATGCCGGCGACGAGCACGAGGAGCAGACCTGCGGCAGTCAGCAGGGCCCGGGTGACCAGCGCCAGGGTCTCGGCCTGCTCGTCGAGGGGGAAGAAGAGGTACAGCGCATAGGTGCGCCCGTCGGCCGGCAGTCGGATCGGCGAGCCGACGACGATGCCCGGGGTGCCCTCACGGGTGGTCTCGCCCGGCTGGCTGCGCTCAACGATGGAGGTGTAGGTCCAGGCGGGCGTCGAGCCCAGCTGCTCGAGCCGCGCCTCCAGGGACGCCGGGATCGAGGCCTCCAGGTCGAGGCCGGTGGTGAAGTCGGCGTTGCCGCCGATCAACGAGCGCTCGTCGTCGACAGGACCCGCCAGGACGACGCTGAACCCGCGGGTCTCTCCTCGGGCGATGATCGGACGGGCGAGGTCCTGGATCTGGCGGGTGATGTCGACCTCGGTGCGCAGGGTGGCCCCCAGGCGCAGCTCGGCCTCGTTGGTCTCACCGGCAGCCTCGGTGACCACGGCGTCGACCCGGTTGGAGAGGAGCCCGTCGCGGGTCTGCTGGAGCAGGAACCAGCCGACCGCGGTGATCACGACCGCCGACAGCACCAGCGTGCTGGCGACGACCCGAGCCTGCACCGAGCGTCGCCAGAAGGTGAGTGCACGACGTACTCCGCCAGGGACCCTCGGTCGCGACCGCCCCGACTGCGCGGACCTCAGCACGCCCGTGTCCCGCTCAGACCTTGCCGGCCTTGTAGCCGACGCCGCGCACGGTCAGCACGATCTCCGGGTGCTCCGGGTCGTGCTCGACCTTCGATCGCAACCGCTGCACGTGCACGTTGACCAGCCGGGTGTCGGCCGCATGGCGGTAGCCCCAGACGTTCTCGAGGAGCATCTCGCGGGTGAAGACCTGCCACGGCTTGCGCGCCAGGCAGAGCAGCAGGTCGAACTCCAGCGGGGTCAGTCCGATCGGATCGCCGAGGCGGCTCACCGAGTGACCGGCGACGTCGATCACGAGGTCGGCGATGTCGATCGTCTCGGCGTGCCCGGACGTCGAGGTCTCCTTGCGCCGCACCCGCGCCCTGATGCGGGCGACGAGCTCCTTGGGCTTGAAGGGCTTGACGACGTAGTCGTCGGCACCCGACTCGAGGCCCACGACGATGTCGACGGTGTCGCCCTTGGCGGTGAGCATGACGATCGGGATGCCCGACTCGGCCCTGATCTCCTTGCAGACGTCGATGCCGTCGCGACCGGGCAGCATCAGGTCGAGCAGGACGACGTCGGGCTTGTAGTCGCGCACCGCGGCGAGGGCGAGATCGCCCCGCGAGACCGTGACGGAGTCGAAACCTTCCTGGCGCAGCACGATCGAGAGCATCTCGGCGAGCGCCGCGTCGTCGTCGACGACGAGCACACGCCCGTTGGTCGCGAGGTCATGGGACGGCTCTGTCATGGCTCCATCCTAGATGTTGGGTTGTCAGACAACGCGCGAGGCGCCCACGGCGGGGGTCCGACCAGGGCGCCGCGCGTGGGTGGCCGGGACAAAAGCTGGGAGTGGAGTAGCGGT
>JBBPYL010000103.1:0-2488 GCA_038199935.1 Propionibacteriales bacterium | reverse complement strand
CGACGTCGGCACGATCGGCTGGCTCGTCGACGGCGCCGCCATCTGCAACCAGGTGCCGTTGTGCCGCACGTCCTACGGTCCATACGGTCGCGCGATGATCAGGGTGTGCAAGGAGGAGTCCTTCCATCAACGCCAGGGCTTCGAGCTGCTCGCAACGATGATGCGTGGCACCGAGGAGCAGCGCGCGATGGTGCAGGAGTCGGTGAACAGGTTCTGGTGGCCGGCCCTGATGATGTTCGGTCCGCCCGACGACGACTCCCCGAACACGGCGCAGTCGATGGCCTGGGGCATCAAGCGCAACACCAACGACGACCTCCGCCAGCGGATGGTCGACATGACTGTTCCGCAGGCCACGGCGCTGGGAGTCACGCTGCCCGATCCCGACCTGGCCTGGAACGCCGACCGCGGCGCCCACGACTTCGGCCGACCCGACTGGGAGGAGTTCCGCGAGGTGGTCAGCGGCAACGGCCCCTGCAACGCCGAGCGTGTCGAGCACCGTAGACGTGCGTGGGAGGACGGCGCCTGGGTCCGCGAGGCGGCCACGGCCTTCGCCCGCCGCGCCGAGTCGCCCCCCGAGGGCGACCGGTGAGCGCCGTCGGCGACGAGTGGCCCCTCTACGAGGTCTTCGTGCGGGGAAAGCGCGGGCTCAACCACGTGCACGTCGGCTCGCTGCACGCGGCGGACGACGCCATGGCCGTGCGGCACGCGCGCGACGTCTACACCCGCCGCAACGAGGGCGTCAGCATCTGGGTCGTGCGCTCGGACGCGGTCACCGCCTCCAGTCCGGACGAGAAGGACCCGCTCTTCGCGCCGAGCGGGGACAAGGTCTACCGGCACCCGACGTTCTACCGGATCCCCGACGACGTCCCGCACATGTGAGGTGAGCGGCATGGACGGCACGCACGAGCCGGTGGACCACGAGAACGCGTACGCCGGACTCCTGGGCGGCGACGACTCCCAGTGGGCCTTCGGCACCGACTTCGAGGATCCGCTGGCCGGGGTCGAGGTGACCCTGCCCGACGGGGTGGCGGCCGAGGACCTGGCAGCCTACGCGGTGATGCTCGCCGACGACGCCCTGGTGATGGCCCAGCGACTCTCCGAGTGGTGCAGCCGCGCCCCCGACCTGGAGGAGGACATCGCCCTGGCCAACGTGGCCCTCGACCTCCTCGGCCAGGCCCGGCTCCTGCTGGCCCGGGCCGCCGCGGCCGATCCGTCGTGCGTGCCCGTGCTGCCCGAGGGCTCGCCCGTCCCGCCCGAGGACGCGCTGGCGTTCTTCCGCGACGACCGGGCCTACCTCAACGTGCGTCTGGTCGAGCTCGACAACGGTGACTTCGCCCGGACCGTCGTACGCCTGCTGGTCTTCTCGACCTGGCGACTGGCCCTGCTCGAGCCGCTGAGGTCCAGCCGTGACCACGTGCTGGCGGCGGTAGCCCACAAGGGAGTCAAGGAGCTCACCTACCACCGCGACTACGCCGCCCGGTGGTTCCTCACCCTCGCGCGTGGCACCGAGGAGTCGCGCCGTCGCCTGCTCGCAGGGCTCGACATGGTGTGGCCGTGGACCGCCGAGCTGCTGCTGACGCACCCGGTCGAGGCGCGGGTCGCCGGGTGCGGGATCGGGATCGACCCGAGCGCGGTGGCCACCGAGGTCGACTCGGTGCTGGACCAGGTGCTGTCGCTCAGCGGGATCGACCGCCCGGCGGACGCGTCGTCCCTCTCACCGGGACCCGGTGCCCCGGTGCCCGGTGAGACGGGTCGCGACGGGGTGCACACCGAGGCGCTGGGTGCCCTCCTGAGCGAGATGCAGTCGGTCGCCCGGGACCACGCCACGGGGTCCTGGTGAGCAGCACGACCGACCGGTCCCGGCTGCGGCGTGCGCGTGAGCTGGCGGCCGCCGTGACCGACCCGGAGATGCCGATGCTCACGCTGGCCGACCTCGGGGTGCTGCGCGAGGTCGCGCTCGAGGACGACCGGGTGGTCGTCACCATCACCCCGACCTACTCCGGCTGTCCGGCGATGGCCACGATGCGCGACGATCTCGTGCACCGGCTCGTCGACGGGGGCTTCGCGGAGGTCGAGGTGAGGGTGAGCCTGCATCCGGCCTGGTCGAGCGACCAGATCTCCGCCCGGGGACGTCAGGCGCTCGTCGACCACGGGCTCTCGGCGCCCGGGCCGGCCGCGGTCCACGCAGGGGCAGTCCCCCTGACTCTGACGCCGCCCGTGCGGCGCCTGCACTGTCCGCGCTGCGGCGCGACGGGGACGAGCCTGGTCTCCGAGTTCGGCAGCACCGCCTGCAAGGCCCTGTACCGGTGCCTGGCCTGCCAGGAGCCCTTCGAGCACGTGAAGGAGATCTGAGGTGAGCACCGACGCAGGCACGCAGCTGCTCCTGGACGTGAACCCCGGCGGGAGCTCCTACCCGGAAATCCTCACGCCCGCGGGAGACCGGCTTTACTTCAGCGCGGATGACGGGGTGAACGGCCGCGAGCTGTGG
>JBBPYL010000102.1:0-8865 GCA_038199935.1 Propionibacteriales bacterium | reverse complement strand
TGGTCGAGCACATGAGCGACGAGCAGATCGTCAAGCTCCCGCGAGGTGGCCACGACTACCGCAAGGTGTACGGAGCGTTCGACTCCGCCGCCAAGCACGCCGGCCAGCCGACGGTGATCCTGGCCAAGACGATCAAGGGCTGGACGATCGACGCGCTGGAGGGCAAGAACGCCACCCACCAGATGAAGAAGCTCACCAAGTCCGACCTGAAGACCTTCCGGGACCGGCTCTACCTGCCGATCAGCGACAAGGAGATCGACGGCGCCGACATCGCGCCGTTCTTCCACCCAGGCAAGGACTCCAACGAGATCGAGTACATGCTCGAGCGGCGCCGGCAGCTCGGGGGCTCGCTCCCCAAGCGGGTGATCCGCTCGAAGCCGCTCACGCTGCCCGGCGACGACGCCTACGCCGAGCTGAAGAAGGGCTCGGGCAAGCAGGCCATCGCCACCACGATGGCCCTGGTCCGGCTGCTGCGCGACCTGATGAAGGACTCCGAGATCGGCTCCCGGATCGTGCCCATCGCGCCCGACGAGTACCGCACGTTCGGGATGGACTCGATGTTCCCGACGGCGAAGGTCTACAACCCGGGCGGGCAGAACTACGAGTCCGTCGACCGCAAGCTCCTGCTGTCCTACAAGGAGTCCAAGCAGGGCCAGATGCTCCACGAGGGCATCTCCGAGGCGGGCGCGATGGCCTCGACGACGGCGGCGGGATCGGCGTACTCCACGCACGGCGAGCACATGATCCCGTTCTACATGTTCTACTCGATGTTCGGCTTCCAGCGGACCGGGGACTCGATCTGGGCGATGGCCGACCAGCTGGCCCGCGGCTTCCTGATCTGCGCCCCGGCCGGGCGGACGACGCTGACCGGCGAGGGGCTCCAGCACGCGGACGGACACTCGCCGCTGCTCGCCGCGACCAACCCCGCGGTAGTGCACTACGACCCGGCTCTGGCCTACGAGGTCAGCCACATCGTCCAGGACGGCCTGCGGCGGATGTACGGCTCGACCGAGGAGCGTCCGAACGGCGAGGACGTGATCTTCTACCTCACCGTCTACAACGAGCCGACCGTGCAGCCCGCGGAGCCCGAGGACCTCGACGTCGAGGGACTGCTCAAGGGCATCTACCACGTCGCCGCACCGCCCGAGGTCCCCGGCAACGGCGGCACTCCCCCGCGGGTCCAGCTGCTCGCCTCCGGCGTGGGCTTCCCCTGGATCGTCGACGCGCAGCGGATGCTCGCCGAGGAGTGGGGCGTGGCCGCGGACGTCTGGTCGGTCACCTCGTGGAACGAGCTGGCGCGCGACGCGGTCCTGGCCCAGGAGTGGAACCTGCTGCATCCCTCGGAGACGGCTCGGGTGCCCTTCGTGACGACCAAGCTCGAGGACGCCGAGGGGCCGTTCATCGCGGTCAGCGACTACATGCGAGCCGTTCCCCAGCAGATCGCGACCTGGGTCCCGGGTCCGTTCCACGCGCTGGGCACGGACGGGTTCGGCTTCGCCGACACGCGTCCCGCGGCTCGTCGCTTCTTCCACGTCGACTCGTGGTCGGTGGTCGTGCAGGCCCTGGCCGCACTCGCCGAGCGCGGCGAGGTGAAGGTCGAGATCGTCCAGGAGGCGTTCGACAAGTACCGCATCGACGACCCGACCGCGGTGCGGGGCATCAAGCAGGAGGGCGGCGACGCCTGAGGGTCGTACGCCAGGCCCCGCCGACGTCCACGCCGCACCTGCCTGCCGGACTCCCCACGGAGAACTGCCGCTCCCCATGGTGAATACACCATGGGGAGCGGCAGTTGTCCTGCATACCCTGGGAAACTTCCCCGGGTGCAGAGGGGTCAGGCGATGTCGGCCGAGGGCAGGTCGGGCACGGCGCGAGGCAGGCTGGCCGGTCGGCCGGTACGCAGCAGGGCCCGCCACCTGCCCCGGTGGTACTTCGCCGGCGTGGTCGTCCGGATGAAGTCGTTGACGATCGTCACGAACCGCTGCGGGTGGTCCTTGTGCGGGAAGTGCCCGGCGTCGGGGATCACCTCCACCACGGCGTCCGGGGCGATCTCGGCCACCACGGCGGCGTGCCGCACCGGGATGACGACGTCGTCGCTGCCCCAGATCACGCACATCGGCATGGCCTGGGTCAGGTAGGCCCGGTCGAGCATGGTCACCACCTGACCGCGCCAGTCGACGACGGCACTGACCACGTGACGCACGGCCGCTCGGGCTTTCGGGTCCTTGAACTGCTCGATGAGCGACGCCACCTCGTCGAGGTCGCGAGCGTGGCTGATCCCGGTGGCCGAGGCCAGTCGCAGCGAGCGGGTGGTGATCTGACGCAGCCCGGGCAGGGTCATCACCGCCATCGTCGCGTGGAAGCCGGGCAGGGTGATCGCACGGACCGCCGGCGTGACCTCCGAGCCCAGCCCCCCGGGAGCGACCAGGATCATCCGCTCGGTCCTCTCGGGGAACTGATAGGCGAACTGCATGGCCACGCCGCCGCCGAGGCTGTGCCCCACGACTGTCACCTTGTCGATGCCCAGCACGGTGAGCAGGTCGCGCATGCCGTTGGCGTAGCCGCCGACGCTGTAGTCCGCGCGGGGCTTGGCCGAGCGGCCGTGGCCCAAGAGGTCGGGGGCGATGACGGTGTACCGGCGGGCCAGTGCGGCGATGACCGGAAGCCACGTGGTGTGGTCGCAGCCGAGTCCGTGCAGGAGCAGGACGGCCGGGCCCTCGCCCATCTTGACGAAGGCGCGGCGGTGCCCGTGGATCGTGAGGTACTGGACCTCGGCAGGCTTGACCACGGATGCTCCTCGCCGAATAACGTGAGTGAACTCTAACCGGCCCCCGGGGTGTACGCAGCGCAACCCCCAGGTGGATCAGGCTGTCCGGGTCCGCTGGTGCGTCGCACTAGGGTGACGCCATGAGTGGGACGTCCGCGCGCACCCGGGAGCAGGTCGCCGAGCGGCTTCAGCGCTCGGTGGGGGCCTTGACGCACTCGACCACGGCGCGGATGGAGCGGGAGGTCTCGTGGTTCCGTGACCTCTCGGCCGAGGACCGCTCCTGGATCAGCATGATCGTCCAGTCCGGGATCACCGCCTTCATCACCTGGTTCCGCGATCCCACCCCCGGCGTGCTGGTCACCTCGGAGGTCTTCGGTGCCGCCCCGCGGGCTCTGACCGGCGTGGTCAGCCTGCACCAGACCGTGGAGATGGTCCGGCTGACTATCGAGGTGGTCGAGGCCAACGTCCTGGAGTCGGTCGGCCCCGCCGACGAGCCGGCCGTCCGCGAGGCGGTCGTCCGCTACGCCCGCGAGGTCGCCTTCGCGACGGCCGAGGTCTACGCCCGCGCCGCGGAGATGCGCGGCGCCTGGGACGCGCGGCTGGAGGCCCTCGTGGTCGACTCGGTCCTGCGGGCCGAGGCCGACGAGACGACCCGGTCCCGCGCCAGCGCCCTGGGCTGGGAGTCCGCGGGCGACGTCGCCGTCGTCCTGGGCCGGGTCCCCTCCACCGGTCCGAGCGGTGCGGCCCGGGAGACCCTCTTCGACGACGTACGACGCTCGGCCCACCACCTTGGTCTCGACGCCCTCTGCGCCGTGCAGAGCGACCGGCTCGTCGTCGTGCTCGGCAACGTCACCGACCAGGACAAGGCCGGCGCCGCGGTGGCCCACCACTTCGGCAGCGGACCGGTGGTGATCGGGCCGGTCGTCGCCGACCTGGTCCGGGCCAACGTCTCGGCCCGCGCCGCGGTGGCCGGGCTGCGGGCCGCACCCGGGTGGCCCGAGGCCCCGCGCCCGGTCACCAGCGACGACCTGCTCCCCGAGCGGGCGCTCTCGGGGGACGGTCACGCCCGCCGCCAGCTCGTCCGGGACATCTACCTGCCCTTGCTCGAGGCCGACGACCCCACGCTGGACACCGTCTCGGCGTACCTCGACCACGGCGGGTCGATCGAGGGCACCGCTCGGGCGATGTTCGTCCACCCGAACACCGTGCGCTACCGCCTGCGCCGCTCGGCGGAGATCACCGGCCTCTCCGTCACCGAGCCCCGCCAGGCCTACACCTGTCGGGTCGCCCTCACCCTCGGTCGCCTCAGCCCGCCGGACAGTCAGACCACCTGAGCCGATTCTTTGTGGGATTCCTACAAACATCCTCCACCAATCTTCGTGCGCACCTGGGGCGAGTTAGAGGTCCCGGACGGGCAGAGTAGTCATCGTGCTCGTCATCGTCGCCCCCGGCCAGGGGGCCCAGACCCCCGGCTTCCTCACTCCCTGGTTGGAGAACCCCACCTTCAGAGACCGTCTCGTCTGGCTCTCCGCCGTCGCGGGGATGGACCTGGTGCACTACGGCACCGAGGCCGACGCCGAGACCATCCGCGACACCGCGGTGGCGCAGCCGCTGCTGGTCGCCTCCGGCATGCTCGCCGCCCTCGAGCTCTTCCCGCACCCGGCCGACGCCTTCGGCCGGATCGGCGCGGTGGCCGGCCACAGCGTCGGAGAGCTCGCGGCCGCGGCCGGCGCCCGGGTGATCACCGCCGAACAGGCCATGGTCCTGGTCCGGGAGCGGGGCAACGCGATGGCCTCGGCCGCCGCGACCACACCGACCAGCATGACCGCCGTCCTCGGCGGTGACCGCGACGAGGTGCTCGCCTCACTCGCCGCCCACGGCCTCACCGCCGCCAACGACAACGGTCCGGGGCAGATCGTCGCCGCGGGCACGGTCGAGCAGCTCGCCGCGTTCGCTGAGGACCCGCCGGCCAAGGCCCGGTTGATGCCCCTCTCGGTGGCTGGCGCCTTCCACACCGAGCACATGCAGCCCGCCCTGAGGGTGCTGGGCCAGCTGGCCGCCTCGGTCTCCAGCCACGACGCGAGGATCCCGATCATCTCCAACCGCGACGGGCGGGTCGTGCACGAGGGCCCTGAGGTGCTCACGAGGATCGTCACCCAGGTCAGCAGCCCAGTGCGGTGGGACCTGTGCATGGAGACCATGCAGGACCTCGGCGTCACCGGCATCCTGGAGATGCCCCCGGCCGGCACGCTGACCGGGATCGCCCGACGGGCCCTCAAGGGCGTGGAGACGTTCGCCCTGAAGACCCCCGACCAGCTCGACGCGGCCCGCGCCTTCTGCGACACGCACGGGGTCGCCTCGGCCACCGACACCTCCCCCACCTGGCGGATGCTGGTCTCGCCGGCCAAGGGCACTTTCGCCACCGCGCCGGACATCCACGAGGGCGACGCGATCTCTCCGGGCAGCCGGATCGGTGCGGTGTCCAGCCTGCGTGACGAGCTGCCGATCCTGGCCCCGCACGGCGGCACCGTGGTGGAGTGGCTCGTCGAGGACGGCGACCCCGTCTCGCCCGGGCAGCCGCTGATCCGCCTGCACCCCGAAGGAGTGCCCTCATGACCACGCTTCGCGCGCCCGTGGGCTCCCCGCACGTCCGCATGATGAGCGTCGGGACCTACCGTCCGCGGCGGGTGGTGCCCAACGCCGAGCTCGTCGAGGCCATCGACTCCAGCGACGAGTGGATCCAGCAGCGCTCGGGCATCAAGACCCGTGGCTTCGCGGGGCCTGAGGAGAGCGTGCAGATGATGTCGGTCAGGGCCTCGCGACAGGCGCTGGAGCGCGCGGGCATCGACGCGGCCCAGATCGACTGCGTCGTCGTGGCCACGGTCTCCCACCTGCTCCAGACCCCCGCCATCGCCACCGCGATCGCCCACGAGCTGGGCACCGAGAACTCGCCGGCTTTCGACATCTCCGCGGCCTGCGCGGGCTTCTGCCACGCACTGGCGTTGGGCACCGACATGATCCGCGGTGGGAGCGCCAGGCACGTGCTGGTGATCGGTGTCGAGCGACTGACCGACATCACCAGCCTCAACGACCGCGGTACCGCCTTCATCTTCGCCGACGGCGCCGGCGCCGCCGTGCTCGGTCCGTCCGAGGAGGTCGGCATCGGCCCGGTCGTCTGGGGCTCCGACGGCGAGCAGTACGACCTGATCCGGCAGAAGGAGGACTGGCGCGACGTGCTGGCCTCCGAGCGTCCCGAGATGCCGCACCTGATCATGCAGGGCAGCGCTGTCTTCCGCTGGGCGTCCTTCGCGATGGCGAAGGTCGCCACGGCCACCCTGGACAAGAGCGGCATCACCGTCGACGACCTCGACGTGTTCGTCCCGCACCAGGCCAACATGCGGATCATCGACGCGATGGCCCGCTCCATGAAGCTGCCGGCCCGCGTGAAGATCGCCCGCGACGTCGCCGACCAGGGCAACACCTCGGCCGCCTCGGTCCCGCTCGCGCTGGGCCGGATGATCGACGAGGGGGAGGCCAAGAGCGGCGATACCGCCCTGCTGATCGCCTTCGGGGCCGGGCTGGCCTACGCCGCCCAGGTCGTCAAGGTCCCCTAGCCCGCACCCCTCCGGCCCCGCGCCGCCCGGTCATCACCGCCGGCGCCACGACAGGGCCCCCCGACGCAGGACCGCACCACAGACCCGTACCACCCCACCACCAGAAGGAGCCACCTGATGGCCACCACCGAGGAAATCCGCACCGACCTGGCCGACATCGTCAACGAGGTCGCCGGCATCCCCGCCGAGGACGTCCAACTGGACAAGTCCTTCGTCGAGGACCTCGACGTCGACTCGCTGTCCATGGTCGAGGTCGTCGTCGCCGCCGAGGAGAAGTTCGACGTCAAGATCCCCGACGAGGAGGTCAAGAACCTCAAGACCGTCGGTGACGCCGTCGCGTTCATCGAGCGCGCGCTCAACGGCTGAGCCCGATCCACCACAGCGTTCGACGTCGGTGGGCGGCCGGTGCGTGCAGAGCGCACCGCGGCCCCCGACGTCGGACTGGCCCCCCGAACACTAGGACGCGGGATGACCGCGGCCCACGCAGACGAGGTGAGGACCAAGATGAGCGCCACACGAGTGGTCGTGACCGGACTCGGTACGACGTCCCCGGTCGGGGGTGACGTGCCGACCACCTGGGCCGCCCTGCTGGCCGGTCAGTCAGGCGTACGGCCCCTGAAACACGAGTGGGCCGCGCAGCTCGCGACCCAGATCGCGGCCGAGGTCGCCGTGGAGCCGACCGAGGCCCTCGAGCGGGTCAAAGCGCGTCGCCTGGACCGGTCCGGGCAGTTCGCCCTCGTCGCCGCCCTGGAGGCCTGGGCCGACTCCGGCCTCAGCGTCGCGAAGGACGACACCGACGCCGAGAGCTCCCACGACGACACCGCCAGCACCGACACCACCGACAGCACCGTCGACGCCGAGCGCCTCGGGGTCGCGATGGCCTCGGGCATCGGCGGGGTCACCACCCTGCTGAGCAACTACGACGCGCTCCTGGCCAAGGGCCCGCGCCGGGTTTCGCCGCTGGCCATCCCCATGCTGATGCCGAACTCGCCGGCGGCCAACATCGGTCTCGCGCTGGGGGCTCGCGCCGGGGTGCACACCCCCGTCTCGGCCTGCGCGTCCGGCAACGAGGCCATCGCGCTGGGCGTCGACATGATCCGGCTAGGCCGGGCCGACGTCGTCGTGGTCGGCGGCACGGAGGCGGCGATCCACCCGCTCCCGATGGCCGCCTTCGGCCAGATGATGGCGCTCTCCAAGCGCAACGACGAGCCCGAGCTCGCCTCACGTCCCTGGGACAAGGGCCGTGACGGCTTCGTCCTCGGCGAGGGGTCGGCCGTGCTCGTCCTGGAGTCTGCGGAGCACGCCGAGGCCCGTGGAGCGACCGTGTACGCCGAGGTGGCCGGAGCCGGGATCACCGCGGACTCCCACGACATCGCCCAGCCGGACCCCTCCGGCCTGGGGGCCACCCGGGCCATGCGCACCGCGCTGCGCGAGGGCGGGATGCAGCCGTCGGACGTCTTCCACATCAACGCCCACGCCACGTCGACACCGCAGGGTGACGTGGCCGAGGCCGGGGCCATCCGCAACGCGCTCGGTGACGCCGCCGACCAGGTCGTGCTCACCTCCACCAAGTCGATGACCGGGCACCTGCTCGGCGCCGCCGGCGCCTTGGAGTCCCTGGCCACGATCCTCGCCCTGCGGGACCGGGTCGTGCCCCCGACCATCAACCTCGACGACCCCGAGGACATCGGGCTCGACGTGGCCACCGAGCAGCGCACCCTGCCCGAGGGCACCATCGGCGCCCTCAACAACTCCTTCGGCTTCGGCGGCCACAACGTCGCCATCGCCTTCCGCAGCGTCTAGCCGGACCGGGCCGACCCCGGCCCGGCCGCCGCAGCGCCTCGACCAACCCGACGGAGACCGGATGACCACCGCACCCGCAGCACCCGCCGCATCCGCTCCCGCGAAGCCGGCCAAGCTGCCGCGCGAGGAGGACCCGCGCAACCCGAACCGCCGTCTCGCCGCCCTCTTCGACGAGGGCACCCTCGAGCTGATCACCGAGGACGACGGCAGCGGCATGCTTTCCGGCGTGGGCAAGATCGACGGCTCGGTCGTCGTCGCCTTCTGCTCCGACGCCACCGTGATGGGTGGGGCGATGGGTGAGGTCGGCTGCAAGGCCGTCGTGCACGCCTACGAGCGCGCCCTGGCCGACCGGGTGCCCGTCATCGGCCTGTGGCACTCCGGCGGAGCGCGGCTGGCCGAGGGGGTGCTCTCGCTGCACGCGGTGGGACTGATCTTCCACGCGATGACCCAGGCCTCGGGCAAGATCCCGCAGATCTCGGTCGTCCTCGGCCCGGCGGCCGGCGGTGCGGCGTACGGGCCCGCCCTGACCGACGTGGTCATCCTCGGCCCCGAGGGCCGGATCTTCGTCACCGGTCCCGACGTCGTCCGCTCCGTCACCGGGGAAGACGTCGACATGCTGCGCCTGGGCGGTCCCGAACCGCACGGGCGGCGCTCAGGCGTCGTCCACATACTGGCCGACTCGGA
>JBBPYL010000101.1:0-16640 GCA_038199935.1 Propionibacteriales bacterium | reverse complement strand
CGCTGGCAGGTCGGCCGCGCCGTGGCGGCGCGTGTCAGTCGGTGGGGATCTACGGTCGCGGACCGACGGCGCTGCTGGCGCTGCCCCTGAGCGGTCGGGCGGCCGGGGCGATCGAGCAGGAGCTGGGCGGTCGCGCCGTCGACCTGGACTCCGGAGGGACCCTCGTGCTGAGCCCGCCGCTGGGCCTCCTGCTCACCGAGGGGAGCCGCTACGACATTCGCTGGCTGCTGGTCGGCACCCTCGAACGTGACGCCCTCGAGGCCGCGGCGGACGAGCTCCCAAAACCCCTCTGGTTCAGCGGATGATCACCACCCACGCCCTGACCAAGCGCTACGGGTCCGTGCGCGCGGTGGACGACGTCGACCTCGACGTCCGTGAGGGCGACGTCTACGGCTTCCTGGGCGCCAACGGCTCGGGCAAGACGACCACGGTGCGGATGCTCCTGGGTCTGGTGCTCCCGACCTCCGGCGAGGTCACGCTGCTGGGCGAGCCGATGCCCCGGTCGGCCGCGCGCGTGCTGCCGCAGGTCGGCACCCTGGTGGAGGGGCCTGCAGCGTACGGACACCTCTCCGGGCGCGCCAACCTGCGCCTCGTCGACTCGATGGGCTCGACCCGAGGCTCTCGGAGTCGTACGGCCCGCGTCGACGAGGCGCTGGAGGCGGTGGGCCTACAGCACGCCGCCGACCGGGCTGTGCGCGGCTACTCGCTGGGCATGCGGCAGCGGCTCGGGATGGCGGCCGCTCTGCTGCGCTCCCCGCGTCTGCTGGTGCTCGACGAACCGACAAACGGGTTGGACCCCCAAGGCATCCGGGCGATGCGTGACCTGCTGCTGGGCCTGAACCGGGACGGCACCACGATCTTCCTCTCCAGCCACCTGCTGGCCGAGATCGAGCAGCTGTGCTCCCGGATCGGTGTCCTGGACCGCGGCGCCCTGATCCTCCAGGACGAGCTCACCGCCCTGTGGGCGCCGACCGGACGCGTCGAGCTGGTCACCCCGGATGCCGCCGCCGTGCCGCAGCTGGTCCACGGCCGGGTGGAGGAGCGCGACGGGAACCGGCTGCTCGTGCGGTGCGCCGACCCGGCGGCGCTGAACGCGGAGGTCGTCGGGCGGGGTCTGCGGGTGGTCGAGCTGCGCCCTGAGCGGCGTGGGCTGGAGGAGGTCGTCCTCGAGGCGGCCCGGGCGCACCGCCGCACGGCCCGCGAGCCGGCGGAGCTGTCCGCGCAGCCCGGCGCCTCAAACACCTCCGGCCCCTCAAACACCTCGGGCACCTTGAGCGCCTCGGGCGGGTCGAGCGGGTCGGAGACGGTCGAGTGGACCGGTCAGGGTGAGCCCCGATGATCCGGGTCGAGCTGGTCAAGCTGCTCCGACGCCCTCGCACCTGGGTCATCGTCGTCCTGCTGAATGCCCTGCCCACGCTGGTGGCGGTCCTGCTCTCGGTCACCGAGCTGGGGCCGCAGGCCGGTGAGGGTCCGGCCTTCCTGTCCGCCGTGCTGACCGACGGGACCCTCTTCCCGCTCGCCGCGCTGGCCATGGTCCTGCCGCTGTTCATGCCCGTGGCGGTCGCCGTGGTGGCCGGGGACGCGATCGCCGGCGAGGCCGCGGCCGGAACCTTGCGCTACGTGCTGGTGCGCCCCGTCCGGCGTACGACGCTGCTCGTGGCCAAGCTGCTGAGCATCGTCGCCTTCGTCCTGCTCGCGGTGGTCGTGGTGGCCGCGGTCGGGTACGTCGTGGGCCGGCTGCTGCTCGGGGACGGGACCTCCACCGGAGCGGTCACCGGGTTCTCCGGCACGAGCCTCACCTCGACCCAGATCGTGCAACGGACGCTGCTCTCGATCGGATACGTCACCGTGTCGATGCTCGGCGTCGCGGCGCTTGCCCTCTTCCTCTCCACCGTCACCGACTCCTCGCTGGGCGCCGCCCTGGGGGCCCTGGTCTTCCTCATCGCGTCCACCCTGCTCCTCACGCTCGACGCGGCCGGGGCGCTGCACCCGTACCTCCCGACCCGCTACTGGCTGGCCTTCGTGGACCTCTTCCGCGAGCCGATCCTCTGGCGCGACCTGGTCCGGGGTCTGGCCCTTCAGGGGGTGTACGTCGGGGTGTTCCTGGGGGCGGCCTGGGCGAACTTCTCCACCAAGGACATCACCTCCTGACCCGGCTCGGCCCCCGCGCCGGTAGGGCCGTCACCCTCGTGAACAGCAGCGGGAGGACCCGATCAGCCGCACGCCGACGGCTGGGGTGGCGCGGGCAAGGCCGTCCCGAGCGTGCTGTCCAGCGTGGCCAGGACGACGGGGTCCCCGGGCAGTGCGCCGTGAGACGTACGGGCCCGCGGGCACGAGTCCTGCACCGTCAGGTCGAGCGCTCCGGCCAGCCGGGCGGAGTCGGGAGGGAGGACAACCTCGTCCGTCCGCGACCACACCGACACGAAGCGCGGGCCGTCGGGCGTCTCGTCCCCGGCGTTGAGGGCGCGCAGGAAGCTGCTCCCCGAGGCCAGCTGCTCGCAGGCCTCGGGGCAGCCCCCGAAGATCCCGGCCGCCTCGGCAGCGAGCTCCGTCCCGTGCTGCGGCGTACCGATGCTGAACACCCGTCGGGCCACCGCGGCACCGCCGTGGTCGCGGACCCAGGATCGGGCCACCACGCCGCCGGCGGAGTAGCCAACCACGTCGACCGACGTGGCGTGGTACGTCGCCAACGCGCTCTCGGCGGCCTCGCCCAACGCCTGTGCCTGACGCCGGAGGTCACCGGTCCCGTCCCCGAGCGGCGGGCCCACGACCACGTCTCGGCCCTGGCCCTCCAGATGCGTGCGCAGCGGCTCGAGCGAGGCCACCGACCCGCCGTACCCACTCACGAGCAGGACCGGACCCGGCACGCCCTGATCGACCGCGGTCGGCGCGTCGAGCCGGGGAAGGGTGACGGCGAGGGAGCCGGCCAGTGCCGTCAGCAGGCCGAGGGCCAGGGCGACGAGCACGAGCCGACGACGTGGTGGGGAGAGCGAGTCGAGCACGATCCAGTCTCTCCCGGAGCGTGGAATGTAGTGGGGGTGACATGGAGATGGACCCTCGGCCGGGGCTAGGGTCAGGCCTGGACCGCCCAGCCGGCGTCGGTGCGGTCCCCGGGCACGACGACCAGCCGAGCGCCGAGGACAAGGACGGGTAGACCTGTGGACCTGATGGAGTACCAAGCGAAGGAGCTCTTCGCCAAGCACGGAGTTCCCGCCACCCTGGGCACCGTGGTCCTCGAGGCGGCCGACGCCGAGGAGGCAGCGGCCGGACTGGGCGGCAAGGTCGTGGTCAAGGCTCAGGTCAAGGTCGGCGGACGCGGCAAGGCTGGCGGCGTGAAGCTCGCAGCCGACCCGCAGGACGCGGTGACCAAGGCCGGCGAGATTCTCGGGATGGACATCAAGGGCCACACCGTCCACCGGGTGCTCATCGCCCCGACGGCCGACATCGCCGAGGAGTATTACTTCTCCTTCCTCGTCGACCGGTCGAACCGGAACTATCTGTGCATCGCCAGCATCGAGGGCGGGGTGGAGATCGAGGAGGTCGCCCGCACCAACCCCGATGCCGTCGCGAAGGTCTCCATCGACCCGCAGGTCGGCGTCGACGACGCGAAGGCGGCCGAGATCGTCGCTGCCACCCGCTTTCCCGAGGATGTGGCCGAGGAGGCCAAGGACGTCGTCAAGAAGCTCTGGGACGTGTTCGTCAAGGAGGACGCCACCCTGGTCGAGGTCAACCCCCTCGTACGACTCGGTGACGGCCACCTCGACGCGCTGGACGGCAAGGTGACCCTCGACGAGAGCGCCGAGTACCGCCACGAGGACCACGCGGCCTTCGAGATCGCCGACGACGACGCCGGCGGTCAGCTCGAGGCCAAGGCCAAGTCCAAGGGACTCAACTACGTGAAGCTCGACGGCGAGGTCGGCATCATCGGCAACGGTGCCGGACTGGTGATGTCCACCCTGGACGTCGTCGCGTACGCCGGCGAGTCGCACGGCGGCGTGAAGCCGGCCAACTTCCTCGACATCGGCGGCGGCGCCTCCGCGCAGGTGATGGCCGACGGGCTCGACGTCATCCTCAACGACGGCCAGGTCCGCAGCGTCTTCGTGAACGTCTTCGGGGGGATCACCTCGTGCGACGCGGTGGCCGACGGCATCGTGCAGGCGCTGAAGATCCTCGGTGACGAGGCGAACAAGCCCCTCGTCGTACGCCTGGACGGCAACAACGTCGAGGAGGGGCGTCGGATCCTGTCCGAGGCCGCCTACGACATCGTGACGCTAGCCGACACCATGGACGGCGGAGCGGACCGAGCGGCCGAGCTGGCCCACCAGGCCGCCACCGCGGAGAGGAACTAGGGACATGTCGATCTTCTTGACCGAGAGCTCCAAGGTGGTCGTCCAGGGGATGACCGGCTCCGAGGGCCAAAAGCACACCCGCCGGATGATCGCCTCCGGGACACAGGTCGTAGGCGGGGTGAACCCGAAGAAGACCGGCCAGGTCGTCGAGTTCGACGACCTCGCCGTACCGGTCTTCGGCTCCGTGGGCGAGGCGATGGAGAAGACCGGGGCCGACGTGTCGGTCGTCTTCGTGCCCCCGGCCGGGACGCGGAGCGCCGTCATCGAGGCCGTCGACGCGGGCATGCCCCTGGTCGTCGTGATCACCGAGGGGGTTCCCGTCCACGACACGGCGGACTTCTTCTCCTACGCCCAGGCCAAGGGCACGACCCGGATCATCGGCCCGAACTGCCCCGGACTGATCAGCCCCGGCAAGTCCAACGTGGGGATCATTCCGGCCAGCATCAGCGGCGCCGGACGGATCGGGCTGGTCTCGAAGTCCGGCACCCTGACCTACCAGATGATGTACGAGCTGCGGGACTTCGGCTTCTCCTCCGCGGTCGGCATCGGCGGTGACCCGATCATCGGGACCACGCACATCGACTGCCTCAAGGCATTCGAGGAGGACCCGGACACCGATGCGATGGTGATGATCGGCGAGATCGGGGGTGACGCCGAGGAGCGCGCTGCGGCGTACATCAAGGACCACGTGACCAAGCCGGTCGTCGGCTACGTCGCCGGCTTCACCGCGCCGGAGGGCAAGACGATGGGCCACGCCGGTGCCATCGTCTCCGGCTCCTCCGGGACGGCGCAGGCCAAGCAGGAGGCCCTCGAGGCAGCGGGCGTCCAGGTGGGCAAGACCCCCTCAGCCACGGCCGACCTGATGCGCAAGCTGCTCCAGAAGGGCTGACCCTCCTGATAACCCCGCCGACTCGGCGGGTTGTGAGGGTCAGGAGATCCGGCGGCCGCGCCAGTACGCGTCGCCCGGCTCGGGCCGGGCCTCGTGCGGCGTGCCGAGCCCGTCGTCACTGACCACCTCGAGACGGTGGGAGGTGTCGACCTGATCCGAGCAACTCTCGAGCCAGTCTCGGACGGCGCGGTAGGCCGCCCGAGCGCGGCCGGGCTCGCGAAACGCAGCTCGGCCGCACCGGCCCAGGCCGACGTGGAGCCCGGTCGGACTGGACGACCTGCTGCACCTGGGTGCGTCCCATCGCGACCGCCAGGTCGTTGCTGTGGCCGGCGTCGGCTCGGGGACGCGAGCCCGATCGAGCCGGGTCCGGTGGGACCAGGCCCGCACGAACGCCTCCTGAACGCAGTCCTGGGCTCCTCGCGGTCCCCCGATCATGGCGTGGACCTGGTGGACCAACCGGTCGAAGGACGCGGTGTAGAAATCGTCGAGCTCCTGCTCGTCCATCGCCGCCCCTCGTCCTCTCTCGCCGGATTCTGATCGAGATACGCTCCGGCGCCGCCCGTGGTTGCCTCGGATGTGTCGCGACCCGTTCTCCCGCCTGACGCCCGGGCTAGGGTCGGTCGGGTGAGCGACTCCCGCCAGAACGTCGACCCCGCACTGTCCGGCCCTGCACGGTCTGACCCCGCGCTGTCCGACCTGGCGCCCCTCCGGCGTGACTACGCGGCCGGAGGGCTCGCCGAGAGCGACCTGACGCCGGACCCGCTGGCCATGGTCCGTCGCTGGCTGGCCGACGCGGCGGCGGGCGGGATCCGCGAGCCGAACGCAATGGTCGTCTCCACCGCGGATGCGGACGGTGCCCCCTCCTCGCGGGTGGTCCTGCTCAAGGGTCTCGACGAGCACGGCTTCGTGTTCTTCACCAACTACGGCTCGGACAAGGGGGTCGAGCTGGAGGCGAACCCACGCTGCGCGCTGCTGTTCCCGTGGCACGACCTCGAGCGCCAGGTCCGGGTCCAGGGCCGGGTGACCCGGTTAGCCCGCGAGGACAGCGAGGCGTACTTCCACGCCCGCCCCCGAGGCTCGCAACTCGGCGCCTGGGCCTCGCCGCAGTCGCAGGTGGTCGGCTCCCGCGCCGCGCTGGACACGCGGTACGCCGAGGCGGCCGAGCGGTTCGGCGACGGTGAGGTCCCGCTCCCGGACTTCTGGGGAGGCTTCTGTGTGGCTCCGGAGAGCGTCGAGCTCTGGCAGGGCCGCACCAGCCGAATGCACGACCGGCTCCGCTACCGCACGACGTCGCAGGGAGGCTGGAAGGTCGAGCGGCTGGCGCCGTAGTCGGCGTAGCCGCACTTGTGAGTGAGCGCTCACTCAGTTATTCTGGTCCGCATGCCCCCCCGCGCCGCCCCCCTGAGCCCTGATGAGCGGCGTGCCGCCCTGGTCTCGGCCGTCCGGCCGCTGCTGGTCGCGCACGGTGACGCGGTCACCACGCGGATGATCGCCGACGCCGCCGGAGTGGCGGAGGGCACCATCTTCCGGGTCTTCCCCGACAAGGAGACCCTCTTCGAAGCCGTCGTGGCCGACGCGCTGGACCCGGCCGAGGCCCGCGCCGAGCTGCGGGCGGCGCTCGTCGACGTACGGGACCTGCCGTCGGCCGTCCGGCTCGTGACCGAGCTCGAGCTCGCCCGGGCCGAGCAGGTCTTCGCCCTGATGATGGCCATGCGTCAGCACTGGATGCATCGACGCAGTGCGGAGGGCGAGCACTGCAAGCCCGGGCCGCCGCAGGTCGTCGTCGACCTGCACCAGGCCGTGCTGGAGATGATCTCCGAGGCCTTCGAGCCCTTCACCGACCAGCTCTCGGTCTCTCCGCTCCGCGCGGCGGTGCTGCTGCGCACCCTGCTGATGGGCTCGCGCAACCCCGGCGTCCGGGCCGAGGAACGCCTCGACGCCGAGGACATGGTCGACCTGCTCCTGCACGGCATCGTCGCCGAGCCAGCCACGAAGGGGAGGGACTGAGCATGCTGCTGCGACTTCTCCGGGTGCGGCTGGCGCCGTACCGTCCTGCGATCGTCCTGATCGTGGTTCTGCAGTTCCTGGCCACGATGGCCGCGCTCTACCTACCCAGCCTGAACGCCGACATCATCGACAACGGGGTGGCCCAGGGGGACACCGGCTACATCACTCGGCTCGGCGGCGTCATGCTCGGCGTCTCGATGATCCAGATCCTCTGCAGCGTGGGCGCCGTGTACGTCGGCGCGCGCACCGCGATGTCCGTGGCCCGCGACCTGAGAGCCGAGCTGTTCGCCCGGGTCGGCACCTTCTCCGCGCGCGAAGTGGCCCTGTTCGGGGCGCCGTCGCTGATCACCCGGACCACCAACGACGTCCAGCAGGTCGGGATGCTGGTGCTGATGACCTTCACCATGATGGTCAGCGCTCCGATCATGATGGTCGGCGGCGTGGCCATGGCGGTGCGCGAGGACGTCGGCCTCTCCTGGCTGGTCGCGGTCGCCGTCCCGGTGCTCTTCGTGGCCGTGGGCCTGATCGCCTCGCGGATGGTGCCCGGATTCCGACTCATGCAGACCCGGATCGACGTGGTCAACCGCGTGCTCCGTGAGCAGATCACCGGCATCCGGGTCGTCCGGGCCTTCGTGCGCGAGCCGGTCGAGGCCGCCCGCTTCGGGCGGGCCAACGACGACGTCACCGAGGTCGCGGTGCGGACGGGTCGCTGGATGGCGACGATGTTCCCGACCGTGATGCTCATCCTCAACGTCTCCTCCGTCGCCGTGCTCTGGTTCGGCGGTCACCGGGTCGACGACGGAGCCATGCAGGTCGGATCGCTGACCGCCTTCCTGGCCTACCTGGTCCAGATCCTGATGGCGGTGATGATGGCCAGCTTCATGCTGATGATGATCCCGCGGGCCGCGGTCTGCGCCGACCGGATCGGCGAGGTGCTGGAGACCGACTCCTCGGTGGTCCCGCCCGTCGACCCGGTTCAGCCGAGCACCCGCGGCGGTGGGCTCTCGCTGCGGTCGGTGACCTACTCCTACCCCGGGGCGGACGACCCGGTCCTTCGGTCGGTCAACCTCGAGGTCCGGGCCGGGCAGACCGTCGCCGTGGTCGGCTCGACCGGCGCCGGCAAGACGACGCTGGTCAACCTGGTCCCGCGGCTCTTCGACGTCACCAGCGGTGAGGTCAGGGTGGACGGGGTCGACGTACGCCGCCTCGATCCCGAGGTGCTCTGGTCGCGGATCGGCCTGGTGCCCCAGAAGGCCTTCCTCTTCTCCGGCACAGTCGCCGACAACCTGCGCCACGGCAAGCCCGAGGCGACCGAGGCCGATCTCTGGGAGGCGCTGGAGATCGCGCAGGCCCGGGACTTCGTGGAGGAGATGACCGGGGGCCTGGACGCCCTGATCAGCCAGGGCGGCGCCAACCTGTCCGGAGGTCAGCGCCAGCGCCTCGCCATCGCCCGGGCGGTCGTCCGGCGCCCGGACATCTACCTCTTCGACGACGCGTTCTCCGCGCTCGACCTGGCCACCGACGTCCGGCTCAGAGTGGCGCTGGCCCCGGTCACCACCACGGCAGCCGTGCTCCTGGTGGCCCAGCGGATCTCCAGCATCGTGGGCGCGGACGAGATCGTCGTCCTCGAGGACGGGGCCGTGGTGGGTCGCGGGACGCACGACGAGCTGCTCGAGACCTGTGCCACCTACCAGGAGATCGTCGTCTCCCAGCTGACCCCCGAGGAGGCCGTGTGAGCGCCCCCGAGACCCCCGGCGAGTGCGGCTCGCCCGACAGCCCCGGCTCGGCCGGTGCGAAGAGCCAGGGCGGCGTCCTGAGGGAGACCGAGCGGATCCAGTCCGGCCCAGGCCCCGGACGGGGACCCTTCGGCGGCGGGATGGTCGCCCAGAAGTCACTGGACTTCGGTCCCTCCGCCCGCCGCCTCGCCGGCCGGCTCCGACCGCAGCGCCTCAAGGTCGCCGCCGTCATGGCGCTGGCCGTGCTCAGCGTCGGGCTCACCGTCATGGGTCCCCGGTTGCTCGGTCGCGCCACCGACCTGATCTTCTCCGGCGTCTTCGGGCGGCTGCTCCAGGGCACGACCCAGGCCGAGGCCGTGGCCAACCTGCGGGCCCGGGGCGAGGGCGGCCTGGCCGACATGCTCTCGGGAATGGACGTCGTCCCCGGCCAGGGTGTCGACTTCGACGCGGTCGCCCGGGTGCTGCTGCTGGTGCTCGGCGTCTACGTCGCGGCGGCGGTGCTGGCCTGGCTCCAGGGGTTCATCCTCAACGACGTGGTGCAGGGCGCCGTCCGCCAGATGCGCAACGACGTCGAGACCAAGATCAACCGCCTGCCGCTGTCATATTTCGACCGGCAGCCGCGCGGCGAGCTGCTCTCCCGGGTGACCAACGACATCGACAACGTGAGCCAGACCCTGCAGCAGACGATGAGCCAGCTGCTCGTCTCGCTGCTCACCGTGGTCGGGGTGCTGGCGATGATGTTCTCGATCTCCCCGACCCTGGCGCTGATCGCCCTGGTCACCGTCCCGGTCGGGATGGTGGTCACCACTCAGATCATGAAGCGCTCCCAGGGGCTCTTCGTCGACCAGTGGCGGCGTACGGGGACGCTGAACTCCCACATCGAGGAGACCTTCACCGGCCACTCCCTGGTCAAGGTCTTCGGCCGCCAGCGGGAGGTCGAGCAGGTCTTCGGCCGCGAGAACGACGCGCTGTTCGCCGCCGGCTTCGGCGCGCAGTTCGTCTCCGGCCTGATCATGCCGGTGATGATGTTCCTGGGAAACCTGAACTACGTCGTCATCGCCGTCCTGGGCGGTCTCCGGGTGGCCAACGGCTCGATGACGCTGGGGGAGGTGCAGGCCTTCATCCAGTACTCCCGACAGTTCACCCAGCCGCTGACCCAGCTCGCCTCGATGGTGAACCTGCTCCAGTCCGGCGTGGCCTCGGCCGAGCGGGTCTTCGAGCTCCTCGACGCCGAGGAGGAGCCGGTGGAGCAGGCCGCGCCGCTCGCCACCGACGGACGCGGCGAGGTGGTCTTCGAGCACGTCTCGTTCCGCTACGAGGAGGACCGGCCGCTGATCGAGGACCTCTCGCTGGTGGCCCGGCCCGGACAGACCGTGGCCATCGTCGGTCCGACCGGTGCCGGCAAGACCACGTTGGTCAATCTCGTGATGCGCTTCTACGACGTGGACGCCGGCCGGATCACCCTCGACGGCGTCGACATCGCCTCGATGAGGAGGGGGGACCTGCGCGGGCGGACCGGCATGGTCCTCCAGGACACCTGGCTCTTCGGCGGCACCATCCGCGACAACATCGCCTACGGACGCCCCGACGCGACGCCGGAGCAGCTCCTGGAGGCGGCACGGGCCACCTTCGTCGACCGCTTCGTGCACAACCTGCCGGACGGCTACGACACGGTTATCGACGAGGAGGGAGGATCGCTGAGCGCCGGGGAGCGGCAGCTGGTCACCATCGCCCGCGCATTCCTGGCCGACCCGGCGCTGCTCATCCTCGACGAGGCGACGAGCTCGGTGGACACCCGCACCGAGCTGCTGGTCCAGCAGGCGATGGCCGCGCTGCGCTCGGACCGGACCAGCTTCGTGATCGCGCACCGGCTGTCCACCATCCGCGATGCGGACCTCATCCTGGTCATGGAGTCGGGGCGGATCGTCGAGCAGGGCACGCACGAGGAGCTGCTCGACCTCGCTGGTGCCTACGCCGCGCTCTACCAGGCGCAGTTCGCGGCTGCAGTCAGCTGAGCCGAAGGAGTCCGGAGAGCAGACGACCCGTGGGCGGTGCGCCCCTCCGAGGAGGGAGCGCTCTCCGGGCGGACATCTCCGGAGCGCCCACGGGCCGGGTGACTGCTGTGGATTTGCCAGCGCGCGACCCGTCGGATGACGAGAACCGCGTCGGCGGGTGCGCTGCTAGTAAGCAGCCACCTCACAAGTCCGGGAAGAATTCACTTCTGGACCACCTCCTTTCCGTGTACGACGAGGCTACGTCCCGACCGACCCCGCGACAAGGAGATTTTCTCGCCACTGTTCTGGGAGGATCGCGGCCGTGAGCGACGAGGTGCAGGTGATCAGCCTCGGGCCCGACGACTGGGCCCGCTGGCGGCTCCTGCGTCGCCGTGCCCTGGCGGACTCACCGGAGGTCTTCGGGTCCACCCTGGCGGACTGGTCAGGCCCCGGTGACGTGGAGCAGCGGTGGCGCGACCGGCTTACGTGGGCCCCGCTGAACATCGTGCTCGGCGCGGACGGCGCCGATCTGGGGATGGTCAGCGCCACGGAGCCCGGGGCAGACGGCAGGATCCAGCTGATCTCGCTGTGGGTGACCCCCGAGGCGCGCGGCCGCGGACTGGGTGAGCTCGCTCTGTGCACGGTGATCGAGCACGCCGCGCAGCAGGACCGGGGCGTATCGCTGGTGGTCAGGACCGTGAACGTCCGGGCCCAGAGGCTCTACCGCCGGCACGGCTTCGTTGATGCGGGTGTCTCGGCCGAGGACCCTGCGGAGCGCGTGTTCGTACGGCCCTGAGGCTCAGACGGCCCGGAACCACCCCGCCGTGTCCGGAGCCAGTCGGCGCACACCCTCGGCATCCTCCGCGAGGCACTCGCCGCTGGCCAGCAGCAGCTCGCCGGCCGCGTCGGGCAGCGTGGCCGGGTCGACGCCGCAGTTGACTACGCAGACCAGGCCGGCGCCGTCCGGCTGCGCCGTCGTACGCCGCAGGGCGAGGGTGTCCGGCGCGGAGTCGAGCAGCTCGACCTCGTCGGACAGACCGGCCACCGCCCCTCGGCGCAGGGCCAGGACCGCACGGTAGAAGCTCAGCATCGAGGCCGGGTCGTCCTCCTGGTCCGCGGCGGTGAGGCCGGCGAACTCCTCCGGCATCGGCAGCCACGGCTGGGCGTCACCGGGGCCGAAGCCGTACGGCGACGAGTGGCCCGACCACGGGACGGGTACCCGACAGCCGTCCCGGCCGATCTCCGGGCTCTCGGTGTCCTTGGTGCGGTGGAAGCTCGGGTCCCGACGGTGTTCGGCGGGCACGTCGACCTGCTCGAGACCCAGCTCCTCGCCCTGGTAGAGGTAGACCGACCCGGGCAGCGACAGCATCGTGAGCAGCGCGGCTCTCGCCCGCTCCCGGCCGACCGCGCCACCGCCGTAGCGGGTGACGTGGCGGACGACGTCGTGGTTGGAGAGCACCCACGTGGGGGAGGCGCCGACCAGGCCGACCGCGTCGAGCGACTCGCGCACGACCGTGCCGAACTCGGTGGCCGACCAGGGGGCCACCAGCCAGAGAAAGTTGAACGTCTGCTGGAGCTCGTCGGTGCGGACGTAGCGGGCCATCGACTCCGGGGTGGGGGTCCAGGCCTCGCCCACGGCCATCCGGTCGTCGTACTCGGCCAGCACACCGTGCCACCGACGGTAGACGTCGTGCACCTCGGGCTGGTCCCACATCGGGTACGGCGGCTCCTGGCCCGGCTCGCTCGGGGTGAGGTCGGCAGGCTTGTAGAGGCCGTGCGCCACATCGATCCGGAAGCCGTCCACGCCGCGATCGAGCCAGAAGCGCAGCACCGACTCGAGCTCGTCGCCGACCTCGGGGTTCCACCAGTTCAGGTCCGGTTGGGTGGAGTCGAAGAGGTGGAGGTACCACTGGCCGTCGTCGAGCCGGGTCCAGGCGTCTCCGCCGAACATCGACTGCCAATTGTTCGGCGGCTCGGCGCCGTCGGGGCCGAGGCCGTCGCGGAAGACGTACCGCTCGCGGGCCGACGAGCCGGGGGCGGCGGCGAGCGCCTCGCCGAACCACGGGTGCTCGTAGGAGGTGTGGTTGGGAACCACGTCGACGATCACCTTCAAGCCCAGGGCGTGCGCCTCACGGAGCATCGCGTCGAAGTCATCGAGGTCGCCGAACAGCGGATCGACGTCGCGGTAGTCGGCGACGTCGTACCCGTGGTCGTGCTGGGGAGAGGTGTAGAACGGCGTGATCCACACGGCGTCCACGCCGAGGGCGGCCAGGTAGGGCAGCCGGCGGCGGATCCCGGGGAAGTCGCCGACGCCGTCGCCGTCGCCGTCGGCGAAGCTGCGGATGTAGATCTGGTAGCAGACCGCGTCGCGCCACCACGGCACGTCGCGGTTCCACTCGGGCGCGAGGACGGCGTCAGAAGGCGTGTGCACGATCCAATCCCAGTCCCCGCGGGCGAAGGTGTCAATTCTAGGCCCGCCGTCGCCCCGCCGAGTCGGCGCTCGTGCACGCCGCGAACCCGCCGAGTCGGCGCTGGCGGTACGGCGTACTCCCCACGGAGATCTGCCCCTCCCCGTGAGGAATTCACCATGGGGAGAGCCAGATCTCCTGCATACCTTGGGGAACTTCCCGGTTCAGGAGAAGAGGGCGGGGTCGATGTCGACCCAGAGGTGCTCGGCGGTCCCGACCACCCGGCCGTCCGCGTCGTAGAGCGTGGCTGCGGTAGTCGTCTTGCGCCCCTCCCGGCCCAGCCACCTCCCGACCACGACGTGCTCCTCGCCGACCACCGGCAGCGCGTCGACGCGTGCGGTCATCCGGACCAGGACCATCGGACGTCCCACGATGTCGGCCGACCAGCCCCCTACGCAGTCCAGCGCGGCCCAGGCCGTCCCCAGCCCCACCCGCTCCACCCCGGGGTCGACCACGTCGCCGGACTCGGCCAGCGACGCGTGCGGAACCCACGTGGAGGCCACGCCCGCTGCACGCGCGCCGTCACCGGACTCAGCGGCTCCCTCGACGCGGCCGGGGAAGATCCGCAGGCCGTCGCCCTCGGCACGGTCCGGACCGCAGGCGAAGCACCCGGCGAAGGGGTGGGCGCGCAGGCCGGCGTAGCGCTCCCGGGCGGCGCGAGCCACGGGGACGTCTACCTCGTCGAGGCTGGTGAGACCGTCGGCGACGGCCCGGGCCCGTGCGACGACACTGCCGCCCAGAGACATCACGGTGACCGGCCCGTCGTCTTCCTCGACGGTGTCCACCCGCATCGACACGTCCAGGGGAGGTGGCTGACGCAGACCGACCTCGACGACAGGGCGGTCCCCGGCCCCCTCGACGCGCTCGGCCAGGGTGCCCGCCGTCCAGCCGCCGTTGCCGGACCGGTCTGGCCCCCGGAAGCGTGAGGGAACGACGAGCCCGCTCACTTCTTGATCGCCTCCAGCCGGTCCAGGGCCTCGCGTCGCTCGGCCTTGTGGTCGACGATCGGCTCGGGGTACCCGTCTGGCACACCCTGCGGATCGGTCCACGGCTCGTGCACGTACCGGGCGTCGACGTCGCCCAGTTCGGCCACCCACCGTCGGACGTAGGCGCCGTCCGGGTCAAACTTGGCCCCCTGGGTGCTGGGGTTGAAGACCCGGAAGTACGGGGCCGCGTCCGTCCCACTGCCGGCCACCCACTGCCAGCCGTGGTTGTTGGAGGCGAGGTCGCCGTCGACGAGCCAGCGCATGAAGTGCCGGGCGCCGTGCTGCCACTCCAGGTGCAGGTCCTTGACCAGGAAGCTGGCCACGATCATCCGGACCCGGTTGTGCATCCACCCGGTGGCCCGCAGCTGCCGCATCCCGGCGTCCACGATCGGGTAGCCGGTTCGGCCCTCCCGCCAGGCGTCCAGACGCTCGCCCGGCTCGTCGTAGGACATCGCCGCGAACTCCTCGCGCAGGTAATCCCGCGCGGTCTCCGGGCGAGCGAAGAGCACGTCGGCGTAGAACTCGCGCCAGGCCAGCTCCTGGCGGTACGTCGTCGCCGCCTTGCTCGTCCGCCCGGAGAGGCCGGCCAGCATGGTGCGAGGGTGGATCTCGCCCCACTTCAGGTGCACGGACATGTGCGAGGTGGTGTCCAGGTCGGGCCGGTCCCGGTCGCCGTAGTGGTCCAGGCCCTCGGAGAGGAACGCCTCCCACCGCCGTGCCGCCGCGCGCTCGCCGGCCTGGGGCAGCTCCAGGCCGTCGGGGAGAGCCGGCTCGGGGAGGTCGACGGGGGAGTCGACCTCCAGCCAGTGCACCCCGGTCGGGGCCTCCACCGGGGCCCGCCAGCCGTGCTCGGCCCAGGCGCGCGAGAACGGCGTGAAGACCTTGAAGCTCTGCCCCGACCCGTTCTTGACCCGACCCGGCGCGACGGCGTACGGCGAGCCGGTGCGCACGAGCGTGATCTCGTGCTCGGCGAGGGCCGCCTGGACCCGCGTGTCGCGCTGGCGACCGTAGGGCCCGTAGTCCGCGGCGACGTGCACCCGGGTGGCGCCGACCTCCTTCGCCGCGAGGACGACCTGGCGCACCGGGTCGCCGCGCACCACCGACAACCCGGCCTGACGCTGGCGCAGCGAGGCGTCCAGGGCGCGCAGGCTGGCGCCGAGGTGACTGCGGCGGCTCAGCCCGGCGGGCCCCCACAGCGCGGGGTCCAGGACGAAGAGCGGCAGCACCCCGTCGGAGTCGCAGGCGTCCAGCAGCGCGGGGTTGTCGCCCAGGCGCAGGTCACGGCGGAACCACATGACCGTGCGGGTCGAGGCAGGGGGATGGTCGCTCGGCATTGGTCCACTGTGCCAGCGGTCAGGGGAGATGCGTAACAATGGCCGGGTGAGCGACCTGATCGACACGACTGAGATGTACCTTCGGACCATCTTCGAGCTGGTCGAGGAGGACATCGTCCCGCTGCGTGCGCGCATCGCCGAGCGGCTGCACCAGAGCGGGCCGACCGTGAGCCAGACCGTGGCCCGGATGGAGCGCGACGGGTTGCTCACCGTCGAGGGCGACCGCCACCTCGAGCTGACCACCGAGGGTCACCGGCTAGCGCAGCGCGTGATGCGCAAGCACCGGCTGGCCGAGCGGCTGCTGACCGACGTCATCGGCCTGGACTGGGAGCTGGTCCACGCCGAGGCCTGTCGGTGGGAGCACGTGATCTCCGAGACCGTCGAGCGTCGCCTGGTCGAGCTTCTCGGTCATCCCACCGAGTCGCCCTACGGCAACCCCATCCCCGGTCTGGACGAGCTCGGCGAGACCGACGAGCCGGAGGGCTTCATGACCGACGTGGAGGCGCTGGACTCGGTCCTCGGCACCGACGGCGAGGTGCGCGTGCTGTTCCGCCGGATCAGCGAGGAGGTCCAGAAGGACGAGGTCGTGATGGCGGCCCTGCGGCGGGTGGGGGCGATGCCGGACAAGGTGATCGTGGCCACACGCAACGAGGACGGAGTCCTGCTGGGCAGTGGCGGGGAGACCGCCGAGATCCACCTCGAGCTGGCCAGCCACCTTTTCGTACGCCGCCTCTAGCTGACTCGAAGATTCTCTTGTGGGGCAGTGGCTGGGGTGCTCAGCCGGCGTGTTCCAAGGTGACTGTGTAGCCCATGGCTTCGAGTTGGTGCAGGGCTCGTGTCTTGGCCTGGTCGGGTCGCAGGTGGGTGTAGTAGTCGG
>JBBPYL010000100.1:0-4536 GCA_038199935.1 Propionibacteriales bacterium | reverse complement strand
GGCCAGCATCGGCTTGAGCATGTTGCCGGCGTCCATCGCCGAGTCGCCGATCGCACCGGCCCCGACGACGGTGTGGAGCTCGTCGATGAAGGTGATGACCTGGCCGGCGGACTCCTTGATCTCGCTCAGGACGGCCTTCAGCCGCTCCTCGAACTCGCCGCGGTACTTCGCGCCGGCGACCATCGCGGCCAGGTCGAGGGACAGCACCCGCCGACCCTTGAGGGAGTCGGGGACGTCGCCGTCGACCACGCGCTGGGCCAACCCCTCGACGACCGCGGTCTTGCCCACGCCGGGCTCACCGATCAGCACCGGGTTGTTCTTGCGTCGGCGGGACAGCACCTGGATGACCCGGCGGATCTCGGCGTCCCGGCCGATCACCGGGTCCAGGTGGCCCTCGCGCGCGGCCTGGGTCAGGTCGACGGCGTACTTCTCCAGCGACTGGTACGTCGCCTCTGGGTCCTGGGTGGTCACCCGGGCCGAGCCGCGCACCGAGCCGAGACCCGCGCGCAGCGTCTCCTGGGTGGCCCCGGCGGCCAGCAGCACCGCCTTGGCCGGCCCGTCCACCCCGGCCAGCGCGACCACGATGTGCTCCACGGAGACGTAGTCGTCCTTCATGGCCAGCGCGATCTCGGTGGCGCTGTTGAGCACCTGAAGCACGGCGCGGGAGTAGGAGGGGGCGCCGACGCTCGTGCCGGATGCGGCCGGCAGCCTCTCCAGCTCGCCCGTGGCCGCCGTGGCCACCACCCCAGGGTCGACCCCCGCCGCCTCCAGCAGCGGACCGGCCAGGCCCTCGGGCTGCGCGAGCAGCGCGGTGAGCAGGTGGAGCGGCTCCACCTGGGCGTGACCGGTGGCGGTGGCGCGGGCGATCGCGTCGGTGATGGCGTGCTGGCTGCGGGTGGTGAAGCGGGATGCGTCCATGGTCTCTGCCTCGACTCGTCCTCAGGGGGCTGCCGGGACCTGGCGGTCCGGGGGCTTGCTGCTCGGTCTGCTCGGTCCTGCTCGGCAGGGGGGGACTAGTACCGACCGCGGCGCCAGACGGTCACGGCGCCGGAGGCGCTGCTGCGGACCGCCGGGAGGTTCTTGGTCTTGCTGGCCTCGAGGGTGCTGCGCAGCAGCAGGTCGGCCGCGGCGAGGTCCTCCTCGAGCTCGTGGACGCGCTGGCGCAGGGCGACCACCTGGAGCTCCAGCGCGAGGATCCGGCGTACTCCCTCCAGGCCGATCCCGGCCGCGGTCAGGTCCGCGACCTCTCGGAGGACCTCGATGTCGCGCCAGCAGTAGCGCCTGCCCCCACCCCCGGTCCTGCCCGGGGTGACGATGCCGAGCCGGTCGTAGGAGCGCAGCGTCTGCGGGTGCAGCCCGGTGAGCTGGGCGGCCACGCTGATCACGTAGACCGGGACCTCGGGGCCCGGGCGGCCGGGACGTTCGCCCCACTGGTCGCTCACCGGGCACCTCCGGCCTCGAACAGCTTGGCCCGCAGGTCGCCGTCTGGAGAAAGGTCGCGGAAGCCTTCGAGCGCATCTCGCGCGTCCGGCCCCAGGTGCGCGGGGACCTGCACCTCGACGGTCACCAGCAGGTCACCCGTCCGGGGCACTCCCTGGGCGTCCTTGCCGGGCACGCCCTTGCCGCGGACGCGGAACGTACGGCCGTTGGGGGTCCCGGCCGGCACCTTCACCGTCACCGGCGGCCCGCCCAGCGTGGGCACCGCAACCTGGGCACCGAGAGCCGCCTCGTGGAAGGCGACCGGGACGGTGAGCGCGAGGTTGTCCCCGCGGCGGGTGAAGACCGGGTGGGCGGCGACCCGGACGGTGACCAGCAGGTCACCCGCAGGCCCGCCGCGCTCGCCGTGGGCACCCTTGCCTCGGATGCGGATCCGCTGGCCGTCCTTGACGCCGGCCGGGATGCGGGCCGACACGGTCCGGTTCGACTGACCGCGACCCGATCCGTGACAGGTCGGGCACGGGTCGTCGACCACGAGGCCGCGGCCCGCGCAGGACCGGCAGGTCTCGTTCATCGTGAAGGCGCCGCCGACGGACGCGGCGCGCATGCCGACGCCCTCGCACTCGGGACAGACCCGGGGCACGGTCCCCGAGCGCGCCCCGGTGCCCGAGCAGTCGGGGCAGGGCGCGTCGGAGGACAGCCGCAGGGACACGGTGGCTCCGTCGACGGACTCAGCGAAGCCGATGGTCGCCTCGGTCTCCAGGTCCGCTCCCCGCCGAGCGGTCTGCCGGGTGCCGCGACCGCCACCACCGAAGACACTCCCGAAGAGGTCGTTGAACCCCCCGGGCGCCGAGGTGGTGCCCCGGCCGCCGCCGAAGACGTCGCCCACGTCGAAGCCACCGCCGGGGTAGGAGCCGTAGCCTGAGGAGGCCATCGAGCGCATCTCGTCGTACTTGGCACGCTTCTCGGTATCCCCGACCACGTCGTACGCCTCGGCGACCGCCTTGAAGCGATCCTCGGCGGGCTTGTCGCCCGGGTGCGAATCCGGGTGGTTGGCGCGGGCCAGCTTGCGGTAGGCCTTCTTGATCTCGTCGGGCTTGGCGTCCTTGGCCACGCCGAGGACCTTGTAGAAATCCTGGTTCGGCCAGTCTGAGCTGGTCATGGAGCCTCCTCGGCGGGTTCGGTGGGGCGTGCGCGATCAACTCGCGTCTGAGGGCTCCGGGCCGACCACGGTGACCCGCGCGGGGCGGACCACGCGTTCCCCGATCAGGTAGCCCGCGGTCACGATGTCGCGACAGGCCGTCGTCGTCACCTCGGCCGAGTGGGCGTGCATCAGTGCCTCGTGGAAGCGCGGGTCGAAGTCGTCGCCCGGCGCCCCGAACTTGGTCAGGCCCTGGGCGGAGACGATGCGCTCCAGCGCGTCGGCCACCGCCTTGAAGCCCCCGGAGAGCTCGCCGTGCTCGCGCGCCCGGTCGACGTCGTCGAGGACCGGCATCAGGGAGGCGAGCACGGAGTACTTCGCGTTCTCCAGCACCAGCTCACGGTCACGGTCGACGCGACGCTTGTAGTTGACGTACTCCGCCTGGAGCCGCTGGAGGTCCTCGGTCAGGGCGTCGACCCGGGCGCGCGAGGCGGTCAGCTCGACCTCCCCGGGCTCGGGTGCCGCCGCCCCGTCGCCCCCGGGGGCGGCAGCGGACTGCTCGCCCCCGCCGGCCGGGTCGGGACTGTCGGTCGCCGGGTCGTTCTCGGCGTCGAAGTCCGTCTGCCCCTCGGGCGGGAAGTGGCCCGCCGTCACCGCGTCTCACCCTCGGATCCGGCGTCGTCGCCGGGCTCCTCGTCGACGATTTCGGCGTCGACGACGTCGTCCTCGCCGTCACCGGTGCCGGTGGCGCCTCCGGCGGCGGCCGCGTCGGCCTCGCCGGCGGCGTACATCGCCGCACCCATCTTCTGGCTGGACTCGCTCACCTTGGCCAGCGCAGCGACGATCGCGTCGTCCGCTCCGTCCTCGGTGCTCTCCAGAGCCGCCTTCAGCTCGTCGACGTCGGCCTGGACCTCGGTCTTGACCTCGTCAGGCACCTTGTCACCGTTCTCGGCGATGAACTTCTCGGTCGAGTAGACGACCGAGTCGGCCTGGTTGCGGGTCTCCACCGCCTCCTTGCGGCGACGGTCCTCCTCGGCGTACTCCTCGGCGTCGCGGACCATCTTGTCGATGTCGGCCTTGGAAAGCGCGGAGCCTCCGGTGATCGTCATCGACTGCTCGCGACCCGTGCCGCGGTCCTTGGCGGAGACGTGCACGATGCCGTTGGCGTCGATGTCGAAGGTGACCTCGATCTGCGGCACGCCCCGGGGGGCGGGGGGCAGACCGGTGAGCTCGAAGTTGCCCAGCGGCTGGTTCTGCTGAGCCATCTGACGCTCGCCCTGGTAGACCTGGATCATCACCGAGGGCTGGTTGTCGTCTGCGGTCGTGAAGACCTCCGAGCGCTTGGTCGGGATAGTCGTGTTGCGCTCGATCAGCCGGGTGAGCACGCCGCCCTTGGTCTCGATGCCCAGGCTCAGCGGGGTGACGTCGAGCAGGAGCATGTCCTTGACCTCGCCCTTGAGGACTCCGGCCTGGAGCGCAGCGCCCACGGCCACGACCTCGTCGGGGTTGACGCCCTTGTTGGGCTCCTTGCCGCCGGTGAGCTCCTTGACGACCTCGGCCACGGCGGGCATCCGGGTGGAGCCGCCGACCAGGATCACGTGGTCGATCTTCGAGACGTCGACGCCGGCGTCCTTGATGACCTGACGGAACGGCGCCTTGGTCCGGTCGAGGAGGTCGGCGGTCAGACGCTGGAACTCGCCGCGGGTGACCTTCTCCTCGAAGTGCAGCGGGCCGGACTCCGAGTGGGTGATGTAGGGCAGGTGCACGGTGGTCTCGCTCGAGGAGGACAGCTCGATCTTCGCCTTCTCCGCGGCCTCCTGGAGGCGCTGACGGGCGATCTTGTCGGCGCCGAGGTCGACCCCGTTGGTGTCCTTGAACTTCTTGATCATCCACTCGACGAGCCGGGTGTCCCAGTCGTCGCCACCGAGCACGTTGTCGCCCGAGGTGGCCTTGACCTC
>JBBPYL010000099.1:0-12157 GCA_038199935.1 Propionibacteriales bacterium | reverse complement strand
CGCATCCTTGCCCGCGCCTGGCTCCACATCATCTGGCACTGCTGGCAAGACGGCCTCGCCTACCACCCCGAAACCCACCGCGCACTGCAACGCCTCCTGGCCCAGCAAAACGAGGCGGCTTGACATAGGGCTTCTCACAGGCCGGCGGCCTGCGCCTCGCCGAGCGAGGTCAGCCGGTCCCGCAATCGGGTCGCCTCGGCGGCGGGCAGCCCCGGCAGGGAGGCGGACGTGGCCGGGCTGGCGGTGTGCAGTTGAATGCGGGCGTAGCCGAAGGTCTGGGCCAGCGGGCCGGCCTGGACGTCGACGTACTGCATTCGGCCGTAGGGGACCACCACCATCCGGCGCAGCAACGCGCCGTGGGTGATGCACAGGTCGTCCTCGCGCTCGAGGTATCCCCAGCGCGCGACGACCCGCCCGATCCAGCGCCAGCCGACGACCGCGGTCACCACCAGGAACAGCACCGCGAGCGCGAAGGTCCACCACGGCAGGTCGAGGACCGCGACGACGACGCCCCAGAGCCCCGCCAGCACCAACCAGCCTGCAACCAGGAGCGCGCGACGCACCCGGGCCAGGTCCGGTGAGACGCGCTCCCAGCTGGCGCCGGGCGGGTTGAACAGGTCATCCACGCCGCTGGCTCCCTTCGGCTCGCTCACGGACGGGGACCATTCCAGCACGCGCGCCGCCCGCACCGGCGATCGCGGCCTACTTCACCACGCGGACACCTGGTCGTCGTAGTCTCCTGGGGTCACCTACCCAGGGAGAGGAGTCGACACGGTGGAGACTCTGGACTCGCACCGGAACCGGAGCGTCCTGGTCCCGGGCAACGACTAGACCCGGCTCGCGGTGCCGGCGCTCGGGAGCTGGGACCCGCACCTCACCGTCACCGTCGTCGTGCCGACCCACGGCGCGGACCACACCCTCCCCTTCACCCTGGCCAGCCTCGAGCTCCAGACCTACCCCGAGCACCTGCTCGACGTCGTGGTCGTCGACGACGGCAGCTCGCCGGCCCTGAGCCTGCCCTCCTGGCGGCCGCGGCGGACCCGACTGGTGCGCACCTCCCGGTCCTGGGGACGCGCCCACGCCTGCGCGGTGGGCGCCGCGGTCGCCGAGGGTTCGGTCATCCACTGGCTCGACGCCGACATGCTGCTGCACCGGGACCAGGTCGAGGCACAGATGCGCTGGCACCACGTCTCGGACCAGGCGGTCGTGCTCGGACACAAGCGCTTCGTGGACACCGCGGAGGGGCTGCCCGACTTCGGGCCCACCCTGGAGGCGGTGAAGGCCGGGGAGGCGGAGGGGCTCTTCGTCGACCGCTGGACCGGACCGCACGAGTGGGTCGAGCGCTTCCTGGCCGACTCGGAGGAACTCACCGACAAGCCCGTCAAGTGCTACCTCGTGCACACCGGCGCCTGCGCCTCCGTGCCCGCCGACCTCTACCGCGCGTCCGGCGGGATGGACCGCGAGCTGAAGCTGGGCGAGGACATCGAGCTGGGTTACCGCCTCGCCCAGCGAGGGGCGCTGTTCGTCCCCGACACCCAGGCACGGTCCTGGCACCTCGGGCAGTCCACGGCGATGCGGCGCCAGGACGAGGTCAACCGCTACAACCGCCCCTTCCTGACCGACCGGCTTCCCGACCAGCGGCACTGGCGTACGCGCGGCCGCTCCTATTCGGTCCCCTGGGTCCAGGCGGTGGTCGAGGTCGGCGACGCCTCCTTCGAGCAGGTCCGGCACACGGTCAACGCCCTGATGGCCGCCGACTTCGACGATCTCGAGATCCTGCTGGTGGCGCCGTGGTCGTGCCTGGACGACGAGCGCCGCAGCCCCCTGCACTGCCCCCGGCAGGCGCTCCAGCTCGTCGCCGCCGAGGTGGCGGGCGAGTCTCGGGTCCGCTGTGTGGAGACGATCGCCGACTCGGCCTTCCCGGCGCCGTTCCGGCTGCTCCTGCCCCCGGGCTGGGGCCCGGGACGCGCCACGGTGGCCTCCCTGGCCCGGGTGATGAACCGGGACTTCCTCGGCCTGGCCGTCGTGCCGCTCCCGGACGGGCAGCTCGTGCGCCTCGAACGGACGGCGAGCTTCGAACGTGCGCGCCGGGCGCGGACCGGTCCTCGCGACCAGGACCCGCTGGACGCCCTGGTGGAGCTGGTCTCGGGGACACGCTCCTGCCCCGAGCTGGGCGAGACCTTCCGGCCCGTCGACGCCGACGGCGCCGGTGAGGACTACGAGCTGACCACCGCCGGACGGCTCCGCTCCGCGGTGCTGCGGCGCCAGCAGGCGGGCGACGACGCCTCGCCGGCGCCGGCCGCCGGAAGCACCGAGAGCACCCAGCGCATTGAGGGGGCCCTGGACCACCTGCGCCGTGCCCCCCGGTGGATCGCCGGCCAGGCCCGACGTGCCGTGGCCGCACGACGCGACCCACCCCCGTCCTAGGCGGCGCCGGTCGACCACGGTGCCAGAATGAGCCCATGAGTCCTCGTCGCGACGTCGTCGTCGGGATCGGCGACGGGGCGGCCGGCTTCGTGGAGCACGAGCGCGGAGGCGGACCCGGGCTGGCCACCGAGGACATGGTCCTCAACATCGGCCCCCAGCACCCGGCCACGCACGGCGTGCTCCGGCTCCGGCTCACCCTCGACGGCGAGCGCATCGCGCACTGCGAGCCGGTGGTCGGCTACATGCACCGCGGCGTGGAGAAGCTCTTCGAAGTGCGCGACTACCGCCAGATCATCGTCCTCGCCAACCGCCACGACTGGCTCTCCGCCTTCTCCAACGAGCTCGGCGTGGTGCTGGCCGTGGAGCGGATGGTGGGCATGGAGGTGCCGGTCCGGGCCACCTGGCTGCGTACGCTCCTCGCCGAGCTCAACCGGGTGCTCAACCACCTGATGTTCCTCGGGTCCTACCCGATCGAGCTGGGCGCGATCACCCCGATGTTCTACGCCTTCCGTGAGCGCGAGACCCTCCAGGCGGTGATGGAGGAGGTTTCGGGGGGGCGGATGCACTACATGTTCAACCGTGTCGGCGGCCTCAAGGAGGACCTGCCGGCCGGCTGGAGCGGACGGGCGGGGGCCGCGGTCCGGGCGGTGCGGTCCCGACTCTCGCAGATCGAGGACCTCCTGCTGGGCAACGAGATCTTCGCGGCGCGGACCCGGGGGGTGGGGGTGCTCTCGGCCGACCTCATCGACGCCTACGGCGTCTCGGGGCCCATCGCCCGTGCCTCGGGTGTGGACTTCGACCTCCGGCGGGACGAGCCCTACCTCGCTTACGAGGAGCTCGCCCGGGACGGGCTGCTGGCCGTCCCGGTGCGCTCGGAAGGAGACTGCTACGCCCGCTTCGCCATGCTCGTCGACCAGGTGCGAGCCTCCCTGGACCTGGCCGAGGCCTGCCTGGACCGGATGGCGTCCCTGCCCCCCGGACCCGTGAACGTCCGCCTGCCGAAGATCCTCAAGGCGCCGGAGGGTTCGACGTACGCCTGGACCGAGAACCCGCTGGGCATCAACGGCTACCTCCTGGTCTCCCGCGGCGAGAAGACCCCGTGGCGGATGAAGCTGCGCAGCGCCTCGTTCAACAACATCGCCGTGCTCCCCGAGCTCCTCGACGGGTGCGTGGTCGCCGACATGGTCGCCATCCTCGGGTCGATGTTCTTCGTGGTTGGTGACATCGACAAGTGAGCCCGCTGCGCCCCTGGCCGCTGTCGCGGTCGACGCGACCCCCTCGGGGACCCGTGACCCTGGAGCCGGGGCTGGTCAGCGTCGTCGTCCCGGTCTTCGACACCGAGTCCTACGTCGAGGCCTGCCTGGCCAGCGTGCTGAGTCAGGACCACACCGCCCTCCAGGTCGTCGTCGTCGACGACGGCAGCACCGACGGCTCGCGTGAGGTCGTCCGGCGTCTCGCCGCCACCGACCCCCGGGTCGAGCTGCTGACTCAGCCCAACGGGGGTCTCGGCGCAGCGCGGAACACCGGAGCGGGTGCGGCCCGCGGGGAGTTCCTGGCCTTCGTCGACTCCGACGACACCGTGCCCGCCTCGACGTACTCCCAGATGGTGGCCTCGCTCGAGCACAGCGGCTCGGAGGTCTGCGTCGGCCGGCTGGTGCGGATCCGTGGGGGCCAGGTCGTCGAGCTGCCGTGGGCTGAGCGGCTGCACGCCCGCACCCGGCTGGGGGTGAGCGTGGCCAGCGAGCCACGGGTGCTCCGCGACTTCTACACCCCCAACAAGCTCTATCGGACCGACTTCTGGCGACGTCACGACTTCGAATTCCGCGAGGTGCGGCTCTTCGAGGACCAGCCCCTGATCACCCGGCTGCTCTGCGCCGCGACCGGGATCGACGTGCTGGCCGAGACCACCTACCACTGGCTCTCGCGGCAGGACCGCTCGTCGCTGAGCCAGGGCATGTACACCCCGGTGAACGTCGCCCGCCGTGTCGAGGCGCTGGCGCTCACCCGCGAGGCCCTGCACGGCCAGCCGCCCGCGGTCCTCGACGCCTGGCTGTGGACCCTGCTCGACGGCCACTTCCCGAATTACCTCCCCCGGGAGCGATCCTCGGACCCCGCCCAGGTCGCCGCGGTGGTCGGCATGATCGCCGGCGTCGTGGACGCCGACGACGTGCTGCGGATCTCCGACGTCGCCGCGGAGAACCGGGTGATGGCCTGGCTCGCGGTGACGCGCGGGCCCGACGCGGTCCTCGAGTTCGTCGGCCAGGGCGGACGTCGTGAGCAGTCCTTTCCGGTCGGGCTGGTGGCGGAGCGGCCCACGGTGTTCCTGCCCACCTACGACGATCCCGACCTGGCCGTGCCCACGAGCGCGTTCCGGCTCGCGGAGAGCCAGCTCGTCCTGCGCTCCTGGCTGAGCGGAGTGGCGTGGACCGCGGAGGGCGACCTGGAGGTCCGCGCCCGCGCCTACGTCGAGAACGTCGACCCGACCCACTGCACGGTCACCGTCGCCCTCGAGCCGGTCGGCGACCCCTCCGGCTCCTCGGTCCGGGTCGAGGCGGACCCGGTGCCGGCAGAGCTCGCGGGGCCTACACCTCGCCACCGCCGGCTCGGCTACGCCGGCGCGGACGTGCTGGCCCGGTTCCCGGCCGGCTTCCTCGCCCGGAATCCGGAGTGGACCCTCACCCTGGAGGTCGTCGGTCCCGGCGTACGACGCACGACGCGCGCGTGGCCCCCAGTGGTGGAGGCGATGCGGGACCTGGAGGTGCTGGCCGACCTGCCCGGAGGGGGGCGTGGCTCGGTCCGGCTCGAGGGGGACCGGCTGCGGGTGAGCCTGGGACCAGTCCCGGAGCCGGACGGCGACCGGTTCCGGCCCGAGGCGGTCCTCGACCGGTTTGCTGTCCTCGACGGCGCCCTCGGGCTCTCGGGCGTGCTGCCTGCGCCGTTCGGGAGATCGGTGAGCCTGCACCTGGTGGGCAAGCGCCCCATCGGGGCCGACCCGGTGGTCGCCGACGTCGACCCGCAGGGCCGCTTCACCGCACGGCTGCCGCTGCGCCGGACCCGGTGGGGCCACGCCGAGACCCTGCCCCCCGGTGACTACCGGCTGCTCCTTGGGCCGACCGGGCCGTGCCCGGAGGACCGGCCGCCCGCCGGCGCCAGGATCCCCTGGACCCTGGCCCACCTCCCCGGGGTCGTCTCGCCGTCCGCGCCGCTGCACCCGGGGTACGAGCAGGCCTTCGACGCGCGCGTCGTCCCGGTCCGAGGTGCGCTCAACCGGGTCGTCCTGCGGGTCCCCGGAGGGCTCGGACCCGACCAGGCCACCCCGGCCTACCGCCAGGCCCAGGTACGGCGTTGGTTCCGCGGTGAGTTCGCCCCGCGAGGGGTCGCCCCGCGAGAGGTGCAACTGCGCGACACAGTGCTGCTGCAGGGCGACCGGCACCGGCCCGACCGGTCCCTGGAGCTCGCGCTGCTCGCCGCCCTGCGGCGCACGCACCCCGCCCTCGAGGTGCTGTGGACGGTCGAGGACACGTCGGGACCGGTCCCCGCCGGCGCGCGCGCGGTGTTGCGCAGCCACGCCAGCTGGTTCGAGGCCTGGGCGACCTCACGGTTCGTGGTCAGCGACAGCGTGCCCGGGACGTTCCTGGGCCAGCCGGGGCAGCGCGTCGTGAGCGTCCTCGGCGACGAGCACGAGTCGCTCGGAACCATGAGTCGTGCGTTGGTCGACCTCGCCGCGGAGCAGCCGCTGAACGCCCAGCGGGTGGTGGTGACCCCCGGTCCCGCCCTCACTCGCCGAGCGACCTCCTGGCCCGGGGTCCGGGTCCTCGAGCTGGGCGACCCCCGCAACGACGTCCTGTTGGACGCCTCGACCGGCGACCTGCGCACCCGCACCCGGAGCCGACTGGGCCTCGAGCGGGACCGGGTCCTGCTGAGCCGGTGGCCCGGGTCCTGCTGGAGCGCCGCCCGCGCCCTGCCGGTGGGCACCGTCTTGGTCCACACCGGTGACGGCGGGGACACCTGGTGCGGCTCCGAGGACCACCCGGACCTGACCGGGTTCCCGCACGAGCGCGCGCTGGTGCTCGCTGCAGACGCGGTGCTCGTGGCCCAGGGACGGCTCCCTCCCGGCTACCACCACACCACCTTGGAGGTCCGCGAGGGCGCGACGGCGACGCTCGCGCCCGTCGTCAGGGACCTGCGACTGCGGCCGCACGACGACGGACGGGTCTCCGCCGCGGTCGTGGCCGCAGTGCTGGGCGTCGATGCGGTGCGGACCCGATGAGTCGGCCCGCCCAGTGGTAGTTTCTCCCGTCGCGACAGGTGAGACGACGGGTCGGACCGCGCGCGTGCCAGGAGGCCAGCGATGACCCCGGTCGATCCCCTCGTCCCCGAGGACCGGCTGCCGTTCCGCTTCTCCGTCGTCGGCGTACAGAAGGCAGGCACCTCGACGCTGTCGGCGCTGATCTCCGAGCACCCGCGAGTCGGACGGCCCCCGAAGAAGGAGCTGCACTTCTTCGACGACGAGAAGCGTCGCTGGGACCCGCCGGACTACGCCGACTACACGGCGGCGCGGGGCGCCCCGGCCGAGCAGATCGTCGGCGACAACACCCCCCGCTACCTCTTCCACCCCCACTCCCTGCGCCGGATGCACGACTTCGACCCACAGATGCGGCTCGTCGCGATGTTCCGGGACCCGGTCGAACGCCTGTTCTCTCAGTGGGCGATGCTGCGCGAGCGCCACCCGCGCACCGCGGACTGGCCCGAGTTCATCACCCGGCTGCGCCCGGCCACGCTGCCCCGCGAGTTCCCCGAGGGCCTCCGTCCGCGGCGCTTCCTGGCCCTCTCCGGCGTGGCGCGCGGCTATTACGGAGCCCAGCTGGAGCGCGGGTTCGAGATCTTCGGGCCCGAGCAGTGGCTGGTGATGGAGTTCCGCGAGATGCTCGCCGACCACGCCGCGGCGCTGGACCGGCTGACCGACCACCTGGGCCTGGAGCCGTTCACCGAGCACCCCCCGTTGCTGCACCGGATGTCGGGTCCCGAGCGGGTGGGTGGCACCCCGCCCACGGCGGACGACATCGAGGGGCTGGTCGAGCTCTACGCCGAGGATCTCGGCCTCTTCGCGCGGCTCAGCGGAATCGACGTCGAGCCGTGGCCGACCGCGCGGGTCGCCCGCGGCACGCTCGCCCCGGCCGAGCTGGCCGCGAAGCTCGCCGACAAGGTCGATCCGACCGGCGCGGATCAGCGGTAGCCTGCTCACCCCCCACCGGACTGGAGACTCCACCGTGCCCGTGTTCCTCGGCGCCGACCGACGCGTGCTCTTCGTGCACGTGCCCAAGACCGGCGGCACCTCGGTGGAGCGGTTGTTCTCCGGCAACGGGTACCGGATGTCGCTGCGCGACGGCAAGGTCGGCAAGGAGTCGGTGAACTGGGTACGCCGGTGCTCCCCCCAGCACCTGCACGCGGCCATGCTCAGCGAGATGCTGCTCCTGGACCGGTTCGACCTGATCTTCATGCTCGCCCGCGACCCGCTGGCCCGCTTCCGCTCGGAGTACTCGATGCGGCACCGCGACGACCTGCGCACCGACGCCGAGACGGTGAGTCGCTGGACCGAGCGGGTCTTCGACCGGTACGGCGAGGACCCCTACCTCTTCGACAACCACCTCCGGCCCCAGAGCGAGTTCCGTCTGCCCGCCACCGAGGTCTACCGCCTCGAGGACGGTCTCGAGGCCATGGTCAGCGACCTCAACGCCCGCTTCGGGCTGGACCTGCCCGCGGAGGTGCCGCACGCGATGAACCGGGCGAAGGCCTCCGGGGTGGCCAGCCGTGACGTCGAGATCTCGGAGGCGACTTCGGCGCGGGTTCGGGACTTCTACCGAGCCGACTACGAGGCGTTCGGCTACTGAGCCGGTCGCCGGGCCCTCCGGGGCCGCGAGAGGACCCTCGCGCGGATCCGTGACAGGGCGCGGCTGCTTCGGCGCCGCACGGTGTGGCCCACCCGGACCACCCCAGCCCGATCCAGCGGCATCCGCTGACGCCACGACGACCGCGCCGGGGACGGCGCGGCCACGACCGGACGCAGCCGGGCCGCGCTCTCGATCGGTCCCACCACCCGGGTCTCCGCGGGATCCCGGCGGGGCACCGCGGTCACCGCGGCGAGCAGACCGGCGCCGAGCCGGGCCACCACCTCGGGGGGGACGACGTCGACCACCGGGTTCGTCCCCACGTCTCGGGGCTCGGGGGGCCGACTCAGCGAGTCCAGGTCGCCGACGACCCGCACCCCCGAGGCGGCGATGGCACCGACCATCTCCTCGGCGACCGCGCACGCACGCTCCACCGCCCACGGCGGCGTCCGGAGCCGGTGCTCCTCCGGCGAGGGGCGGCGCTGCTGGAGGTGTCGAGCCGCACCGAAGCGGACAAGCCGGGTGTAGTCGGCCTCACCCCAGCCGCGCTCCCGCCAGAGCTGGTTGAAGGAGCGGAGGAGCTCGACCTCGTCGAGGGTCAGCGACCGGTTGGCCCGACCCTCGGGAGAGGTGAGCGTGCCGGCGCGCACCCCGACGAGCCCCTCGAAGGTCGAGGTCAGCATCGACTTGTCGGACTCGTCGACGACGACCACGGTGAGCCGCTCGGGACCGACGACCTCGACCCAGCGGTCCACGAGCCGCTCGTGGCGGTGCCGGCGCCAGAACGACGGGGTCACCTCCGAGGCGCCCGGCTCGTCGAGCATCTCGTGCAGCCAGGCCTCGTAGCCGATCACCATCCGGTTCTGCATGTACTGCTGCCACTGCGAGGGCAGGATGCGCACCAGCGGGCGCAGCGTGACCACGACCTGGATCCGGTCGCGGTCCAGGGCGTCGGCGATAGCGCGGATCCGCTCGGCGCCGGCCTCGCTGTAGAACTCGCTGCTGATCACCACCCGTCCGGTCCCCACACCCCGGACCTCCTCCAGCAACGCCTCCCACTGAAGCGTCGCCGCCCGCGTCTGGGTGGGCAGCGAGTCGCCGCGAGCGGCGGCCATCGCCGCGACCATGGAGTGCGCACGCGCCCCGGCGTAGTGCACGTCCTGGCTGCTCAGGGCCTCCCGGCTGTGGTCGAAGGCCGCCTGGAGCGTCGTCGTCCCGGTCTTGTGCGGGCCGATGTGCAACAGCCGCGACCCGGCGGGCAGCACGGGTACGCCGGTCATCGCGCTCCGTCCGTGGGCTCCGCCGAGGACCAGAGCAGGGTGCGCTCGAGCACTGCGGCGGCAACGGCGGCGCCCTCGGCTACGGGTAGTCCCGCCGGCTCCGCGACGTCGTCCCCGGCCGCGGCGGTGCCCCAGACCAGCGCCTCGGGGTCCCCGTGCACCGTGATGCCGTCGGCGACCAGGGCGTCGCGTGCGGCGGTGGTCCGGGCCGTGAGCGTGCGGGCCAGGGCGTCACCGACCCTCGGCCGGGGGCGTCGCGTCGTCCGGGGAAGTCGCTGGGCCACCGCGTCCACCAGCTCCCCCGCCACCGGGCCGACGCGGGCCTGGGCACGCAGGTCGCCCAGGAGGGCGTCGAGCACCTGGACGCCACGGGAGTCCAGGCAGCCTCGGGTCCGGCGCCCCGGAGCGGGCCGCCGAGCCTGGGACAGGGTGGCCGTCTCGGGGAGCGCACCCAGCAGGCGCTCGACCCGGTCACCGGTGAGGACGAGGAACTCGTGCCCCGAGCGGGGGCCGACCCCCACCACGTCGGCCCAGGCGCGCAGCACCACCTCGTACCGGAGCGGGCCCGCCTGCGCCTCGAGCCACTCCGAGAAGGGCGCACGCCCCTTGCGCCGGACGGTCGCCGACCACGACGAGACCAGCAGGTGCTCGACCGAGGGCACGGCGAGGACCACGAGCGCGGGGCCGCCGGGGCTCTGGTTCGCGTACTCCTCCAGCCGGGGCCGGGCCGCACCGGGCACGACCAGGTCGTTGGCCCCGGGCAGGCCACGGGGCAGGATCAGACGACGCTGCGGCACTGCGCCCCTCCTCCCGGCTCCCAGCCACACGGCTCCACGGCACGCACTCGCCGGTCATCATGTCATCCACCGGGAGAGGACCTCTCACCCATCGGACGCCACCAGCCGCGGGCCCCGGGCGCGGCCCCGGGGCGTGTGCCAGACTCAGCGCCACTGCGGTGCCGCCCGTCCCGGGGGCATCCACGACCGCGAGGAGCTGCGCGTGCCCGAGACCAGGACGAACATCGCGGTGCTGCTCGCCGGCGGTGTGGGCACCCGGGTCGGGCTGGACGTTCCCAAGCAGCTGATCAAGATCGCCGGGCGCCCGATCATGGACCACACACTGCGCCTGCTCCAGGCCCACGAGCAGATCGACGAGATCATCGTCCTGATGGCTCCGGGGCACCTCGACGCGGTCCGCGAGATGGTGCGCTCGGGCGGCTACGACAAGGTCACCCAGATCTTAGAGGGTGCGGACACCCGCAACCGGACCACGCAGCGGGCGCTGGACGCCCTGCCCGAGCAGGAGTGCAACGTCCTGTTCCACGAGGCCGTCCGACCGCTGCTCAGCGTCCGGATCATCACCGACTGCTTCACTGCCCTCAAGACCTACAACGCCGTCGACGTGGCCATCCCGTCGGCGGACACGATCATCGAGGTCACCGAGTCCGACACCATCGCGGACATCCCTCCGCGCGCGCAGCTGCGCCGGGGCCCGACCCCCCAGGCCTTCACCTCGACGGTGATCAGGGAGGCCTACGCCCGCGCGGCCCAGGACGAGAACTTCGTGGCCACCGACGACTGCACGGTCGTCCTCCGCTACCTGCCCGAAGAGCCGATCCTGGTCGTGCGTGGGGAGGAGCGGAACATGAAGATCACCGAGCCCATCGACGTCTACATCGCCGACAAGCTCTTCCAGCTCACCAGTGCCGCCGCGCCCCACGAGCAGTCCGAGACCTCGCTGGAGAGGCTGGCGGGCAAGACGCTGCTCGTCTTCGGCGGTTCGTACGGGATCGGGGCCGACATCGCCGAGCTGGCCAGGCAGCACGGCGCCCACGTGGCCTCCTTCAGCCGCTCCGGGACCCAGACCCACGTCGAGCGTCGTGCCGACGTCGCGGCCGCCATCCGGTCGACCCTCGAGCGCTTCGGCTCGGTCGACTTGGTGGTGAACACCGCCGGGGTGCTTCCCCGGGGTCGGCTCGACGAGACCTCCGAGGAGACCGTCTACAGCGCGACGGAGATCAACTACGTGGCGCCCATCTTGATCGCACAGGAGGTCTTCGAGCACCTGAAGGCCTCACGCGGCAGCCTGCTGCTGTTCACCTCGAGCTCCTACACGCGAGGTCGAGGCGGGTACAGCCTCTACTCCTCGGCGAAGGCGGCCACGGTCAACCTGACCCAGGCGCTCGCCGAGGAGTGGTCTGGGGACCACGTGCGGATCAACTGCATCAACCCCGAGCGGACCGGCACCCCGATGCGGACCAAGGCCTTCGGCGACGAGCCGGCCGACTCGTTGCTGGAGTCCTCCCTGGTGGCCCGGGCCTCGCTCGAGACGCTGCTCGGGACGGGGACCGGACACGTGGTCGACCTGCGGCGGATGGACCCGATGGCCCCCTCGGCCCGCGACGGCTCCGCGGCCTTCGAGGAGGTCCAGCGGCAGCTCAGCGCCCCGGAGAGTGCTCGCTGAGAGCCGACCCGGGCCGCAGCGACCCGCGGCGGCTCGGCCCAGGGGTCAGGGCTCAGGAGAAGAAGCGACGGGCCACACGCTCGGCGGCATGACCGTCCT
>JBBPYL010000098.1:0-9277 GCA_038199935.1 Propionibacteriales bacterium | reverse complement strand
GCACACCTTCGACATGGTCGCGCTGGCCGCGGGCCCTCCGTTGGCGGGCAGGGGGATGGCCGGGGGAGTGGTCCTGTCCGCGGTGCTGCTCGGGCTGGCCATCAAGACCCCGACGTTCCCCTTCCACACCTGGCTCCCGCCCGCGCACAGCGACGCGCCCGCCATCGGCTCGGCGGTGCTGGCCGGCGTGATGCTGAAGATGGGCACCTACGGCTTCGTCCGGATCGCGATGCCGATGCTGCCGGAGGCCTGGCGGGCCTGGGCCCCGGTCATCGTCGCGGTAGGTCTGGTGTCCGTGCTGTGGGGCGCCCTGGTCGCGCTGGCCCAGACTGACCTCAAACGGATGATCGCCTACACGTCGGTCAACCACATGGGCTACGTCGTGCTGGCGGTGGGTGCGGCCGGCGTGCTGGCCGACGGCAGCGAGGAGGCCCGCTCGGTCGCGGTCAGCGGCGCCGTCACCCAGATGGTCAGCCACGGACTGCTCACGGCCGCGCTCTTCCTGCTCGCGGGCAGCATGTTCGCGCGGACCGGCGACTACACGCGCGACGCCTATGGGGGGCTGGCCGGAACCGCTCCGCGGTACGCCGCACTGTTCACCCTCGCCGCCTTCGGCTCACTGGGTCTGCCGGCGCTGTCGGGCTTCGTCGCCGAGTTCCAGATCCTGGCCGGCAGCATCGCCACCGTCCCGGTCAGTGCTGTGGCCACGCTGGGCATCCTGGTCACCGCCGCGTTGTTCCTGCGTGCCCTCCAGCAGGTCTTCACCGGGCCGACCGCCGGGCTCTCGGTGGGCTTCGTCGACGTGACCGCACGCGAGGCGGCGCCGGTGACCCTGCTGCTGGCGGGGTCGGTGCTGATCGGCGTGCTGCCCCGTCCTCTGCTGGACGTGATCGAGCCCGCCGCCGCCACGCTGATCCAGCTCGTGGGGCGCTGAGCGGTGTCGATGGGCTCGGACCTCCTCTCCCTGGTCCCGGAGGCGACGCTGCTGCTCGGCGGCCTGGCCACCCTGGTCGGCGGCTCCTTCACCCCGCGACGGCAGCAGTGGCGGATGCGGCTGCTCGCGGCCGTCACGGTGGCCGTCGCCGTGGTCGCCACGCTGGTCTCCTGGCCCGGGCAGCCCTCGACCGTGTTCGAAGGCACCTTCACCCTCGACGCCTCCACCAGCGTGGCCCGGATCGCGGTCACCGGGTCCCTGCTGATCCTGCTGTTGCTGGCCGGTGGCGACCTGCGCGACCACCCGCGGGAGAGCGAGACCTGCAGTCTTCTTCTGCTGGGCGGCGCGGGCGCCCTCCTCATGGCGGGCACCACGGACCTGGCGCTCCTGGTGGTCGCCTTCCTCCTCTCCAGTGTGCCGCTCTACGGACTGGTGGGCATCATCGCCCGGCCCGGGTCGGCCGAGGCGACGCTGAAGACGTATCTGATCGGAGCGCTCTTCGGCATCCTGCTGATGCTGGGCGCGGTGCTGCTCGCCGGTCTCGCCGGCCAGACCGGGTACGCCCAGCTGGGTCCCGGCCTGGCCCGGGCGCCCTTCGCCGCGGTCGCGGCCGGTGGTTTGCTTGTACTGTCGGGGCTGCTGTTCAAGGCCGGTGGAGTCCCCGGACACGTCTGGGTGCCGGACGCGACGCAGGGCGCGTCGGTCACCGCGGCGGCCTATCTGACCACCGTGCCGAAGGTCGGTGCGGTGGTCGCCGTGACCCGGTTGGTCGCCGAGCTGCCCGGCGAGCTGCGCTGGGCCAGCGTCCTGGGGGTCCTGGCCGTGGCGAGCATGACGATCGGCAACCTGGCCGCGTTCGCCCAGGACGACGTCCGGCGCCTGCTCGGCTGGTCGACGGTGAGCCAGGTCGGCTACCTGCTCGCGGTCGCCGCGGTGGTCCCGCTGAGCGGATTGGCCCGGCCGGTCCTGCTGCTCTTCCTGGTGGGCTACGTCGTGACCAACCTCGCCGCCTTCGCGGTGGTCGCCGCCGAGCCCTGGCGCCGGGACCTGGCGGACTGGCGCGGGCTGGGCCGACGTCGCCCCGGCCTGGTCGCGGCGCTGGTGATCGCCCTGCTCGGGTTGGTGGGCACCCCGCCGACGGCGGTCTTCGTCGGCAAGCTCGGCACGCTGGCCGCGACCTGGGACGCCGGCTTGGGGTGGCTCGCCGTGGCCGTGGCGCTCAACACGGTCGCCAGTCTCTTCTACTACCTGCGCTGGATGAGCCCGATGCTTCGCCCGGCGCAGGACGAGCCGGCTGCCGCGCCCTCTGCCGGGACCGGATCGGGGAATGCGGCGCTCGCAGCCACGCTGGCGGCGGGCCTGGTCGTGCTCCTGGGTCTGACTGCCGGTCCCCTGTGGTGGCTTGTCTCTTAAGCCGGTCCCGGGGTGTTCCCCGCGAGAATGCCCAGGAGCCCAGACCAGACGCCGGGCCGGGAGTCAGCGGCGGGTCACTGCCCGGCTTCGGTCTCCGCGCCGGCGACTGCGCCCTCGATCTCTGTCGTGGCGTCCTGCGTGGCCAGATTCCCGGCCTGGTCCTCGAGGTGCGCCCGGACGAACCAGTGGAACAGCTCGAGCTGCTCGGTCTGCCCGATGAGCATGTCCTGGGTGACCACGTCGAGGGTGTCGAGCTCCGCGATCGCGGACCGGTAGCTGGTGACCACGCCGCGGTAGACGATGTCGAGCGCGCCGAGGTGCTGCTGCGTCGTGCCTCGTCCGATGCTGTAGTCCTCCCACTCGCGCTCCGCGACCAGCGAACCGGCGGTGCCCCGGGGCGATCCGCCGAGGGTGGCGATCCGCTCGGCCAGGCTGTCGGCGAAGCCCCGGACGGCGTCGACCTGCGGGTCGATCATCTCGTGGACGGCGATGAAGTGCGGGCCGGTCACGTTCCAGTGCGCGTGCTTGAGGGTGAGGTGAAGGTCGTTGCAGGCGTGCAGCCGGGACTGGAGAAGGGTGATGATGCGCTCGGCGTCCTCACGGCTCAGGCCGGGGGTCGTGTAGTGAATCGATGTCATGTCCGAGAAGTACCCCGGCTCACCGCCCACAAACGAGTGGGTCAGGTCACGCTGTCGGCCGGTGCGTGTCGTTCCACCAGGTCGCTGCCCCTCTCGTAGTCCTCGTCGGCGTCGTGGGTGAGCACCCCCACGACGACTTCCTCGCTCAGATACCAGGCGGTGAACGAGCCGGCCTCGTGGTCGACCACGCGGACCTCGTCGTGGCCGTCACCCCAGGCGGCGTACTTCACGGTGTGGGCACCGATCTCGGTCCAGAAGCCGGGGACGGCCGACCAGGTCTCCGCTCCGCCTGCGGCGTTCGCCCCAGCGACCGCCCCCATGGCCATCGCCTCCCCCCAGTGTTCGACCCGAAGCCGACGGCCTGCGGTCTCGTTGTGCGCGAGGGCCACGTCCCCGGCGGCGAACACGCCCTCCGAGCCGGTACGCATCCCGGCGTCGACGGGCACCAGGCCGTCGACGAGGTCGAGGCTGGACCCGGCAACAAAGCCGGCGGCCGGCTTCGCGCCCGTCGCGGCGAGCACCTGGTCGGCGCTCAGCGTGGACCCGTCGTCGAGACCTACCGTACTGCCGTCCCGGACCGAGTCGACCGTACGGCCGGAGCGCAGCTCGACGCCGGCGTCGCCCAGCCAGCCCGCGATCCGCTCTCCGACCTCGGACCCCAGCCGATCGGCCTGCGGCCACGTCTCGGGCGTGACCATGGTGACGGCGATCCCGACCTGGGCCAGGGACATCGCGGCCTCGCACCCGATGAAGCCGGAGCCGACGACCACGGCGCGGTGGGCGTCTGCGGCCGCCTCACGGAGCCGGTGGCCGTGGTCTCGGGAACGGAGCAGGTGGACGTCGTGGTGGTCGCCGCCGGGCACCTCGAAGGGAGCGGCGACGCTGCCGGTGGCGAGCACGCAGGTGGCGAAGTCGAGTCGCTCGCCGCTGCCGAGCGTCGCCCGACGGGCGGTGAGGTCGAGGTGCGTGACCTCCTGCTCGGTGAGCAGCGTGACCCCGGCCCGGTCGTAGAAGTCGGCCGTCTCCAGGGGCAGCTCGGAGGCGTCGAGCTCCCCGCGGAGGAAGTCCTTGCTCAGCGGCGGACGGTTGTAGGGCGGATGGGTCTCGGCGCTGACCATGCTCACCGAGCCCTGACCCCCGTTGTCACGGTAGGCACGGACGGCTTCGAGCCCGGCTGGGCCGCCTCCGATCACGAGGAGCCCGAGGCGGGGCGGGTACGAGGCGCTCATGGGGGTGCCTTTCGTCGGCGAGGATGTCCCCGTGCCCGGTGCGGCCCGGCTCATGCCGGTCCGGGGTCAGGCTCGTACCGGACCTAGTGTGAGCACCCGGGCCCGGTGGCGGGCCAGGGCCGGACCACGGAAGGACCTCGCGATGGGCGGTGCCTCCGGTCCGCTCGCGGGCCTGGTCGTCCTCGACCTCTCCCGCGCCCTGGCCGGGCCGCACGCCACGATGATGCTCGGCGACCTCGGAGCGCGAGTGGTCAAGGTGGAGGCCCCGCTGCGCGGCGACGACAGCCGTGGCTGGGGGCCGCCATTCGTCGGTGACGCGGACGACCCGCTGTCGACGTACTTCCTCTCCGCGCACCGCAACAACGCGTCCATCGCCCTGGACCTGAAGGACGACGAGGACCGGCAGCTGCTGCTGAGGCTGGTCGACCGCGCCGACGTTGTCGTGGAGAACTTCCGCACCGGCGTCCTCGAGCGACTCGGCCTGGGCCTGGAGTCGCTGTGCGCGCGGAACCCCCGCCTGGTTGCCCTGTCGATCACGGGCTTCGGGCACGACGGACCCGAGGGGTGCCGGCCGGGCTACGACCAGATCGCCCAGGGGGAGGCCGGACTGATGTCCCTGACCGGGCCCACGCCGGAGGACCCGCAGCGGATGGGAGTCCCGATCGCCGACCTCCTCGCCGGCATATACGGCGCCTACGGCGTCCTCGCCGCCCTGCGGGAGCGCGACCGGACCGGCCGGGGCACGATCGTGCGGACCTCGTTGCTCGCCGCCGCCGTGGGCGTGCACGCCTTCGAGGGCACCCGGTGGACGGTGGCCGGCCAGGTGGGGGCGGCGAGAGGCAACCACCATCCGTCGATCGCGCCCTACGGCCTGTTCCGGTGTCGCGACGGGGCGGTGCAGATCGCGGTCGCCAACGACCGTCTATGGGAGCGCTTGTGCGCGGCCCTGGACCTCGACCCGCGAGCCGAGGGGCTGGCCACCGGGCCCGACCGGGTGCGGAACCGGCCCCGGCTGATCGAGGAGATCGAGCGCTGCCTCGCCGGATGGGACCTCGAGCCTCTGCTCGCCCGGCTCGACGAGGTCGGCGTGCCCGCGGGCCGGGTGCGCCGCCTCGACCAGGTCTACGACTGGGAGCAGACCCACAGCCAGGGGCTCGTGGTCGAGGTCGACCATCCGGGAGTGGGCGTGCTGTCGCTGCCCGGTCCGCCGCTGCGCTTCTTCGCCCCCGACGGCGAGGCGACCCGTCGTGCGCACACCGCCCCGCCCCTGCTCGACCAGCACGGCGGCGCGATCCGGGCCTGGCTGGACGCAGCGGCGGCCGACGAGGAGGACTGAGCGCCGACGAGGACGAACTCGCCCTTGATGTGCCGTCGGCGCGGCGGAGGGCTACTATCGTGTGATCAGTCGCCCTCAGCGACGAGCGTCGAGCAGGTTCGATCCTCGTCCGCCGGGCACTGGAGGTCGTGAGCCGAAGGTCCCGTGTCGTAGGCGGACCGTCCGGTTCGCCGGTTGATCTCGCGTGCATCGCAGGGCCGGATCGGCCGCGACCGAGGGCCGGACGTGGACGCGTCACCGCGTGCTCGTCTGCGGGCAGGTCGCTCGCAGGTGGCTGTCCGCCGCCGGGCTCGACCGCAACGTGGAGGAGGAGTCTGTGGCTCGACGAGGCCAGCGCCAGCAGGGCGCTCGCCGGACCGGTACGCGTGCACCCCGACGCGCCCGGGACCTGGACAACGAGGGCATCATCCCTGTGCTCGCCCGCGCCGTGCGCGAGGTCGAGACCGCGGCCCAGCGCGGCCCGGTCACCTCCTCGGTGCGTACCAAGTTCCAGGTCGTCGCCCTCCTGGTCCGGGAGGAGCGCGCGTCGGTCAAGGCGGACACGACCGCCGGGGAGGCGCACCGGGCCGAGCAGCTCAAGCGGCTCGACGGGGTCGCCACGATCCTGGCCAAGACCGCCACCCGGGACCCCTCGCTGCTGACCCTGCTGACCGACGACGCGGTGGTGTCCTCGGACGCGAAGGACCTGCGGCGCAGGATGCAGGAGTCGGCCGGGATGGAGCCCGAGCCCGAGGAGGTCCCCTCGCCCGACCTCGCGCCGGCGCCGGCGAGCCACGAGCGTCGGGTGGTGCCGCAGTCGGTCATCTCACGCCAGCTGGCCAACCCGTTCCTGGCCCCGGACTTCTCGGCCGCGCGCAAGCAGAGCGCCGGTCGGCCGCGGCGCCTCGCCGGCTGGGAGCTGCTGGGACCGCTGTTCCGCTCCTTCGAGTACGTCGGCAGCGGCGCCTCGGCGTGCATGGCCCTGCCGGACCCGACCTCGCGGGCGGCTCCTGGTGGCCTCGAGCTGATGGCGCACCAGGCCCAGGTGGTGGCCGCGGCCGCGGCGGGGCACCGGACGTTCCTGCTTGCCGACGAGCCGGGGCTGGGCAAGACCGCGCAGGCCCTGCTGGCCGCGCAGGCGGCCGGGGCCTTCCCGCTGCTGGTCGTCGTGCCCAACGTGGTGAAGACCAACTGGGCCCACGAGGCGGCCCTGTGGACCCCGAAGCGGGCCTCGACGGTCATCCACGGCAACGGCGACAACATCGACGGCTTCGCCGACATCGTGATCGTGAACTACGAGGTGCTCGACCGGCACGTCGGCTGGCTCGGTGAGCTGGGCTTCCGCGGGATGGTGGTGGACGAGGCGCACTTCATCAAGAACAAGTCCTCCCAGCGCTCCCAGCACGTGCTCCAGCTCTCTCGGAGCATCCGCAGCCGCGTCGCGAACCCGTTGCTGATGGCCCTGACCGGCACCCCGCTGATCAACGACATCGAGGACTTCAAGAACATCTGGCAGTTCCTGGGCTGGATCGACGAGACGATGCCCCTTGCGGACCTCATGGAGGCCCTGGAGGAGACCGGTCTCACGCCCAGCGACCCCGGGTTCTACCGCGCGGCACGCAACAGCGTCGTGGACCTGGGGATCGTGCGCCGTCGCAAGGTCGACGTCGCCTCCGACATCCCCGCACGTCGGGTCGCGGACCTGCCCGTCGAGCTCGACGACGCGGTCGGACGGTCCATTCGGCAGGCCGAGCGGGAGCTCGCGGCGCGGATGGTCACCCGCTACCACCTGGCCCTGGAGACCAGGCGGGCCGGGACCGTGGTGGAGGGCATCGACCACGAGCTCGTACGGCGGGTCGCCACCTGGGAGCGCGAGGACACCACTACGGCCAACACCGGGGAGAACGTCTTCTCCATGGTGCGCAGGATCGGTCAGGCCAAGGCCGGTCTCGCCGCCGACTACGCCGCGCAGCTGGCCCGCAGCGTGGGCAAGGTGGTCTTCTTCGCCAAGCACGTCGACGTGATGGACGTGGCCGAGGAGACGTTCGCCAAGCGCGGCCTGCGCTACTCCTCGATCCGGGGTGACCAGACCAGGGCCGCCCGCGAGAAGAACATCGACGCCTTCGTCAACGACCCCGACGTGGCCGTGGTGGTGTGCTCGCTGAGCGCCGCCGGTGTCGGGCTGAACCTCCAGGTGGCCTCGAACGTGGTCCTGGCCGAGCTGTCCTGGACCGACGCCGAGCAGACCCAGGCCATCGACCGCGTTCACCGGATCGGGCAGTCCGAGCCGGTGACGGCGTGGCGGGTCATCGCCGCGCAGACCATCGACACCCGGATCGCGGAGCTCATCGACAGCAAGGCGGGGCTCGCCGCCAAGGCCCTCGACGGGTCTGAGGAGGACGTCTCCTCCTCGGTCGACGTCCAGCTCGAGGCCCTGGTCGCCCTGCTCACCGAGGCGCTCGCGGGGACGCCCTGAGCGCGTCCCTGGGCTTCGGCTGCGAGACTCCTGGCATGACGCGCACCGCACGCGAAGTGACCCGCGCCGTGGCCCGGGCCGAGGCCGGCCGGTCGATCGACCTGACCGAGACCGAGGCTCTGCTGTGCGCCCGGGGCGCCGACCTCGAGCGGCTGGGTGCGGTGGCTCGCCGGGTGCGGGACGCCGGGCTGGCCGACGCCGGCCGCCCCGGTGTGGTCACGTTCTCCAAGAAGGTGTTCATCCCGCTCACCCGGCTGTGCCGGGACCGGTGCCACTACTGCACCTTCGTCACCGTGCCGGGGAAGGTCGAGGCGCCGTTCCTCAGCCCGGACGAGGTGCTGGTGATCGCCCGCGCGGGTGCCGAGGCCGGCTGCAAGGAGGCCCTGTTCACCCTGGGCGACCGGCCCGAGGACCGTTGGCCCGAGGCCCGGTCCTGGCTGGAGGAGGCCGGCTACGGCTCGACCCTGGAGTACGTCCGGGCGATGGCCGTGCGCGTGCTGGAGGAGACCGGGCTCTTGCCGCACCTGAACCCCGGGGTGATGAGCTGGACGGAGCTCTCCCGGCTCAAGCCGGTCGCCCCGTCGATGGGGATGATGCTCGAGACCACCTCACGGCGCCTCTTCGAGGAGCGTGGGCAGGCGCACTTCGGCAGCCCGGACAAGGATCCGGCGGTCCGGGTCCAGGTGCTCGAGGACGCCGGACGGCTGAACGTGCCCTTCACCACCGGGCTGCTGATCGGGATCGGGGAGAGCCTGACCGAGCGGGCCGAGTCGATCCTGGAGCTGCGCCGGGTGGCGCGCGCCTACGGCGGGATCCAGGAGGTCATCGTCCAGAACTTCCGGGCCAAGCCCGACACCGCGATGCGGCACGCGGACGACGTCTCGCTGCCGGAGTACACCGCGGCCATCGCCACCACCCGACTGCTGCTCGGTCCCTCGATGCGGGTACAGGCGCCGCCGAACCTGGTCGACCTCGAGGAGTGCCGGGCGCTGCTGGACGCCGGGGTGGACGACTTCGGGGGGATCAGCCCGGTGACTCCGGACCACGTCAACCCCGAGCGTCCGTGGCCCCAGATCGAGGCCCTGGCCGCGGTGGCCGCCGACGCCGGCTTCTCGCTCCGGGAGCGGCTGACCACGCACCCGCCGTACCTGGACACTCCGTGGCTCGACCCGCGTCTCCGGTCGCACGTCGACGCGCTGCGGGGACCGGACGGGCTGGCTGACGAGGCCGCGAGGGCGGTCGGCCTGCCCTGGCAGGAGCCGGACGGCGGCT
>JBBPYL010000097.1:0-10662 GCA_038199935.1 Propionibacteriales bacterium | reverse complement strand
TCCGGTTGTACCTCCTGCTGGGGGTGGCCATCGTGGTCATCCGCGTGGTGTTCCGGATTCTGGTCGGGGGAGTCGAGGGAGGGACGGTGATCCTCGCCCTCCCGGAGATCCCGCTGCCCGACTGGGCTGCGGGGGTCCGCCTGCTCGGCCCGGTGACGGTGGAGGCGCTGCTCGCCGGGCTCTACGACGGACTCCGACTGGCGGCCATCGTCATCGCCGTCGGCGCCGCCAACGCGCTGGCCAACCCCAAGCGCCTGCTGGCCTCGTTGCCGCCGGCGCTCTACGAGGTCGGCAGTGCGCTCGTCGTCGCGGTCACGGTCGTCCCCCAGATCGCTGACAGCGTCCAGAGGGTCCGGCTGGCCCGCGAGCTCCGTGGGGTCCCGCCGGCGCGGTGGGGGCGTCTGCGGCGTCTCGTGGTGCCCGTCCTCGAGGACGCGCTGGAACGCTCGATGCGACTCGCCGCCGGGATGGACTCGCGCGGCTACGGACGTTCCGGTACCGCCAGCGCGGGCCAGCGGACCACCACCGGAGCCCTGATGGTCGCCGGCCTGGTCGGCATCTGCGTCGGCGTCTACGCCGTCCTGGACCAGACCGCGCCGCGGTTCCTCGCGGTTCCCCTGCTCGTGCTCGGCACCGCGCTGGCCCTCGGTGGCTTCGTGGCGGCAGGGTCGCGGGTGCACCGGACACGCTACCGACCCGACCGCTGGCGGACCCCCGAGCTGCGCGTCGCCGGCTGTGGGCTCCTCGCCGGGCTCACCACCTGGGCGGTGGGCCGGGCCGAGCCGCTGCTGGTCCACCCCGACGTCACCGTCGTTCCAGGGCTGACCGCGGTCCTGCTCGTCGGGCTGCTGGTCGGTGCCCTCCCGGCCGTGCTGGCTCCGCCACCCGCCCTGGCCCGGGACTACGCCGGGCCTCCGCGTCAGGCCGCACCGCTCGACGCGGGAGGGGCCGAAGTCGCGTCGGTTCCCCGGAGCGGTGCCACACGTGGGGGGCGGGAGCTGTCGCGATGATCGAGCTCCGAGGACTGAGTTTCCGCTACGACGGAGCGGCCGCGCCGGTGCTCCGCGACGTCGACCTGATGCTCGAGGACGGCGAGGTGGTGGTCGTCGCCGGGCGCACCGGCGTGGGGAAGTCGACGCTGCTCGGCACCTTCAACGGACTGGTCCCGCAGTTCACCGGCGGCACATTGCGCGGCGACATCCTGCTCGACGAGCGGAGCGTGATCGACCTCGCTCCGCGGGAGCGGGCCCACCTGGTCGGCTACGTCGGACAGGATCCGGCCGCGGGCTTCGTCACCGACACGGTGGAGGAGGAGCTGGCCTACGGGATGGAGCAGCTGGGGCTCGACGCCGCGACGATGCGGCGGCGGGTCGAGGAGACCCTCGATCTCCTGGGGCTGGCCGAGCTGCGCGACCGTGACCTGGGCACGCTCTCCGGCGGGCAGGCCCAGCGCGTAGCCATCGGCTCGGTGCTGACCATGCACCCGCGCGTCCTGGTCCTTGACGAGCCGACCTCGGCCCTGGACTCCACCGCCGCCGAGGACGTGTTGGCCACGCTGGCCCGGCTGGCCCACGACGTCGACATCACGGTCATCGTCGCCGAGCACCGGCTCGAGCGGGTGGTCCCCTTCGCCGACCGGCTCTGCCTGGTCCGCGAGGACGGCACGCTCGAGGTGGGGCCGCCGGCGGAGGTGCTGCGAACCGCTCCCGTGGTCCCTCCGATCGTCGCCCTCGGCCGGTTGGCGGGCTGGAGTCCGTTGCCGTTGACGGTGCGAGAGGCGCGGCGACGCGCTCGCACCTGGGCGCAGGCGCCGCCCACTCACGTCGGCAGCGAGCGAGAGGCCGGCACCGGCGACGGGGAGCCGGGCGCGTCCGTGGCGGACCGGGACCCCGAGGCGGGCACCCGGCCCGTGCTGCTCACCGCCCGAGACCTCACCGTGGTGCGCGGGCGGCGACCGGTCCTGCACGGGGTCAACCTGAGGCTGCGCGGGGGAGAGGTGACCGCCCTGATGGGCCGCAACGGGTCGGGGAAGTCCACGTTGCTCTGGACGTTGCACGGGACCCGGGCGCGGGCCGGTGGCCGGCTCGACCTGGCCGGCTCCGACCCCGCGACACTGTCGGCGGCGCAGCGGCGGGACCTGGTGGCTCTGGTGCCGCAGAACGCCTCGGACCTGCTCTATCTGGAGTCGGTGGACGCCGAGTGCGAGGCCGCCGGTGGCGCGCCCTGCCGCGCGCTGCTCGAGCAGCTCGCACCCGGCATCCCCGGCGACCGGCACCCACGGGACCTCTCGGAGGGACAGCGACTCGCGCTGGTGCTCGCACTCGTGCTGGTCACCGAGCCGGCGCTGGTCCTGCTCGACGAGCCCACCCGGGGCCTGGACTACCCGGCCAAGGCGGCACTGGCCGGGGCGCTGGCCCGGCTGGCCCAGGAGGGACGGGCCGTGCTCGTGGCCACCCACGACGTGGAGTTCGTGGCCGAGGTCGCCCACCGCGTGGTCGTGCTCGCCGACGGCGAGGTCGTCTCCAGCGGGCCCACCCACGCGGTGGTGGCCGAGACTCCCGCCTTCGCCCCGCAGGTCTCAAAGATCCTCGGTCCGTCCTGGCTCACCGTGGCCGAGGTGGAGGCGGCCCTGCGATGAGCGCCAGGCCTCCGTCGCTACGCCGTCCGGACTCGGCGCTGCCGATCCTGCCCCGCTCGGCGCTCGTGCTGGCGGTGGCGTCGGTGGCCGGACTGATGATGTTCCTGTGGCCACTGCTGGTCCGGATTGGCTCCGACGGCCGGGTCGAACCCCCCTTCGTCTTCCTGGCCCTCCTCCCGGTGGTCATCGTCGTGGTCCTGGCCGAGCTCTCCGAGGGCGGCCTGGACTCACGCTCGCTCGCCGTCCTGGGCGTGCTGACCGCGGTGAACGCGGTGCTGCGCGGGGTCAGCGCCGGCACCGGAGGGATCGAGCTGGTCTTCTTCCTGCTCATCCTGGCCGGGCGGGTGTTCGGACCCGGTTTCGGCTTCGTGCTGGGTTGCACCTCGCTGTTCGCCTCAGCGCTGCTCACCGGGGGCGTGGGGCCCTGGCTGCCGTACCAGATGCTGGCGTCGGCCTGGGTGGGCCTCGGGGCGGGGCTGCTGCCGCGCCGTCCCCGAGGTCGGTGGGAGATCGCGGTGCTCGCGGCCTACGCTGTGGTCGCGGCGTACGCGTTCGGCCTGGTGATGAACATGTCCACCTGGCCCTACACCCTCGGGATCGCGGTCCCCGGCCACCAGGGCGGCCTGTCGTTCGTCCCGGGAGACTCCCTGGTCGAGAACCTGCACCGGTTCGTGGTCTACACCCTGCTGACCTCCACCGGCGGGTGGGACACCGGTCGGGCGGTCACCACCGCGGTGGGGGTCGTGGTGCTCGGCCCCGCGGTGCTGGCCACGCTGCGACGGGCTCGGCGAAGGGCCAGGGTCGAGCGCGTCGAGCAGACCGAGCGCGTGGATCAGACCGAGCGCGTGGATCAGAGCGAGCGCGTGGATCAGAGCGACAGCGTGGATCCGGGGTGACCGGGGATCAGGTGAGCGCGATCTCCAGGATGCGGTCATCGGCGTCGGCGGGGTCGCCGCGTCCGTCGCGGTTCGAGGTGGTGACCCACAGGTTGCCGTTCGGTGCGACGACCACGGTGCGCAGCCGGCCGTAGTCGCCGACGAACCAGTCCCGCGGGGTGCCCACCCCGTCCTCGGTGACCGGCACCTGCCAGAGCCGTTGCCCCCGCAGCGAGGCCAGCCACAGGGAGCCCCCGGAGAAGGCCAGCCCCGAGGGGGAGGCCTGCGAGGTGCGCCACTGGGCGAAGGGGTTGCGGTAGTCCTGCTGGTCGGCCCGGCCCTCGACCAGCGGCCAGCCATAGTTGCGGCCACGGTCGATCCGGTTCAGCTCGTCCCAGGTGTTCTGGCCGAACTCGCTGGCCCAGAGCTGCCCGCTGTCGTCGAAGGCCAGACCCTGCACGTTGCGGTGGCCCATCGTCCACACCACCGACCCGTCTACCGGATTGTCCGGGGCAGGGTCGCCGTCGGTGGTGATGTGCAGGATCTTCCCGCCCAGCGAGTCGGGGTCCTGGGCCAGCGACTCGTCGCCGGTCTCGCCCGTGCTCACGAACAGGGTCCCGTCCTCGGCGAAGAGCAGCCGGCCGCCGTCATGGTTGAAGCCGTTGGGGATGCCGGTCAGTACCGGTTCGGGACTGCCGAGACGGGTGCCGTCGAAGGTCATCGAGACCACCCGGTTGTCCTGCTCGGTGGAGACGTAGGCGTAAACGAGCCCGTCCTCGGCGTACGTCGGCGAGGCGGTCAGACCGAGCAGGCCCGCCTCGCCGCCCGGGGACGCGATCGCCACCCGACCGACCTCGCGGACGCGGGAGCCGCGCAGGGCGAGGACCCGGGTGGTGTCCCGCTCGCCGACCAGGGCGGTGCCGTCGGGGAGGAGGGCGATGCCCCAGGGCACCTGGAGGTCACGCGCCACCGTGCGCACCACCCGAGGGCGGGCCCCGGTCGGGTCCGCCGACACGGTGCTGTCCGGGGCCGAGGACGGCGGCGGGCTGGGGGCGGCACCGCCGTCACTGGGCTCCCCGGTGCGGGTGGAGGGTTGCGGCTCGGGGGAGGTCGACCCGAGGGTCTGCGGGTCGCCGTCCGGCTCCTGGGCGCACGCCGTCGGCAGGGCCAGCAGCACGACCAGGACGGCGGTCACCGAGATCCGGGAAGCGACCTTCGGGGTGTCACGGCGGCGGAAAGTGACCCTCATCTCGTCGAGCGTATCGACCCGGGGCCAGCGCCTCAGCCGGCCGCGTCGCGCAGGACGACGCCCGGCGAGTGCCGGTCGCTCCGGCGCTGCGTGAGCATCGTGCAGGCCACCATCGCGTTGCGACGGGCGATGTCCTGGCTCTCCACGTGCCACCGGGCGGTGCGGCGGGCCGCCTGCGCGATTCTCAGGTGCACACGCATGTCGCCTCCCGTGGCCCCTCGGTGGACTCTCGGGGCGCCTTCGCTGGTGAGCCTAGGACCACCGGACGCGCGCGCTCGGGGGTCAACGCGGGATGACGATCGTGTGAACGCAGCGCGGGCCGGTGTGGCCGCTAGGGTCCAGGACGTGACCACCCCCCTCGTCTGGCTGCCCTTCGACCCCGCGCTGCTGGGGGACCCGCCTCGGGACTTGCGCTACGAGGTGGTCGTCCCCGCCGACCTGTCGGAGGTCCCCGCCTCGGTCGCCGAGGTCGAGCTCTACGTCCCGCCCTACGGCTTCACCGAGGCCGACGCGGCTGCGATCGTCGCGATGGACTCGCTGCGGGTGATCCAGACCATGACCGCAGGCGTCGACCACGTGCGCGAGCACGTGCCCGCCGGCGTCCTGCTCTGCAACGGACGTGGTGTCCACGACGCCTCGACCGCCGAGCTGGCGATGACGCTGGTGCTGGCCTCGCTGCGCGGGATCCCCGGGTACGTCCGGGCCCAGGACGCCGGGGAGTGGACGCACGGCTTCCGGCCTGCGCTCGCGGACCGCACGGTGCTCATCGTCGGGTACGGCGCGGTGGGGGAGGCGTTCGAGCGGCGTCTGGCCGGGTTCGAGGTCGACGTGCTCCGGGTCGCACGCACCGCCCGCGACGGCGTGCACGCCTTCGCCGACCTGGCCGCACTGCTGCCGCGGGCCGACGTGGTGGTCCTGATCGTGCCGTTGACCCAGGAGACGAGCGGGATGGTCGACGCCGACTTCCTGGCCCGGCTCACCGACGGTGCCCTGCTGGTCAACGTCGCCCGTGGCCCGGTGGTGGACACCGAGGCCCTGATCGCCGAGCTCCACTCAGGCCGGATCAGCGCGGCGCTGGACGTGACCGATCCCGAGCCGCTGCCGGCCGGACACCCGTTGTGGAGCGCTCCTCACCTTCTCCTGAGCCCGCACGTGGGAGGGGCCACCTCGGCTATGGCGCCGCGGTCCTACCGGCTCGTCCGGGAGCAGCTGGAGCGTTTCGCCGCCGGTGAGCCGCTGGCCAACCAGATGACCGACGAGTACTGAGCCATCGTCTGGCGGCCGCTCGTGCCCCCAGCGGTGATTCCGCGTCACGGTGGAGGTCTGTCTCACCGACGTAGTGCGATCGGGGCCCGTCGAGGGCCCGTCCCGGTCGCCGCCGAAGATCGAGACGAGGAGACGAGATGACGCAGACGACCCTGATGATCGGGACGCGCAAGGGGCTCTGGATGGGTCGCAGCACGGACCGCCGGACCTGGGAGCTGACCGCGCACGAGGACGGCACCAACGAGGTGCACGCCGTCGCCTTCGACACTCGCGGCGCTGCACCCCGGCTGTTCATGGGCAGCCGGAGCTGGCACTGGGGACCGCAGCTGCTCCGCTCGGACGATCTCGGAGCGACCTGGCAGGGCACGGAGACCAGTGCCATCTCCTTCCCCCCGGACACCGGAACCAGTCTCGAGGCCGTGTGGTCCATCGCCCCGTCGCCGGCCGACCCGGACGTGGTCTGGGCCGGCACCCAGCCGTCCGCGCTCTTCCGTTCCACCGACCGGGGGGAGACCTTCAGCCTGGTCCAGGCCCTGTGGGACCACCCGCACCGCGAGCAGTGGGGAGCGGGCTTCGGGGGCCAGGCCATCCACACGTTGCTCCCGCACCCCACCGACCCCCAGAGGCTGACCGTGGCCATGTCCACCGGCGGGGTCTACCGCACCAGCGACGGGGGTGAGTCGTGGGCCCCGGCCAACGTCGGGATCAAGGCCGAGTTCATGCCCGGGGACGCCCAGTACCCCGAGTTCGGCCAGTGCGTGCACAAGGTGGCCCGGGACGCCGGGTCGCCCGACCGGCTCTACGCCCAGAACCACGGCGGCGTCTACCGCAGCGACGACGGGGGCGACACCTGGGAGTCGATCGCCCCAGGGCTTCCCGGTGACTTCGGCTTCCCCGGCGTCGCGCACCCCCGCCGACCCGACACGCTCTACGTCCTGCCGCTCGGTGGGGCGGACGCGCGCTTCCCGGTCGACGCGGACTTCCGGGTCTACCGCTCCCGGGACGCCGGCGCCTCGTGGGAGGCGCTGCGCGACGGGCTGCCGCAGCCCTTCCACTCTGCGGTAATGCGCGACGCGATGAGCGTGGACGACGCGGACCCGGTCGGGGTCTACCTCGGCAGCCGCGACGGCACCGTGCTGGCCAGCGCCGACGAGGGCGAGTCGTGGGGCCTGGTCGCCGAGCACCTGCCCGACGTCCTGTGCGTGAGAGCGGCCCAGGTCTGAGCCGCGCGGCGGCGTACGATCCGCTGCATGTCCACGACTCCTGACATCAAGCCCCGCAGCCGCGACGTCACCGACGGCCTCGAGCGCGCCGCCGCCCGCGGGATGCTCAGGGCGGTGGGGATGGACGACGAGGACTTCCTCAAGCCGCAGATCGGCGTCGCCTCGTCGTGGAACGAGATCACCCCCTGCAACCTGTCCCTGGACCGGTTGGCCAAGGCGGTGAAGAACGGCGTGCACGCCGCGGGCGGCTACCCCCTGGAGTTCGGCACCATCTCGGTCTCCGACGGCATCGCGATGGGCCACGAGGGGATGCACTACTCATTGGTCTCGCGTGAGGTGATCGCGGACAGCGTGGAGACGGTGATGAGGGCCGAGCGCCTCGACGGGTCGGTGCTGCTCGCGGGCTGCGACAAGTCGCTGCCGGGCATGCTGATGGCTGCGGCCCGGCTCGACCTGGCCAGCGTCTTCCTCTACGCCGGCTCGATCATGCCCGGGCAGGTCGACGGCGAGGACGTCACGATCATCGACGCCTTCGAGGCGGTCGGGGCGTGCCTGGCCGGACGGATCACCCGAGAGGAGGTCGACCGCATCGAGCGCGCGATCTGCCCCGGCGAGGGTGCCTGCGGCGGGATGTACACCGCGAACACGATGGCCGCCGTGGCCGAGGCCCTGGGGATGGCGCTGCCCGGCTCCGCCGCCCCGCCGGCCGTCGACCGGCGGCGCGACGGCTTCGCCCACCGCTCGGGCGCGGCGGTAGTGGAGATGCTGCGCCGGGGGATCACGGCCCGTCAGATCATGACCATGGAGGCCTTCGAGAACGCGATCACCGTGGTGATGGCGCTGGGCGGCTCCACCAACGCCGTCCTGCACCTGCTGGCCATCGCCCGCGAGGCGGAGGTCGACCTGGCTCTGGACGACTTCAACCGGATCGGGGACCGGGTCCCGCACCTCGGCGACCTCAAGCCCTTCGGGCGCTACGTGATGAACGACGTGGACAAGGTCGGCGGCATCCCCGTCGTCCTGCGAGCTCTGCTCGAGGCCGGACTCCTGCACGGGGACTGCCTGACCGTCACCGGCAAGACGATGGCCGAGAATCTGGCCGTCATCGCCCCGCCCGACCTCGACGGTGACGTCATCCGGCACCTCAGCTCCCCGATCCACGCCACTGGCGGGCTGACGATCCTCACCGGGTCGCTCGCCCCGGACGGCGCGGTGGTCAAGTCGGCCGGCTTCGACGAGTCCGTCTTCGAGGGCACGGCCCGGGTCTTCGACGGCGAGCAGGCCGCGATGACGGCGCTCACCGAGGGACGGATCGTGGCCCGGGACGTGGTGGTGATCCGGTACGAGGGACCCAAGGGCGGACCCGGCATGCGCGAGATGTTGGCCATCACCGGGGCGATCAAGGGGGCGGGTCTGGGCAAGGACGTCCTGCTGCTCACCGACGGGCGCTTCTCCGGCGGCACGACGGGGCTGTGCGTGGGCCACGTCGCCCCCGAGGCGGTCGACGCGGGCCCCATCGCCTTCGTGGCCGACGGGGACACCATCCGGCTCGACGTCGCGAACCGGCGGCTCGAGCTCGACGTGGACGCAGCCGAGCTCGCGCGGCGCCAGGAGGGCTGGAGCCCGCGCCCGGCGAAGTACACCCGTGGCGTGCTGGGCAAGTACGCCAAGGTCGTCCAGTCCGCCGCCCACGGGGCCGTGTGCGGCTGAGCCGGTCGACCGCCGCTACCGGGGGTAGGGCGGCAGGCCCCGGGGGTCCGGCGACGCACTCGGGGCCGGCACCCGGGCGGTGATTCGGGTGCCGTCGCCGCGTCGGCCTCCGACCACGGGGGCGTCGCCGATGCCGCCGTTCTGGCGTCGTCCGTGCCCGTCGAGGGTGATCACCAGTGGCTCGTCGGACCCGACGACGTGCTCGGTGCCCCGCACCGTCACCCGCATCTGCTCGGACCCGGCCTGCTCGAGGGTGAAGCGCATCTCGTCCTGCTGGAGGCAGACCCGGACCCGTGACCCGCGCCAGCGCAGCGGGAACGACAGCGAGGGCCATTCGGCGGGCAGTCGCGGGTCGAAGCTGAGCGTCCCGCCGTGGTCGCGCATCCCCGCGAAGCCGTAGACCAGCGCGCTCCACACTCCCCCGGAGGAGGCGATGTGCAGCCCGTCGACGGTGTTGCCGTGCAGGTCGAGCAGGTCGACGTACAACGAGCGCAGGAAGTAGCCCAGGGCGACCTCGTGGTAGCCGACCTCGGCGGCGACGACGGCCTGCACCACGGCAGAGAGCGTGGAGTCCCCGGTGGTGATCGGGTCGTAGTACTCGAAGTTCGCCAGCTTCTCCGCCAGGGTGAACCGGTCGCCCTGTAGGAAGAGAGCCAGCACGACGTCGGCCTGCTTGAGGACCTGGAAGCGGTAGATGACCAGCGGGTGGTAGTGCAGGAGCAGCGGGAAGAGCTCACCCGGCGTCCGGGCCAGGTCCCAGACCTCGCGGTCCAGGAAGTGCTCGTCCTGGGGGTGGATGCCCAGGGTCTCGTCGAAGGGGATGGTCATCCCCTCCGCGCAGCGCCGCCACTCCGCGACCTCGTCGGGGTTCAGACGCAGCCGGTGCACCATCCGCTCGAAGGCGTCGACGTCGTCGACCGCGACCTCCTCGACCGCCCGCGCCGCCCGCTCGAGGTTGAAGCGGGCCATCACGTTGGTGAAGAGGTTGTTGTTCACCACGGTCGTGTACTCGTCGGGACCGGTGACGCCGTGGATGTGGAACGAGGGCTCGCCGTTGTGCCGCCAGAAGCCGAGGTCGGCCCACATCCGTGCGGTCTCCACGAGGATGTCGATGCCGTCCCGAACCAGGAAGCCGGTGTCCCCGGTGGCGTCGACGTACTTGCTCAGGGCGTAGGCGACGTCCGCGTCGATGTGGAACTGCGCCGTCCCGGCCGCGTAGTACGCCGAGGCCTCCTCGCCGTTGACCGTCCGCCACGGGAAGAGGGCACCGTGCTGGGCCATCTCCCGGGCCCGGTTGCGGGCGTGGCCCAGCATTCGGCTGCGGAAGTGCAACATGTTCCGCGCCAGGTGCGGCTGGGTGTAGCGCAGGAAGGGGGTCACGTAGATCTCGGTGTCCCAGAAGTAGTGCCCCTCGTAGCCTGTCCCGCTCACGCCCTTGGCCGGGACCCCCTGCTGGTCCGAGCGGGCGCTGGCCTGCGCGAGCTGGAAGAGGTTGAAGCGCACCGCCTGCTGCACCGCCGGCTGTCCTTCGACGGTGACGTCGGTGTTGGCCCAGAAGTCGTCGTACCACCCCCTCTGCTGGCGGTGGTAGAGCTCGATGCCGTCGGCGCGCACCCGGCCCAGGGTGCGGTCGCAGCGGACGGCGAGCTCACGCAGCGGGACGCCACGCGAGGTGTGGTAGGCCACGCGCTTGCTGAGCCG
>JBBPYL010000096.1:0-7050 GCA_038199935.1 Propionibacteriales bacterium | reverse complement strand
GCAGCAGCAGGCTCGGCCGCGACCGCACTTCCATCCCCTGGTCGTGGCTGCCGTCGAGCCGTTGACCGACGACTCGGTGGCGGTGAGGTTCGACGTACCGGGCGCCCTGCGCGAGGCCTTCGCCTTCCGGGCCGGGCAGTCGTTGACGCTGCGGCGCGTGGTCGACGGACGCGAGCACCGCCGGTCCTACTCGATCTGTGCCGCCGCCGGCGCACCGCTGCGGATCGGCGTCCGGGAGGTCCCCGGCGGCCTGTTCTCCTCCTGGTTGGTGCACGAGGTCCGCCCGGGCGACGTCGTGGAGGTGCAGACCCCCAGCGGCACGCTGCGTGCGGATCCGAGCCACGCCGGACGCCACTTGGCCATCGCCGCCGGGTCGGGGATCACCCCGCTGCTCTCGGTGGCTGCGACTGTCCTGACCCAGCCGGAGACGAATCTCACCCTGCTCTACGGCAACCGGACCAGCGGGTCGGTGATGTTCGGTGAGGAGCTGGCCGACCTGAAGAATCGCTACGGCGCCCGGCTGAACCTGGTGCACGTGCTCTCCCGGGAGCCCCGCACGGTCGAGCTCCTCTCAGGTCGTCTCGACGCCGACCGGCTACGCCGTCTCCTGACCCTCCTGGTCCCGGTCGCCGCGCTGGACCACGTCTGGCTCTGTGGCCCGTACGGTCTGGTGACCGACGCGCGCGAGGTGCTGACCGAGCTCGGGGTCGACCCGGCGCGGGTGCACGCCGAGCTCTTCTTCGTCGACGAGCCGCCGCCGGAGCCGCGTCGCGACAGGGACCAGCACCCGGATCCCGCGATCGGGGGTGAATCTGGGAGCACCAGCGAGGTGACGGTGGCCCTGGACGGTCGGAGGACGACCACGACAGTGACGCGGCGGCGCAGCGTGCTCGACACCGTGGCCGAGGCTCGTGGTGACCTGCCCTTCGCGTGCAAGGGCGGGGTCTGCGGCACCTGCCGCGCGAAGGTCACCGCGGGGGAGGTGGACCTGCGTCGCAACTACGCCTTGGAGGAGGCCGAGCTGGCGCAGGGCTTCGTGCTGACCTGCCAGTCCTACCCGCTCACCGCGCAGGTCACCGTCGACTTCGACGCCTGAGCGCTCAGGCGGCGATCAGACCGGTACCCAGGGCGCCGAGCAGGAGCACACCCACGACCACGCGGTAGGCGACGAACGCGTCGAAGGTGTGGTGAGCCACGAAGCGCAGAAGCCAGGCGATCGCGGCGTAGGCCACGACGAAGGAGACGGCAGTGCCCACCAGGAGGGGGCCGACGCCGGTGTCGCCGCCGAGGGCGTCCTTGAGCTCGTAGAGGCCCGCTCCGGTCAGGGCGGGGACGGAGAGGAAGAACGACAGCCGGGTGGCCGACACGCGGTCCAGGCCGCGGAGCAGCCCGACCGAGATCGTCGCTCCCGACCGGGAGAACCCGGGGAAGAGCAGGGCGACGATCTGGCTGGACCCCACCACCATCGAGTCCACCAGCGTCACCTGCTGCTCACCGCGGCGCTGCCCGCCTCGCCGGTCCGCGAGCCACATCAGCGCGCTGCCCACGATCAGCGAGATCGCCACCACCCACAGGGAGGCGAGCCCGCCGTCCAGGAACGGCTTGGCCAGGACTCCGACGACGACGATCGGGAGCGTCGCCCAGATCACCCACCACCCGAACCGGTAGTCGTGCTCGCCGCGACGCTCCTTGTGGCGCAGCCCGCCGAGCCAAGCGCCGGCGATCCGCGCGATGTCGCGGAAGAAGTAGACCAGGACGGCGGCGATCGCACCGGTCTGGATGACCGCGGTGAAGCCGACGACGGAGGCGTCGTCGACCGGGATACCCAGCAGGGACTCGGTGATCTTGAGGTGACCGGTGGAGGAGACCGGGAGGAACTCGGTCAGCCCCTCCACGATGCCCAGGACGACGGCTTGGCCCAGGCTGATCGCACTCACGGGACCCAGTCTCGCCCGATGCACCTGCACAGAACCTGACTGCGGGGTCGGGCGGGGCCCGGACGGGCGGCCTGGGGGTGGGTGGGATTGCGGGCGGCGGGCCGGTGGGGGGGGGGGCGGGCAGGAGAGGCACAATGTTGCTATGAGCCCCCAGCAGGACCACCCCCAGCACGACGACTCCGGCGAGGATGGTCCCGGGTCCGAGGACGTCGTGTGGACGGAGGCCGGTGACTACACCGACATCCGCTACGCCACCACCGCCGACGGCATCGCCAAGATCACCATCGACCGCCCGGAGGTGCACAACGCCTTCCGCCCGCAGACCTTGATCGAGGTCTCGACGGCGTTGACCGCGGCGCGCGAAGACGAGTCGGTCGGCGCCATCATCCTCACCGGAGCCGGGGATCAGGCCTTCTGCTCCGGAGGGGACCAACGGGTCCGCGGGGACAGCGGCTACAAGACCGACGACGGCGCCACCGGCCGCTTCCACGTGACCGACCTGCACGTCCAGATGCGGCGCTGCCCCAAGCCCATCGTGGCCATGGTCGCCGGCTGGGCCATCGGCGGGGGGCACGTGCTGCACCTGGTCTGCGACCTGACCGTGGCCGCCGACAACGCACGCTTCGGCCAGGTCGGTCCGAAGGTCGGATCCTTTGACGGCGGCTTCGGCGCGAGCACGCTCGCCGGCCTGGTCGGGATGAAGAAGGCCAAGGAGATCTGGTTCCTGTGCCGCCAGTACGACGCGGCGCAGGCCCTGGAGATGGGCCTGGTCAACACGGTCGTCCCGCTGGCCGACCTCGAGCGCGAGACCGTGCAGTGGTGCCGCGAGATGCTCGCGCTCTCGCCGTTCGCCCTGCGGCTGATGAAGGCCAGCTTCCATGCGGCCGAGGACGGCTTCGCCGGCATCCAGCAGCTCGCCCACGACACGAACCTACTCTTCTACGGCTCCGAGGAGGCCCAGGAGGGTCGGGAGGCGTTCAAGGCCAAGCGGACGCCGGATTTCTCGCAGTTCCCCCGGCGCGCCTGAACGGGTGAGGAGGCGCGTCGTCTCGCCCGTCAGTCGATGACGGGGCGAGTGACCGGGCGGGTCAGGCGCCCTGCGTCTCGGCCGGAACCACGTCGCGGCTCGCGCTGCCGGTCGCCTTGCCGACCGACTTCGCGATGAGTTCCTCGAGGTCGAGGCCGGTCGACGTCTTCAGCATGCTGAGCGTCTGGGGCGGCGACCTCGCGGGCGATCTGGGGTAGGACCTCGATGAGCATCTGGAGGACGGCCGCGTCGTTGTAGTGGGCGAACGCGCTCGCCCGCTTGTCCATCGCCTCGGCCTCCGCGTGCCCCACGGCCAGCGTGGCGGAGGCTTGGGCCTCGCCCTCGGCCCGGGTGGCGTCCGCCTCGGCCACGCGGCGGGCCGTCTCCGCCTCACCGCGGCGAGCGCCCTCGATGGCCTCCGCCTCGGCGAGCGCCGCGCGGCGGGCCTTCTCCGCCTCACCGGAGAGTCGGGCCTCCTGGGCCTCCGCGGCCGCGATCGTGGACGCCTTGCGGGCCTCGGCGGCGAAGATCTCCGACGAGCGCTTGCCCTCAGCGTCCTGCTCGACGCGGTACCGCTCGGCGTCGGCCGGCTTGCGCACCTCGGTCTCGAGCTGGCGCTCGGGCAGTGCGGCCTGCCGGACGGCCACCTTCTCCTGCTCGAGCAGGATGGCCTGGTCACGGTCGGCCTGAGCCAACGGACCCGAGGCGTCGGCGTTCGCCGTCGCGGCGTCGGTCTCCGCCTTGATCTCGGCCTGCTTGAGGGCCAGCGCGCGCTGGGAGACGGCGATCTGCTCCTCGGCGGCGATCCGGACCTGCTCGGCGGCCTGCCGCGCGTTAGCCTCCGCGATCGAGGCCGCCTGTCCGATGCGGGCAGCCTCGGGCCGGCCGAGGTCCGCGAGGGACGAGCCGGCGTCGGTGACGTCCTGGATCTGGGAGGTGTCCAGGATCAGCCCCTGCCCGGTCAGCGAGTTCTCCGACTCATCGGCCACCCGCTGAGCGAAGGCGGCGCGGTCACGGATGATCTGTTCGACGGTCAGGCCGCCCACGATCGAGCGCAGCGCGCCGGCGAGGACCTCCTGGGTGAAGGGCTCGACGTCCTGCTGCTGGGGGAGGAAGCGCTGTGCGGCGAGACGGATCTGGTCGGCGTTGCCGCCGACCTTGACGATGGCCACGCCCTCGACGTTGAGCTTGATGCCCTGGCCCGAGACGGCGCCGCGGATCTGGACGGAGATATGGCGCGAGGACAGGTCCATCGTGGCCAGCTTCTGCACGAACGGGATCACGAAGGTCCCGCCGCCGAAGATCACCTTCTGGCCCGACAGGTCGGTGGTGAGCGCGCCGGTCTCGGGGTTCAGCACAGCCTTTCCCTTGCGACCCGTGACGATGTAGGCCTGGTTCGGGCCGGCGACCTTGTAGCGGCTGGTGACCAGGAGGAACAGCAGGACGAGCAGGAGGACGAGTCCCAGGATCGAGACCACCGTGTTCGAAGGCATGGGCTCAACTCTCTGTGGCGGGGGGAAGCTCGGGCAGGTCGCCCCAGACCGGGGCGACGGTGACGGCGGTGGGGGAGAGGATGCCGGTGACGTGCACGTCCGTCCCGGCGGCGACGGTGTGCTCCGCGCGGGCGTTGACCCGGACCACGTGACCCCCGAGCAGGACCCGGACCGTCCCGAAGCCGTCGTCGGGGATGCCGGTGAGCACGGTGCCCTCACGCCCCAGGAGGTCCGAGGACTCTGGGGTCGCGTCGCTCCCGCCGTCACGGACCAGCCGGGTGAACCGGACCGCGATCCAGCCGAAGAGCAGACCGGCGACCAGGCCGACCGGGACGCTGACGGCGTATGGGGCCGCCCGTGCCCTCCGCGATCGCCCCGCCGAAGCCGAAGGCGGAGACGAAGGAGCCGATCACGGCGGTGGAGAACACGTCGCCGGACAGGGCGTCGAGCAGCCCGTCCAGCACCCCGTCGACCAGATCCCCGACCACCAGCGACGCGAGGATGACCACCAGTCCGACCACGCCGAGAACGACGAATACGCTCACGACACCTCCAGGGAACAGGGTCCTCGTCGGGACCGGGCGGCGAGCCTAGCCCGGCGGGCGTCCCGAGGACCGGGCGCAGCCGGGACCGGCTCGGGCCTCAGCATGGAGACTGGAGTATCGGGTAGTGAGCGTGAGGTCGACGTCGATCCCGCCCACCTCGGGAGATCGGAGGACGTCATGGAGCTGCTCTCGGTGCTCGCGCTCGCCGTGCTCGCGGTGGTGGCCCTGCGGGCGGCGGCTCGCTGGACCGCCGTTGCCCCTCGCCCCTTCATCGTCGAACCGTGGCTTTCGGGGCACGCCCCCACCGAGCACGCGCTCTCGCGCTTCCATCCGCGGTGGTACACCGCGAGCGTGGTCTTCCTGGCCTTCGACGTGGAGATGCTCTTCATGTATCCCTGGGCCCTCGTGGTCGGTCGCCTGGGCACCGGCGCCGTGATCGAGATGTTCGGCTTCCTGCTCGCGCTGCTGCTCGCCGTGGCCTGGGCCCGGCGGGAGGGCGCGTTCCGATGGGCCTGAGGAGGGTTCTAGCCCGCGCGGCCGTGGCCCGGGCGCACGTCCTGGTCGTCGAGGCCCCCGGCGCCTTCCGGGAGCGGGTCGCGCTCGAGCGTGCGCTGGCGAGGACGGGGTGGTGCACCGCCGAGAGCGCGGCCGACGCGGACGTCCTGGCTGTGGTGGGCGAGCCCGGACCGGCCCTGGCCGCGCTGGTGGACCGGGTCTGGGACCAGCTGAGCGAACCCCGGGCCCGGCTGGAGGTGCGGGCGGGCACCGACCTCGTCGCTGTGCTGGACCAAGCCCGGACGGCGCTGCTCGACGACCCGGCGCAACGGGTTGCGGCCGCCGGCCACGACCGGTTCACCCCCTCGGCCGACACGGGCGAGCCGGGCGACGAGCACGGTGACGACGACCCCATGCGCCCCGACGGCATCGCGCTGGCCGAGGGCGACCAGGACCGGGACGGCCTGGAGATGGACGCGCTGCACCTGCCCCTGGGGCCGGTTCTCGCGCATTGGCCGGCTGGCGTCGTCCTGCGACTGACGCTGCACGGCGACGTGGTGTCGGGCGCCGAGGTCGAGACGCTGCCCGGCCTCCGCGTTCCCGTCGCCGACGACCTCGCGACCCGGGCGGCGCGGCTGCTCGATGCCGTCGCCTCCGTGCTGACCCTGGCCGGGGCGCCCACCGACGCGGCCGAGGCCCGCCTACTGCGCGACCGGTGCCTCGACGTCGGCCCAGAGGATCGCCCAGAGGATCGCCCAGAAGGTCTCCTGGAACCGGCTCTGGTCCGGCGACTGGGGGAGCGCCTCGGTCGGCGGCGTGTCCTGCGCCGGCTGCTCGCCGACCTCGTTGTGCGCGGCCGCCAGGGGGGTTCGCGAGGGTTGCACGAGCAGCTGCTCGACCTTGTGGACCGCGCAGAGCAGGCGCTCGGCGGTGTCGAGGATGAGCGGGTTCGGCCCGGGGTGAACGCGTTGCCCGACCTGGTCGCAGGCCTCGAGCTGGCGGCGGTCCGACTCTGGATGGCCGCACTGCTGCCCGACCTCTCCGTGGTGGGCCACGAGGAGCGGACCCGTGGCTGACTCACTGCCCTGGCTCGCCGCGCTCCCCGTCCTGGTCGGCCTCGGACTGCTCAGCGTGGTCGCGGCCGCGACGACCGCGGGCCTCGGCGCCCGCGACCGAGGGCGACCGCTGCGGACGGGGCTGGTCGTGCCGTGGCAGGAGACGGCCAGGCTGCTGCGGCAACGACCGCGCCGGACCGTCTCGGCCGACCGGCTGCTGTGGCGCTCGGCGTCGTGTGCCGTACTGCCACTGGCCGTGCTGATGGTCGCTTTCGTGCCGCTCGGCGCCCACGCCCTGGTCGACCACCGGCTGGGGGTGGTGTGGGTCAACGCACTCGTCGTTGTCGCCTGGGCGGTGTTCTGGCTGGTGGGGTGGGGGCCCAACGCGGTGCCCGGGCTGGGGGGGGCGTACCGGTTCCTCGCGCTCGCCCTGGCCTACGAGTTACCCCTGATGTTCGCGCTGACCGCTCCGGCCATCGCCGCAGGCAGTCTCGACCT
>JBBPYL010000095.1:0-14370 GCA_038199935.1 Propionibacteriales bacterium | reverse complement strand
GGGACCCGTGCGGCCCGGGCCGGGCTCCTCGGCGTGGTCGCCGCGGACGGCCGGGTCCCGGCCTGGCCGGACCGGTCCTGGGACCGGGTACTGGTCGACGCCCCGTGCTCCGGCCTGGGCGCACTGCGCCGCCGTCCCGAGGCCCGGTGGCGGCGGACGCCTGCGGACCTCGACGCCCTGGTGCCGCTGCAGCGCGCGCTGCTGGGCTCGGCTCTCAACGCCGTCCGGGTCGGCGGGGTGGTGGCCTACGCGACCTGCTCCCCGGTGCTGGCCGAGACCTCCGGGGTCGTCTCCGCGGTCCTCGCGGACCGTCCCGACGTCCGGCTGGAGGATGCCACGCCGTTGTTCTCGACCGTGGACGACCTGCGGCCTGCCGAGCGGGTTCTGCCCGGTACGGTCCAGCTCTGGCCGCACCGGCACGGCACGGACGCGATGTTCTTCGCCCTGCTGCGCCGGGTGCCGCACTGAGCGAGCAGAGCGGTCACTAGGATCGGGCGCCATGGGCATCCAGATCACGCCGAGCCTGCTCGCCGCCGACTTCGCGCACCTCGCCGACGAGGCGGCGCGGATCCCGGGAGCGGACTGGCTGCACGTCGACGTGATGGACAACCACTTCGTCCCCAACCTCACCCTCGGCCTGCCGGTGGTCGAGGCCTTGGGCCGCGCGGCGCAGACGCCGATGGACTGCCACCTGATGATCGAGGACCCCGACCGGTGGGGACCGGGCTACGTCGAGGCCGGTGCGGGGTCGGTGACCTTCCACGTCGAGGCCTGCGCGGCACCGGTCCGGCTGGCCCGGGAGATCCGCGCGCTGGGCGCGCGGGCCGGGATGGCGCTGCGCCCGGCGACCCCGATCGAGCCCTACGAGGACCTGCTGCCCGACCTGGACATGGTCCTGGTGATGACCGTCGAGCCCGGCTTCGGGGGCCAGTCTTTCCTGGACCTGTGCCTGCCGAAGATCAGGAGGGTGCGCGCTCTACTCGACCGCAGCGGAGCCGACCTGCGGCTCCAGGTGGACGGCGGGGTGGACCTCGAGACCATCGAGCGCTGCGCCGAGGCCGGGGCCGACACCTTCGTGGCCGGCTCGGCCGTGTTCGGCGCCGAGGACCCCGACGTCATGGTCGGCCGGTTGCGCGCCGCGGCCGAGGCCGCCCCGTCCCGTCCCTCGGCCTGAGCCGGACGATCTGAGCGGGACGGCCTGAGCGGCACGGCCCGAGCTGCCCGACGTTGCGTGGTCAGCCTCACACACGCTGCGCGCGAGGCGTGTGACATTCTGGCTCCGACGAGTGATCAGCTCGCGTGCTCTGGGGTCGGTGCAATTCCGAGCCGGCGGTGACAGTCCGCGACCCGGTTGCAGCCAGCAACCGGTTGACCAGGTGGAAATCCTGGACCGACGGTGAGAGTCCGGATGGGAAGCGCACGCAGTCGTGACCTCGCTGCCGCCTGGATCACACGGCCCGCGCGGACGGCGAGGGCGCGACCCGACGCCCCCCCGCCCCGGACCGTGCGGCAGGGACGAGAGGGCGACCAGATGGCGTTCAGCCGGGCCGAGAGGGCCGCGATGTGGCGTGCGCTGGACCTCGCGCGGAGTCCTGGCGTGCCCGAGGGGCCCAACCCGCGGGTCGGCTGCGTCCTGCTGGACGCCGCCGGGGGCGTCGTCGCGGTTGGGCATCACCGGGGTGCAGGCTCTGCGCACGCCGAGGTCGACGCGCTCAGCGTCGCCGGGGAGCGGGCCCGCGGGGCCACCGCCGTGGTCACCCTGGAGCCGTGCCACCACACCGGACGCACGGGACCCTGCAGCGAGGCCCTGCTGGCCGCCGGCGTCGCACGGGTCGTCTACGCCCAGGCCGACCCGAACCCGGTCGCGGACGGAGGCGCCGCGGCGCTCGCGGTGGCCGGGATCGACGTCGTCGAGGGGCTGCTGGGCAGCGAGGCCCGCGAGGTCAACCGCGCCTGGACCTTCACCATGGAGCGCGGCCGCCCCCTGGTCACCTGGAAGTTCGCCACCACGCTCGATGGTCGCAGCGCCGCCGCCGACGGCACCTCGCGGTGGGTCTCCTCGGTCGTGGCCCGACGCGACACGCACCGCCTGCGGGCGTCGTGCGACACGATCCTGGTCGGTACCTCCACCGTCCTGGTCGACGACCCGCAGCTGACGGTGCGCGACGAGGCGGACCAGCCGCTGCCCCGCGAGCAGCAGCTCCTGCGTGCGGTGATGGGGATGCGGACCCTCCCGGCCGGCGTCCGCATCTTCGACGACACCGCCGAGACCGTCGTCCTGCCCACCCGGGACCCGCACGAGGCGCTGAGGTTGCTGCTGGCCCGCGAGCGACATCACGTCTTCCTTGAGGGCGGCGCCACTCTGGCCTCGGCCTTCCTCGGCGCGGGCCTGGTCGACGAGGTGGTGGCCTATGTCGCGCCGATGCTGCTGGGGGCCGGCCGCCCGGTGGTCGACGACCTGGGCATCGCCACCATCGGTGACGCGCTGCACCTCGACGTCCATGACGTCACCGTGCTCGGCGACGGCCCGGAGACCAACCTCCGACTGACCCTGTACCCCCGGAAGACGGGCTGAGCGCCGATGTTCACCGGAATCGTCGAGGAGCTCGGCGTCGTGGAGGGGATCGAGCAGCAGACCGACGCGGTCAGACTGACCGTGCGCGGGCCGCACGTGATGGCGGACGTCCGGCTGGGCGACTCCGTCTCGGTTAACGGCTGCTGCCTGACCGTCGCCGAGCGGGAGAGCGAGACCTTCACCGCCGACGTGATGCGCGAGACCCTGGACAAGACGTCGCTGGGAGCCCTGCAACCGGGGGCCCGGGTCAACCTCGAGCGTGCGGTCACCGCGACGACCCGGCTGGGCGGCCACATCGTCCAGGGCCACGTCGACGCCGCGGCGCGGGTGCTGACCCGCACGCCCAGCGAGCACTGGGAGCTGGTCGAGGTCAGCCTGCCCGAGCAGCTGGCGCGCTACATGGTGGAGAAGGGCTCGATCACGGTCGACGGTGTGTCACTGACCGTGGTCGAGGTCCGTGCCGAGTCCTTCACGGTCAGCCTCATCCCCGAGACGCTGGCCCGGACCACGCTGGGTCGCCGCGGTCCCGGCGAGGCGGTGAACCTCGAGGTCGACGTCGTCGCCAAGTACGTCGAGCGTCTGGTCGCCCCGCACCGGCCCGCGGGTGCGGATTCGGGGCAGGGGGCGGCGTGAGCGTCCTGGACTGGCTGCTCGAGGGCACCGTGGACCTCCCCGCCTGGTCGCTGGGTCAGCTCAGCGTGCCTGCCGCGGCGCTCCTGGTCCGTGAGGTCGTCGGCAACGGCTTCGGCCTGGCCAGCGCGGTGGGCGGCATGCGACGACAGCTATGGGCCTGGCCCGTGGGCATCGTGGGGAACCTGCTGCTCTTCACCGTCTTCGTGGGTGGGATCTGGGACAAGCCCCAGGTGCACGACCTGTGGGGCCAGGCCGGACGCCAGGTGTTCTTCCTGGCGCTCTCGCTCTACGGCTGGTCGCGCTGGCGCCGCAGCCGACAGGCGGGTGGTGCCGCGGACGGCGGCGCGATCGTGCCCACCTGGGCCGGTCCGGCCGGCTGGCTTCAGCTGGGCGTCCTGGCTGTCGTCGGGACGGTGGTCTTCACCGTGGTGCTGCGCGCCCTCGGCTCCTGGGGGCCGGTCCCCGACGCCTGGATCCTCACCGGCTCGATCCTGGCCACCTACGGGATGGCCCGCGGGTGGATCGAGTTCTGGTTGATCTGGGTCGCCGTGGACGTGGTGGGCGTGCCGCTGCTGTTCCGGGTCGGCTACTACCCCTCGGCGGTGCTCTACCTGGTCTACGGCGGGTTCTGCGTCGTCGGCTTCGTGGCCTGGTCCCGGTCCCGTCGCGCCCCGCTGCCCGCCCACGAGGCCGAGCTGGCCGGGACGGACCTGCGATGAGCGCGCCCCGCGTCCGCCTCGACACCGTGGCCCGCGCGCTCGAGGACATCGCCGCCGGGAAGGCGGTCGTGGTCGTCGACGACGTCGAGCGCGAGAACGAGGGCGACCTGGTCTTCGCCGCCAGCCGGGCGACCCCCGAGCTGATGGCCTTCACCATCCGGTACACCTCGGGCGTGATCTGCGCGCCGGTGGAGGGCGACACCCTGGACCGGCTGGCCATCCCGCTGATGACCCCGCACAACCGCGACCGCTTCCGTACCGCGTACACGGTCTCGATCGACGCCCGGGACGGCGTGAGCACCGGGATCTCCGCCGCGGACCGGGCCCACACCGTCCGGGTGCTCGTCGACTCGGCCACGGAGCCCTTCGAGGTCACTCAGCCCGGGCACGTGGTCCCGCTGCGCTATACCCCCGGTGGGGTGCTCGTCCGCCCCGGCCACACCGAGGCCGCCGTGGACTTGGCCCGGCTGGCCGGCCTCACCCCGGCCGGTGTCATCTCCGAGGTCGTCAACGACGACGGGACGATGAAGCGCGGCCAGCAGCTGCGCGACTTCTGCGACGAGCACGACCTGACGATGATCTCCATCGAGGACCTCATCCACCACCGTCGCCGGCACGAGCGCAACGCGGTCCGGGTCGCCCGGACCCGGTTGCCGACCCGGCACGGCGATTTCACCGCCTACGGCTACCGCAGCACGATCGACGGCACCGAGCACGTGGCCCTGGTGCACGGGGACCTCGCCGGGACCGACGGAGGAGCCCACAACAGAGCAGCTCCCGACGGGGCGACCCACGACGGGGCCGAGTCGGTGCTGACCCGGGTGCACTCGGAGTGCCTGACCGGGGACACCTTCGGCTCGCGCCGGTGTGACTGCGGACCCCAGCTCGACGAGGCGATGGACCGGATCGTGGCCGAGGGCCGCGGCGTCGTGGTCTACCTGAGAGGTCACGAGGGTCGAGGCATCGGGCTGGTGGCCAAGCTCCAGGCCTACGAGCTGCAGGACGGCGGGCGGGACACCGTGGACGCCAACCTCGATCTCGGCCTCCCCGCCGACGCCCGGCACTACGGGACGGCGACCCAGATCCTCCGGGACCTCCAGGTCAGGTCGGTGCGTCTGCTGACCAACAACCCCGCCAAGGTCACCAGCCTGGAGGAGTACGGGGTGCCGGTGGTCGAGCGCGTCCCGCTGACACCGCACCCCAACGACCACAACATCGGCTACCTGCTGACCAAGCGAGACCGGATGGGGCATCAGCTGCCGGACCTCCAAGACCGACCCGGGGACACGGAAGGACCACGCGGATGAGTGGAGAGGGAAGCCCGACCGACCAGGTCGTGGACGCCTCGGACCTGCGGGTCGCGGTGGTCGCGGCCAGCTGGCACTCCCAGGTGATGGACGGCCTGGTGGCCGGCGCGGTGCGAGCCCTGGGGGCCTACGGCATCCCCGGCGCCCCGGTGGTGCGGGTGCCCGGCTCCTTCGAGCTGCCCGTGGTCGCCGGCGAGCTGGCCCGGCAGGGCTACGACGCGGTGGTCGCCCTCGGGGTGGTGATCCGCGGCGGCACCCCGCACTTCGACTACGTGTGCGCCGCAGCGACCGACGGACTGACCCGGGTCAGCGTGGACAGCGGCGTCCCCGTCGGCTTCGGCCTGCTCACCTGCGACACCGAGCAGCAGGCCCTCGACCGCGCCGGACTGGAGGGCTCGGTGGAGGACAAGGGCTACGAGGCGACCTCGGCGGCGGTGCACACCGCGCTGACCCTGCGAGGTCTGCGCGGCGGGTCCGACGCCGTACGCTGAGGCCGATCCTCCCTGACCGGCACCGAGGAAGAGTGTGGACCATGAAGACGTTCGAGGAGCTCTGGGACGAGCTCAGCGAGAAGGCGCGTGAGCGGCCCGAGGGTAGCGGCACGGTCCGCGAGCTCGACGCCGGGGTGCACGGGATCGGGAAGAAGCTCGTCGAGGAGGCGGCCGAGTCGTGGATGGCCGCCGAGCACGAGGGTCCCGCCCGGGCGGCCGAGGAGATCAGCCAGCTGCTCTACCACGCCCAGGTGCTGATGATCGCGACCGGACTCGACCTCGACGACGTCTACGCCCACCTGTGAGCGGTCCCGCTCCCGCCCGACGTCGTCCCCTGCTGAGAAGGTTCCTCTCATGACCAGCCCGTCCGACCCGACCACGATGCTGCGGGTCGCCGTCCCGAACAAGGGGGCGCTGTCCCAGGCGGCCTCCGAGATCCTGCGTGAGGCCGGCTACGCCCAACGCTCGGACAGCAAGCAGCTGACGCTGACCGACCCGGCCAACGGCGTCGAGTTCTTCTACCTCCGTCCCCGCGACATCGCGCTGTACGTGGGAGAGGGCACCCTCGACGTGGGCGTCACCGGCCGGGACCTGCTGCTCGACTCAGGCGCGCACGCCCAGGAGCTGCTGCCGTTGGGCTTCGGCCGCTCCCGCTTCCGCTTCGCCGCCCGACCGGGTGTCGCGGCCGGCCCGGAGGACCTGGCCGGCCTGCGGATCGCCACGTCGTACGACGGTGTGGTGCGCGACTACCTGGCCGAGCGTGGCGTGGAGGCGACGGTGATCCGTCTCGACGGCGCGGTCGAGACCAGTGTGCAGCTCGGGGTGGCCGACGTCATCGCGGACGTGGTCGAGACCGGCAGCACCCTGCGTCAGGCCGGCCTGGAGGTGTTTGGCGACCCCATCCTGGAGTCCGAGGCGGTGCTGATCACCCGCGCGGGGATGGACACCCCGATCGGCTTCGACATCTTCCGTCGTCGCCTGGAGGGCGTGCTCGTCGCGCGCTCGTACGTGATGATGGACTACGACATCAGCACCGACTTCGTCGAGAAGGCGGTCGCCCTGACGCCGGGCATCGAGAGCCCCACCGTGTCCCCGTTGCATCGTGACGGCTGGGTGGCGGTCCGCTCCATGGTTCCGCGCGACGACGCCCAGCGGGTGATGGACGAGCTGTGGGAGCTCGGCGCCCGAGGCATCCTGTCCACCGACATCCACGCGTGCCGACTCTGATCTCGTGAGCACGCCGACGCTGCCCCACACCTTCCGCCCTCTCGGGGTGCGGATCGCGGTCTACGTCCTCGGAGCGGTGCTGGTCGGGGTGAGCGCGGTGATCTGGTTCACCTTCCCCGACGTCACGCGGGCCAAGTTCACCCTCTTCCAGCGCGGGACGCTGATCGTGCTCGGCCTCGGCTTCCTCTCCGTCGGCTGGGGGATGGCGCGCAGCCGGGTCGAGGCGCGGGAGGACGGGTTGCGCGTGGTCAACGGGTACAAGCAGCGGTCCTACCACTGGAACGAGGTGCTGGCCGTCTCGCTGCGCCGGGGGAGCCCGTGGGCGACGCTCGACCTCAGCGACGGCACGACGGTCAGCGCGGTGGGTATCCAGGGCTCGGACGGCGAGCGGGCGATGCGGCAGGCCCGAGCGCTCCGCCGGCTCGTCGAGGAACGCTCCGCCCCCACCCGCGACGCCTGACCCTCGTCTAGGCCCGCCCGCCCGACTCCCCGTCGGCCCTCCCGGCCAGCCCGGTGACCGGCACAACTGCGTACGAGGGCGATCGTGGTCAGGCGGGGGAGGTGTCCTCGCGGATCCCCCAGGTGACCTGACAGCGGTCGCCGTCCTCACCCGCCGGCGCCAGGACGACGAGATCCTCACCGGTGGCGAAGGCGTTGGGCGGCGCGGTCATCGGCTCGACGGCCAGGGCGGTGCGCAGGTCCGCCCCGACCTTGCGACCGGCGAAGACCTGCACCCAGCGGTGCGCGGAGTCCATCCAGACCACGATCGTGCGTCCCCTGGCGCCCACCTGCACCTCGGTCGTGCCACCCTCCCCGGCGCTCAGGTCGGTGAAGGCGGTGTCCAACGCGGTGTCCCCGATGACCCGGCCGCCCCGGAAGTCGAGGCCGGCCTCCGCCACGTCCACCCGACGGGTCGGGATCATCCGGTCGTCGGTCTCCAAGGCGGTGGACGCGGGCAGGGTCAGCGTCCACTGGTCGACGGCGGTGTCCGCGAGCAGCAAGTAGGGATGCGCGCCGACGGCGTACGGCGCCGCCTGCTCGGCCAGGTTGCGGGCCGAGACCTGCACGCTCAGCCCGCGATCGGAGAGCGTGTATCTAACGCTCAGGTCGAGGGTCCACGGGTATCCGGGCTGGGACATCAGCCGATAGCCGAGCTCGATGGCCTCAGGGGTGTGCTCGTGCACCGGCCAGGACAGCCACCGCACCAGGCCGTGGCTGGCGTGTCCGAACTTGCGCTCAGTCAGCGGCAGCTCGTAGTCCTGGTCGGCGAAGGTGTAGCGGCCGTCCTCGATCCGGTTCGGCCAGGGCATCATCACCTGCCCGCGCCCCGAGCTGGCCTGCTGGTCCTCGGGAAAGCCGGCCAGCATGGAGACCCCGTGGTGGCTCAGCTCGCGCAGTGCCGCTCCGGCCTCGACCACGACGGCGCGGTAGCCCTGCGCCTCGATGACGTACTGCGCGCCGGTGGGTGCGGTCACGATAACCACCATGGTGTCGATCCGGACGGAGACGACGACGCCCCAGGCCCGGGCCCGGGCGCCGCCGGGGCGGAGGTGCGATCGTCGAGATGGGAGGTCTCGCCGCAGGTGCCGATCATGGCCTCGAAAGTAGCCTATCGAGACCTAATCGTTGCCGCTCGGACCAAGCGGTACGCAGGGAGCCCCCTAAGGTGGGCAAGCCCGCGGTCACGCGGGAGTCTCGTCCACCGGTCGCCGGAGGTGCTCCACGGGCTCGACCAGGGGCACGCCGCCGGGTGGATGCACTTCCGATCAATCGAAGGATATTTCATGCGATTTCATACCAAACCACTAGTCGCCGCAACGTTTGGCCTCGCCCTGAGTCTGTCGATGGCCGCATGCGGAGACAGCGCCGGCGCCGGCGGAGGAGGCGGAGGAGGCGGAGGGGGCAGTGACGCTCCGCTGGACGGTGTCTCCCTGACCGTGGGGTCCAAGGACTTCACCGAGAACATTCTTCTCGGGGAGATGCTCGCCCAAGCGCTCAAGAGCGAGGGCGCCAGCGTCGACAACCAGACCAACCTGGGTGGAACCTCGGTCAACCGTGACGCACTGATGAGCGGTGACCTCGATGTCTACCCCGAGTACAACGGCACCGGATGGACGGTGCACCTCGGCAACGAGGACCCGAGCCAGGACCCGGCCGAGCTGTTCAAGGTCACCTCGGAGCAGGACCTCAAGGACAACGACATCAAATGGGTCGGGGTGTCGCCGTTCAACGACACCTACGGCTTTGCCGCCAACGGCGACCTGGCCAAGGCTGAGGGCGGCTTCGACTTCCAGGGGATGGCGGACTATCTCAAGGCCAACCCCGACACGACGCTGTGCCTGGAGACGGAGTTCCCCGACCGTCCGGACGGCCTGGTGCTCTTCGAGGATGCGACCGGCTACCAGGTGCCCCGGAGCCAGATCAAGATCCTCGACACCGGCCTGATCTACACCGAGACGAGCAAGGGTGCCTGCGACTTCGGTGAGGTATTCACCACGGACGGGCGGATCACGGCCCTCAACCTGGAGCTGGTCTCGGACCCGGGCGTGATGATCCTGTACAACGTGTCCTACACGTTCCAGAACGCCGTGTACGAGAAGAACGCCGACGTCTACGACGAGATCGCCAAGAAGATCCTCGAGCCCCTCAAGGAGGACAAGATGGCCGAGCTGAACGCTCAGGTCGACGTCGAGGGAATGCCCGCGGAGCAGGTGGCGCAGAAGTACCTCGAGGAGATCGGGATCCTCTGACCCTCTCTTCGCGCACTGAGCATGACGACAGCGCCGCCACCGGGTCGAGGACCCGGCGGCGGCGCTGTCTGTGCGGGAGGGTGCCTCAGATGCCTCGCGGGCGGAGGAAGCGCTCGGCCAGAGCTCCGAACCAGTCGAAGGTCAGCGCGACCAGCGCCACCAACGACGCGCCCACGATCAGCACGGGATCCTGGTTGAGCTTCAGCCCGACGTTGATGGTGATGCCCAGCCCACCGCCGCCGATCAGGAAGGCCAGGGTCGCCATCCCGATGTTGAGGATCACGGCGGTCCGCACGCCGGCGATGATCACCGGGACCGCCAATGGCAGCTCGATCTGGACCAGCACCCGCAGCCGGGTCATGCCCATCCCACGACCGGCCTCGATCACGCTGGTGTCGACGCCGTCGAGACCGACCATGGTGTTGCGCAGCACCGGCAGCAGGGCGTACAGCGCCAGCGCCCAGATGACGGTGATCTTGCCCTGACCCATCAGGAGCAGGAACAGCACCAGGAGCCCGTACGCCGGCAGTGCCTGGCCCGAGTTCGCGACGGTCAGCACGGCCGGGGCGACCCGACGCAGAGCCGGCCTGGTGAGCAGGATCCCCAGCGGGATCGCGACAGCCACGACGATCACCGTGGACCCGAAGGCGATCTGCAGGTGCTCGACCAGCTGGGGCCACAGGTTGGAACTCCAGTCCAGCGACCGCTGGGCCGTCGAGGTGGAGTCCGCGGTGAAGCCGAGGCTGCGGTAGTAGAGGTAGAGCGCAAACGCCAGCACCACGATCAACGCAGGCGCCAGCCACAGGCCGGCGGCGCTGAACGCACGCGCCCGCCTGGTCGTCGAGCTGACGCCGTCCCCGTTGTTGGCGGGCTCCTCGGGGGCGGTGCGGCCGTCGTCACCCCGGGACGGATCGCCGTGCTGCATGGCCGTTCCGTAGCCCGCGTCACTCATGCGCGCGACTCCAGCTCTTCGTAGTGCAGCCGCGCCTCGTACTGGGCCCGGCGGATGGCCTTGGACAGGTCGGTCATCTGGACGACGCCCTGGAACCGTCCTTGGGTGTCCACGACGCACGACATGCCGCCGGAGCTCTGGACCATCAGCTCCAAGGCGCGGAAGAGGGTGTCGTCGGTGCGCAGGTGGTCACCGGGCTCCTCGCCCTCGCCGGCCGTCTCGCCGGACAGGTGCTCGGCGTTCGCCCAACTCAGCGGCGCGCCGGCGTCGTCCAGCACGACCAACCACTCGCGGCCGGCCTCTCGCAGTCTCGACCGGCCCGTCTCCGTCGATTCCCCGGGGGAGAGGGTGGGGTAGCCGGTCAGGGTGAGCGAGTCGACCTTGAGGAAGTTCAACCCCTTGATGGTGGAGCCGGTCCCGATGAAGTCGTCGACGAAGTCGTCCACCGGGTAGGACAGGATCCGCTCGGGGGTGTCGCACTGACGGATCCTGCTGCGCTCGCCCAGGATCGCGATGCGGTCACCCATCTTGATCGCCTCGTCGATGTCGTGGGTGACGAAGACGATGGTCTTCTGCAGCTCGGCCTGCAGTCGGAGGAACTCGTTCTGCAGGCGCTCACGGGTGATCGGGTCGATCGCCCCGAACGGCTCGTCCATCAGCATGATGTCCGGGTTGGCGCCGAGGGCTCGGGCGACGCCGACGCGCTGCGCCTGGCCGCCGGAAAGCTCCTTGGGGTACCGGTCGCGGTACTGGTCGGGGGGCAGACCCACCGTCTCGAGCAGGCCCTCGACCTGCTCGTGGATCTTCTCCTTGTCCCAGCCGAGCATCTTGGGCACGGTGGCGATGTTCTGCGAGATCGTCTGGTGCGGGAACAGTCCGATCTGCTGGATGACGTAGCCGATCCGGCGTCGCAACTTGTCGGGGTTCCCCTTGGTGACGTCTTCGCCGTCGAGGAGGATCCGGCCGCTACTGGGCTCGATCATCCGGTTGATGAGGCGCAAGGTGGTGCTCTTGCCACAGCCGGAGGGCCCGACGAGCACGAGGATCTCGCCCTCGTGAACGTCCAGCGTCAGCGCCTCGACAGCAGGGATCTTGCTGCCCGGATAGACCTTGGCGACCTTGTCCAGGTGGATCTTCGGCTGGGAGCTCATGGGTTCCTCTCGACATGACGGGTCGGGTGAGAGCGGTGACGGTCACGCACGCAGGCCGCGCGGGGTCGTGAAACGCTGGATCACGGAGAAGACGGTGTCGAGGATCAGGCCCAGCAGCACCGTGAAGATGACGCCGACCCACACCGACTCGGCGCTGTTGGGCAGACCCAGGCGGGTCAGTCCGGCCTGGATGTAGCTGCCGAGGCCATCGCCGCCGACCAGCACGGCGATCGCGGCGATGCCGACGGTGATCAGGCTGGAGATGCGGACGCCGGCCATGATGATCGGCCAGGCCAGGGGCAGCCGGACCTGAAGGAGCTGCTGCGCGGTATTCATGCCCATGCCCTTGGCGGATTCCACGATGGACGGGCTCACCGAGTCCAGTCCGGTGACGGTGTTCCTGAGGACCGGCAGGATCGCGTACAAGAACATGGCCATCATGGCTGGCGTGTTGCCGATCCCGACCAGCGGGATGAAGAGGGCGAACAGGGCCAGGGACGGGATGGTGAGGAAGATTCCGGCCACGGCCAGCGACACCGCCCTCGCCAGCGGCCGCTGCTGGACCACCACCCCGAGGAGCACCGAGAAGACGGTGGCCAGCGCCACCACGATGAGCACGATCCGAGCATGGGCGAGGGTTGCGTCGAGGATGTACGAGAAGTTGGAGTTGACGTAACTGAACCAGCTACTGAGAGCGTCCACAGGCGGCCTTCCGGGTCGTGTGCCCATGCACCATAGCGGGAACGCTGCTCAGCGATGGACCTCCACGGTGAGAGTCGGCAGGAGCACCGCACGGGCCAAGAGTTGCGCTCACCGCCAGACGCCGCGGCGCGGCGGGGCCGGCGCTCGGCCGTGACCCCATCGTGATCTTCGAGCCTGTCGAGGTGCTTCAATCGGGAGATGACAGACCCCGGGGCGAGGGCGGCGCGCACCTGTTTCGTGCACATCGGACTCCAGAAGACCGGCACGTCGTATCTTCAGTCGATCCTGTGGCCCGCCCAGCGCGAGCTGCGCGGGCAGGGTCTGGCCCTGGTCCCGGGATCGAAGAACGACACCTTCACGCTGATGCTGGCCGTGCGCGGACGGCTGCGCGAGGGCATCGACCCGCCCTCGGCGTACGCGGCGCCGACCCGGCTCCGCGACCTGGTCGCCGCGGCGCAGACGCCACGGCTGCTGATCACCGAGGAGTCCCTGGCAGCGGCCAGAACGCAGCAGGTGCGGCGACTGGGAGAGCACCTGGCCGGCGTCGAGGTGCACGTGATCGTGACCGTACGCGACCTGGCGCGACAGATCCCCTCGGTGTGGCAGCAGCGCATCACCGCCGGCGGGGGCACGGACTTCGCCAGCTACGTGTCCGCCGTCCGAGAACACTCCCGGGCCGCACGCTCGTTCTGGGCCAACCAGGACCTGGCCGGGGTCCTGGACCGGTGGTCCGCGCTGGCGCCTCCCGAGCGCACCCACGTAGTGACCGTTCCCCCGGCCGGGAGCTCACCCGACGTCCTGCTGGAGCGGTTCTGCGCCGTGCTCGGCGTCGACCCGGCCCCCCTGGAGACCGAGGTCGCCCGGAGCAACACGTCGCTGGGCTACGTCCAGGCCGACCTGCTGCGTCGGGTGAACGTGGCCCTGGACGGGCGTCTGGCCCAACGCGAGGCGTACCGGGAGACCGGAAAGATGTACCTCTCGCGTCGCCTGCTGGCCGCCCAGGGCGGGGAGCGCGCGAGGGTGCCGCTTTACCTGCGGGACTGGATCGAGGAGACGGCCCGGGCGCAGATCGAGGACTTGGCGATCCGGGGCGTGCACGTGGTCGGGGACCCAGCCGAACTCCTGCCGGGCGCGTCGTCCTTTGTGGCCGACGACCTGCGCGCCAACGACGCCGAGGTGGCCGCCGCCGCCGCCCGGGCCCTGGCTGACGCGCTGGTCGACCGGCACGAGCGGCTGGAGAAGCAGCGTCGCGCGCGTCACCGGCGTCCTCGGCGGTCCGGCTCCTCGGTCCCGGTGGCGGAGTCCGGGATGCGGGCTCGCCCTCGGCAGGGGACCGAGCTTCCGGGCCGGGTCAGCCTCGTCGCTCGGGTTCGGTCGCGGGTGGCTCGGCTCCGTCGGTCCCACTGATCACGAGGTCTGCGCGTTCGCGGATGCACGTCCTCGCGAAGAGCCGGTCCTCCGCGGCCCGCCAGCGGGCCAGATCCTCGCGCGTGCCGATGCCGTCGCGGGACAGGGCGCGGGCGAGGCCGTCGGCGGCGGGCACCTCCACCCAGACCAGGCAGGCCACCTGGGCGCGGTGCCGGGTCGACCCGCAGCCGCTCCCCTCGACCACGAGCAGGTCGCCGGGCGGCACCTCCACACGGGGACCCTCCCGTCGGCTGACCCAGGCGTAGCGACAAAAGTGCCCGGTCTCCCCGCGGACCAGGGGAGCCAGCACGTGGTCATCGAGGCGCCGTACGCCCTCCAGCAGGCCGTCCCACCCGGGGTAGAGGTCGTCGAGGTGCAGGACCCGCACGCGGTCGGGGGCGGGTGCGAACGGGTCGCGAACCTTCGCCCGGGCCGCGACCTCGGCCGCCAGCGTCG
>JBBPYL010000094.1:0-12150 GCA_038199935.1 Propionibacteriales bacterium | reverse complement strand
TCTTCGTCAACTTCGCCAACGTACTGAACTCCTCGCGCCGCAAGCCCCCGTTCGGGATCGGTCAGATCGGCAAGTCGTTCCGCAACGAGATCACGCCGGGCAACTTCATCTTCCGGACCCGCGAGTTCGAGCAGATGGAGATGGAGTTCTTCGTCAAGCCCGGCGAGGACGAGGAGTGGCACCAGCGCTGGATCGACACCCGCACCGAGTGGTACGTCGACCTCGGCATCGACCGGGACAACCTGCGCCACTACGAGCACCCGCAGGAGAAGCTCAGCCACTACTCCAAGCGGACCGTCGACCTGGAGTACCGCTTCAACTTCGCCGGTTCGGAGTGGGGCGAGCTCGAGGGCGTGGCCAACCGCACCGACTTCGACCTCACGACGCACGCCGAGCACTCCGGGACCGACCTGTCGTACTTCGACCAGGCCTCCGGTGAGCGCTACGTCCCCTACGTGATCGAGCCCGCGGCCGGGGTCAACCGCTCGATGATGGCCTTCCTGGTCGACGCCTACGCCGAGGACGAGGCCCCCAACGCCAAGGGCGGCGTCGACAAGCGCACCCTGCTGCGTCTGGACCCCCGGCTCGCGCCGGTCAAGGCGGCCGTCCTCCCGCTCTCGCGCAACGCGGACCTCACCCCGAAGGCCAAGGCGCTCGCCGCCGACCTCAGGGGGCTGTGGAACGTCGAGTTCGACGACGCGGGCGCGATCGGCCGTCGCTACCGTCGCCAGGACGAGATCGGGACGCCGTACTGCCTGACCGTGGACTTCGACACCCTCGAGGACGACGCGGTGACCGTGCGCGAGCGCGACACGATGAGGCAGGAGCGGATCGGCCTCGCGCAGGTCCGGTCCTACCTCGCCGAGCGTCTGCTGGGCGCCTGAGCCGAACCGAATCCCCCCGACGCCGCCCCGAGGTCGGCGCCGGGTAGGCACAATGATCGGGTGGAGATGAGGACAATGAGAGTGCCCGCGATGCGCCGTGCGGCCGTGCTGCGTGCGGTCGGAGCCGGGTGCGCGGCGTCCCTGGTGCTGGCCGGCTGCTCCTCCACGACCGAGGACCCGTCCCCGTCACCGTCCGGGTCAGCGGCAGCCTCTGACGGCACGGCGTCCGCGGACCCCACCGCCTCGCCGAGCGCCTCGAGCACCCCCGACCGCGTGCCCACGGCGGCGACCACGCCGACCATGGCTCCGACCGGGAACGTGCGGCTGCCTCGAGGCGTCGTCCTCACCGCGCAGGGCGAGAACCTCGAGTTCGGGCAGACGGCCACCGTCGAGTTCGACTCCGGCAAGAAGCCTGAGACCGCCCTCGACCTCAAGGTCACCGGCGCCCGCAAGGGGCTGCTGGAGGACTTCAGCGGCTTCATCCTCGACAACGACTACAAGAAGAGGGCGAACTACTACTACGTCGACGTGACGGTGACCAACGTCGGCAAGGTCGACGCCGGCGGAGCCCCCATCCCGATCTGGGGGGTCAACGAGGAGAACACGCTGCTCCCGGCGGTGAACTTCACCACCCGCTTCGCGCCGTGCGCCTCGACGCCGCTGCCGGAGAGGTTCAGGCCGGGCACGAAGCTGCGCACCTGTCTGGTCTACCTCGCCCCGGACAAGGGCCGGCTGGAGTCGTTGAGCTACCGCCCGGTTCAGGCCTTCGCGCCCATCCGCTGGGTCGGTGAGATCGACAAGGCCCGAGAGAGCGAGCCGAAGAAGAAGAACCAGAAGAAGGGCCAGAAGAAGGACGGCCAGAAGAAGCGCAACCCGTGAGCCCCTCGGCCGGAACCAGTACCGAACCCCGCCTCGGGGCCGCGCCGCTGGTCCTGGGCAGGCTGCGGGTGGACACGCCGGTGGTGCTCGCCCCGATGGCCGGCATCACCAACGCGGCGTACCGGCGGCTGTGCCGAGAGCAGGGTGCCGGGCTGTACGTGTGCGAGATGATCACCTCGCGCGCCCTGGTAGAGCGCGACGCGGTCACCGAGTCGATGTTGGTCTTCGACGAGACCGAGGACGTCCGGTCGGTGCAGCTCTACGGCACCGACCCGGTCTACGTCGGCAAGGCGACCGAGATCCTCTGCGCGGAGTACGGCGTGGACCACGTCGACCTGAACTTCGGCTGCCCCGTCCCCAAGGTGACCCGCAAGGGCGGTGGGGGAGTCCTGCCCTGGAAGCGCGGGCTGCTGGGCGACATCCTCGACGCCGCGGTGCGCGCGGCCGAGCCCTACGGCGTCCCGGTGACGATGAAGACTCGCAAGGGCATCGACGAGGACCACCTGACGTACCTCGACGCCGGACGGTTGGCTCAGGAGGCGGGCTGTGCGGCGATCGCGCTGCACGCGCGCACGGTGAGCCAGGCCTACTCCGGCGAGGCCGACTGGGACGCGATCGGGGCGCTGGTCGAGCACGTCGACATCCCCGTCCTCGGCAACGGCGACGTCTGGGAGGCCGCCGACGCCCTGCGGATGGTCGCAGAGACCGGCGCCGCGGGCGTCGTGGTCGGCCGCGGCTGCCTGGGCCGACCGTGGCTCTTCCGGGACCTGGCTGCCGCCTTCGCCGGCGAGGAGGTGGCGACGCTGCCCCGGCTGGGCGAGGTGGCCACCATGATGCGCCGGCACGCCGAGCTGCTCAGCCGCTACCTGGGCGAGGAGCGCGGGTGCACGGAGTTCCGCAAGCACGTCTCGTGGTACCTCAAGGGCTTCCGGGCCGGAGGGCCGCTGCGGCACAACCTTGCCCTGGTGTCCTCCCTGGCCGCCCTGAACGAGCTCCTCGCCGAGCTCGACCCAGACGAGCCGTTCCCGCTCCAGGAGCTCGGCACCCCCCGTGGACGCCAGGGCAGCCCGCGCCGGGTCGTGCTCCCCGAGGGCTGGCTCGACGACGCCGACGGCTCCGGGGTCATGGTGACCGAGGAGCTCTCGTCCGGGGGCTGACCGGCAGCCACCGGTACAGACCGGCGCTCGCTGCGGATTCGGGTGACTTTGACCACCTCTGGGGGCGGATTCCGCGGTAAAGAGCGCTGTACGGCCCCGTTCTCGATGTGACGGGGCTGGGACGGCTGTGTTTCAGTGGAGCCGTCCTGCTCGATCCGACCCTGCCTGGTGGGTGATGATTCCGTGTCCGAGGTACGCCACGACCAGACCGTGCAGAAGTCGCCGCGCCGCCGCGGCCGCAGCCTTGTCGTGACCGCGCTGGCCGCGAGCGTCGTGACCGCCGCCGTGGTGGGTCTCGCGTTCTCCGACCGCGTCGCTCGACCTCCGGCCGCGGTGAGCCTCGCGGGTGCCGCCCCGTCGGTCGCCGAGTCCCACGCCCCCGTCCAGGTCACCCTGCCGGTGCGCCGCGTCGACCGCCAGCGACTCCAGCGCGAGCGCCAGCGGCCGGTCTCACGGTCCTCGCGCCGGGTCACCCTGGAGCGCAAGCCGGTCGTCCGAGGGCACCGCTTCACCACGGCCGTGCTCAAGCTCCGCGAGGAGCCCCGCGCCCGGGCCGCCTCCCGTGCCGTGGTCCCCGCCCGTGCGAAGGTCGCCGTCACCGGCGAGCGCCGTGGCGCCTACGCCCAGGTGATGCGGGCCGGGACGACCTTCTGGGTCACCGGCGCCTACCTGGTCAAGAACAAGCCTCCGAAGCCGAAGCCGGAGCCGAAGCCGGAGCCCACCGCGCCCGCCACCTCGCCGAGTGCGAGCAGCAGCGGCGCGACGGATATCACGCCGTCGACCCCGGCGCCTGCCACCGGCGGGGTCACCACCGCGCCGTGCGCCCGTGGGTCCGCCGTCGAGGCCGGACTCACCTCCGCAGCGATCACGGTCTACCGCACCGTGTGCGCCCGGTTCCCCTCGATCGTGACCTACGGCGGACGTCGCGGCGACGGGGAGCACGTCAGCGGCAAGGCCATCGACGTGATGGTCTCGGGGTCCCTGGGCTTCGAGGTGGCCGAGTTCCTGCGCGCCAACGCCGGCACCTTGGGCCTCTACGACGTCATCTACTCCCAGCGCATCTGGACCCAGCAGCGGTCCGGTGAGGGCTGGCGGTCGATGTCGGATCGCGGCTCCACGACCGCGAACCACAACGACCACGTGCACGTCGCCGTCTACTGACCCAGGCGCCACCTGACCCAGCAGCCCCGTCCACCGAGTCGTGACTGTGGCCCGGACCGCCCTCGGGGCGCCGGTCGCGCCACCAGTCCAGGGTTCAGGCGAGGCTGAGGCTGAGTGCGAAGTCGCCGTCGTCGTCGGTCCACCACTGATCCAGGCGCAACCCGGCCGCCTCGAGCTCGGCGGCCACGCTGACCTGGCGGAACTTGGCCGAGATCTCGGTCCGCATCAGCTCGCCCTCGGCGAAGTCCACCTCGAGATCGAGGCTCGCGATCCGCACCCGCTGCGCGCGCTCCGAGCGCAGCCGCATCTCTACCCACTCGGTGTCCTCCCGCCAGACCGCCACGTGGCGGAAGGCGTCGAGGTCGAAGTCGGCGCCCAGGCAGGCGTTCATCACCCGAAGGACGTTGAGGTTGAAGTCGGCGGTGACCCCGGCGTCGTCGTCGTAGGCCGCGACCAGCCGGGCCGGGTCCTTGACCAGGTCGGTGCCGAGCAGCAGTGCGTCCCCGGGCTCCATGGTCGCGGCCAGCGAGGACAGGAAGCGCGCCCGCTGGTCGGGCTCGAAGTTGCCGATGGTGCCGCCGAGGAAGACGACGAGCCGCGGGCCCTGCGCCCCGCCCGCGGAGGCCACCGCGCCGAGCTGCCGCTCGAAGTCGGCGACGAGCCCGTGCACGGCTAGGCCGGGGTACCTCTCGACCAGCAGCGGCACGGCTTCGGTCAATGCGTCGACGCTGACGTCGACCGGTACGTAGGTCTCCAGCGTGCCGGCGTCGAGCAAGGCGCGCAGCAGCACGTGGGTCTTCTCCGACGAGCCGGACCCGAGCTCGATCAGGCTGCGGGCCCCGGTCAGCGTCGCCACCTCCCCGGCGCGTGCCTCGAGGATGCTGCGCTCGGCGCGGGTGGGGTAGTACTCCCTCAGCCGGGTGATGTCCTCGAAGAGGCGGCTGCCCCGACCGTCGTAGAAGTACTTCGGGGGCAGCACCTTGGGCTCGGCGGTCAGGCCACGGCGTACGTCGAGCCGCATCGTCTCCTCGAGGTCGGCCGGGGTGAGGTGGGTGTCCAGGGTGGACATCGTTTCTCCTTGCGTCGAGAGGGGGGCGTTCACAGATTGCTCGTGGTGACGTCGTCCGCGGTGGCCACGACGACCGTGCCCTCGGCGACCTCGCTCCAGCCGTCGCCGTCGCCGTCGTCGGGCTCGGAAGCGACCATGACGCCGTTCGACGTCTGACGGAGCCAGAGGGGCTCCCCGTCCGAGACGAGGCCGGCCAGGCGGGTGCCGTCGGTGGCCAGCAGCGTGACCCGTCCGCCACCGTGCTCCGCCGCGCCGCTCGACGCCTGCGCCAGTCCCTCGCCCAGCCCGGCGCCGCGTCGCCACGCGGCCACAGCCAGCCCGAAGAGCAGCGCCGAGTCCACGCCGGCCCGGGAGTCGGGCACGTCGGCCGCCGCCTCGCGCAGCCCGGCGCGGGCCCGGTCCCAGTCGTGGAGGCGGCCGTTGTGGCTGAAGAGCCAGCGACCCTCGGTGAAGGGCGCGGCGGCGGACTCGTCCGCGGCGGTGCCGGGGGTGGCCGAGCGGACAGCCGCGAGCACGCACGTGGGGCGGACCGTCGGGGCCAGGCTGGCGAACGAGGCGTCGGTCCAGATCGGCTGGGCGCGGCGGTAGCGGACCGGCTCCGCCCTCTCCGGGGTGTGCCAGCCGACCCCGAAGCCGTCGACGTTCACGGTGCCGTGACGCTGGCGCCGGGGGGCCCAGGACTGGGTGTAGAGCGAGTGCGGCGGTGCCACCATCAGATCGTGGAGGCTGCGGGGCTCACCGACCCAGGCGAGGTGACGGCACACTCAGGCGTCCCGCGCGGTGCGGAAGCCGGAGAAGATCTGCCGGCGGGCGGGCAGGTCCCAGTTGCGGAAGGTGGCGCGCGCCGCCAGCGGGTCGGTCGCCCAGCACCCGCCGCGCAGCACCTTCTGCCCGCTGCCGAAGAAGACCTCGGAGTACTCCCGGTAGGGGAAGGCGGAGAACCCGGGGTAGCCGTCGAAGTCGGTCGAGGTCCACTCCCACACGTCGCCGACCATCTGCAGCGCACCTACCGGCGAGGCGCCGTCGGGGAAGGAGCCCACCTCGGTCGGCTGGTAGCGGGTCTGCCCCAGGTTGGCGTGCCTGCCGTCTGGCGCCTCGTCCCCCCACGGGTAGCGCCGCTTGCGACGGCTCGCCGCGTCCCAGGTGGCCGCCGTCTCCCACTCCGCCTCGGTGGGCAGGCGCCGACCGACCCACCGGGCGTAGGCGTCGGCCTCGTACCAGCAGACGTGCTGCACGGGCTGGTCGGCCGGCAGCGGCTCGACCCGCCCGAAGCGACGCCGGAGCCACCCGCCGGGGTCGGCGACCCAGAAGGCGGGGCTGCGCTTGCCGCTCTCGGTCCGCCAGGCCCACCCGTCGCGCGTCCACAGCCGCTCGTCGTCGTAGCCGCCCGCATCTACGAAGGCCTGGTACGCCGCGTTGCTGACCGGCACGGTGTCCAGGGCGTACGCCGCGAGGGCGACCCAGTGCGCCGGACGCTCGTTGTCGTAGGCCCAGGGATCCGTCGAGGTGCCCAGCTCGAAGTCGCCGGCCGGCACCACCACCTCGGCCGGGGGCCTGGGGGCGATCGGAGCGGGGAGGACGTCGGTCGCGGGCAAAACCGGCGCGCCCCGACGCAGCTGGTGGGTGGCGAGCATCGTCTCGTCGTGCTGGTGCTCGTGCTGGAGGACCATGCCGAAGACGAAGCCTCCGCGCACCAGCGGGTCGGCCCCCGGGTCGTCGCTGAGCCGGAGCGTCCCCAGGGTGTCGAGCACCTTGCGACGCACCTGCCCGAGGTAGTCTCCGGCCTCGCCGGAGTGCAGCAGGGGCAGGGAGGGCCGGGTCGAGCGGGGGTGCTCGAACGCGTCGTAGAGGCTGTCGATCTCGGGCCGCATCGCCTCGATCCCGACGGCCGCCCGCAGAAGCCAGAGCTCCTCGTAGTTGCCGACGTGGGCGAGGTCCCACACCAGCGGCGACATCAGCCGGGAGTGCTGGACGACGAGCTCGGACTCGTCGAGCACATCCACGGTGAGGCCGTGGCTGCGACCTCGTACCCGGGCGAGCTCGTCGGCGATGTACTGCGCGAGCGCCGACTCGTCCAGGGTCTGCGGTGCGCTGCCGGGGCTGGTGGGAGACGGGCCGGTGGGAGACGGGCCGGTGACGGGAAGGCTGGGGTTCACAAGACCTCCGGGATCGGTTCGTCGGCCGGGCTGCGGCCGAGGCTGACGTAGTGGGCGTCGAAGTCCGAGACGCGCTGGACCAGCTCCGGGGCCTCCTGGGCGCGTCGCATGGCCCGCAGCGCTGCCTCGAAGCACGCCGTGGCCGCCTGCTGCACGCCGGGAAGCGCGTAACCGTCGCGGGCGGCAGCCCGCCAGTCCCTCACCCCGGCGCAGGCTTCGGCGGCGGCCGCCCCGGCGCAGGGGTCCTCCACCAGCGCAGCCAGCACCGCCATCGGCACCGGCCACCAGTGCTCCGGCTGGGCGTCGAGGTAGCGGATCTCGAACCAGCCCCGAGGCCGGACCGGCGGGAACAAGGTGGTCAGGTGCAACTCGAGGTCCTCGGCCCGGGGCACGGTGCCCCCGACGCCGGTCTCACCCTCCACCCACTGGCGGAAGGTCCGGTCGTCCTCGAGGGACCAGTCGCCACCCTCGCGGCGCTGGAGCATCACTGGGGCGTCGAGGAGGAAAGTCGGTGAAGGCGGTCACCGGGTCCGTTCCGGCGGGGGCGGCGGTGCGCATCGGGTCGAGGTCCTGCCAGATCTGCTGACGGCCGCTGCGCCAGCCGGTCGGGGCGCCGGCGTGGACCGGGGAGTTGGCGAAGGCGGCGACCAGGGTCGGTCCGACCTGATGCAGCAGCCGCCAGCGACGGTAGGCCTCGGCTCGGTCCGGCCCGACGTCGAGGTTGACCTGGAGGGCGGCGGTGCTGTTCATCATCGTCTCGCCGCAGGCGCCGTGCCCCGCGCGGGTGAAGTAGGAGTCCATCGCGTCGTACCGCGGGAGCCGGAGCTGACGTCGCGGCGAGCGGTAGGGGTCCAGGGCCGTGCCGAGGAGCTGGAGGCCGGCGTGGTCGAGGGCCGCCCGAACGTGGGCGGTGTCCCGGCTCAGCGCCCGCCAGCAGGCGGTGCTTCCCCGGAAGGCCTGCGAGCTGAGCTCGAGCTGGCCCCCGGGTTCGAAGGTGACCGCGCTGCGTTCGGGGAGCGGGCCCGCGGCGGTCAGCAGATCCTGGAGCAGGGGGATTGGCACCGGAGCGTCAGGACGGTCGCGCGCCACCACCAGCCACTCCAGCTCGGTGCCGACCAGTCCGGGTGGGCCGGTCTTGAAGCAGACGCGCTCGACGTAACCGCGTACGGCCGCGTAGGTGCGCAACGGCGCCTGAGCCCCGTCCGTGACCAGCGTCATGTCCGCGAGCCTAACCACGCCCACCTACACCGAGGGGCCTGTGTCGGCGGGCACCAGTAGGGTCGCGGGTGCGATGGGGTCGTTCAGTGCACAGGTCGGGTACGACGAGCACGCGTGCGCCCGCTGGGTCGCCGAGCCGCCCAAGCGTGCGGACCGTACGCCCTTCGAGCGGGACCGAGCCCGGTTGGTGCACTCTGCTGCGTTGCGGCGGCTGGCGGCCAAGACCCAGGTGATGGGCCCGCAGTCCGACGACTTCGTCCGCAACCGGCTGACCCACTCCCTGGAGGTGGCCCAGGTGGCCCGGGATCTGGGGAGGACCCTGGGCTGCGACGCCGACGTCGTCGAGACCGCCGCGTTGGCCCACGACCTGGGACACCCGCCCTTCGGGCATAATGGTGAGCGGGCGCTGGACGCGCTGGCCCAAGCCTGTGGCGGCTTCGAGGGCAACGCGCAGACCCTGCGGATCCTCACCCGCCTGGAGGCCAAGAGCCTGGACGCGGCGGGGCGCTCGGCCGGCCTCAACCTCACCCGGGCCACCCTCGACGCGAGCACGAAGTACCCGTGGCGCCGGGGCCACGCGGTGACGCCGTACGGCTCGCACGCGGACGGCACGGCGCGGACGGTCTTGAAGTTCGGGGTCTACGAGGACGACGGGGAAGTCTTCGACTGGATGCGCCAGGGCGTGCCCGGGGCACGCCAGTGCCTCGAGGCCCAGGTGATGGACCTCTCCGACGACGTGGCCTACTCGGTCCACGACCTCGAGGACGGGATCGTCGCCGGCCGGATCGACCTCGCCGTCCTGCGTGCGGCGCCGGAACGGGCGGAGGTGTGGGCGACCGTGCGGGACTGGTACCTGCCCGAGGCCACCGACGACGTCCTGGACCTGGCCTGGAAGGAGCTGTCGTCGATGCCCGCCTGGCCTGGGACCACCTACGACGGCAGCCGCGCGGCGCTGTCGGTGCTGAAGAACCTGACCAGCCAGCTCATCGGTCACTTCTGCACGGAGGTGACCGCGGCGACCTGGTCGACCTTCGGCGAGGCTCCACTGGTCCGGCACGCGGCCGACCTGGTCGTGCCCGAGCCCGTGGTGACGTCGGTCGCCGTGCTCAAGGGGATCGCCGCGCACTACGTGATGCGGGCCGAGGACCGGCTGCCGTTGCTGGACCGGCAGATCGAGGTCGTGGCCGGGCTCGTCGAGGTGCTGGTTCGTCGCGGGTCGGACGCACTGGCCCCGGCCTTCGTGCACGACTACGCCGAGGCCGGCGACGACGCCGGTCGGCTCCGCGTCGTCGTCGACCAGGTCGCCTCGCTCACCGACGCATCGGCGCTGGCCTGGCACGCCCGCCTCACCTGACCCACCGGCTTCTCACCCGTGTCGGTCGACCCGGGCCGGATGGGATCAGTGGTGCCCGCGCCGGACCCGGACCACCGCGTCGACCGCATCGGCGAGCAGGGCGTGACCCGCCCGGGTCGGGTGCACGTTGCAACCGCCACCCGGCAGCGCGATGATCAGCCCGGCCGCGCAGGTGTCGCCGCCTGAGGAGGATGCGCCCGCCGCGACGGCGCCGAAGCCGTCGGCCACCACCGCGCGGTAGCGGTCCGCGACCGTGGCCAGCGCACCGTTCAGCGCCTGGATCGACCCGGTCGCGAACGGGTCGCGGTAGTCGGTGGAGTAGTAGCTCACCAGCACGACTCGGCCGTGATAGTGGCCCTGGGTCCGCAGCGTCCTCAGGATCGTGTCCACGTTGCTGCTGACCTGTCCGACGACGGCGGGGAAGCTGGCCCCCGTGCACTGGTCGGCCGTGGTCCGCTGGCACAGGAAGAGGTCGTTGGCGCCGACGGTCAGGGTGACCAGGCGGGTCTGCCGGTGGGTGCGGAGGAAGTCGACGGCGAAGTCGAGCTGCGACCCGTCGTACGCCGTGTGCAGCGGGAAGGCGTCTCGGTAGCCGAACTCGGAGCCGAGCGAGTTGCTGCAGCCGTTGCTCTGCGCGGTGACGTCGATCAGGCTGCCGCTCGTCTCCCCGGGGCACGCCGCGTTGGTCACCGTGACCGGGTGGCGCTCGCCGAGGAGCTCGGGGTAGCCGACCAGGTTGTCGGCGTCCGCCCAGACCGGCGGTCCGGCGACCTCGGCCGGCTGGTAGCCGAAGGGCACCGAGTCGCTCAGGGCGAGGTAATCGCCCTTCACCTTCGGGCCCTGACCATGCGAGCCGCCGTGTGAGTCGTGGTCCCGGTCGTGCCCGCCTGGCCCGTGTGCCGTCGCCGCGGGGGCGACGAGAGCGGTGGCGGTGGCCAGCGCGCAGAGGGTGGAGCCGAGCACAGTGAGGCGACGACGGGTGGAGAGGCGGGCACGGCGGGGCATGGAACCTCCGGTGAGCGTGGCCCGACCCCACCGCGCGGGGTCATCGAGAGCCGGTGACGTGGCGAGCCTCACCCCAGCCGCCGCGGATGTCAACGAGTGCCGTCCCCAGGCCGGTCGAGAGCGCCGTGAGCGCAGCCCCCGAGGCCCGTAGACTCGGCCGGGTGGCAGGACTGATCAGGGACGACGACATCGCGCTGGTGCGCGAGCGGGCCCGGATCGACGAGGTCGTCTCGGACTACGTCACGCTCAAGAACGCCGGGGGCGGGTCGCAGAAGGGGCTGTGTCCCTTCCACGATGAGAAGTCTCCCTCCTTCCACGTCACCGCCTCGCGCGGCTTCTTCCACTGCTTCGGGTGCCAGGAGGGCGGTGACGTGATCAAGTTCCTGATGGAGATCGACGGCCTGGCCTTCGCCGAGGCGGTCGAGCGGCTCGCCGACCGGTTCGGTGTGCAGCTGCGCTACACCGAGGGTGACCGCCCGGGTCCGGCCAAGCGGTCCGGCACCCACCGGCCCCGTCTGGTCGAGGCGCACAAGGTGGCCGCCGCGTTCTACGCCGACCGGCTCGCCGCCCCTGAGGCGGCGACCGGACGTCAGTTCCTCGCCGAGCGCGGCTTCGACCAGGACGCGGCCGCGACCTTCGGGATCGGCTTCGCCCCGCGCGACGGGGACGCGCTCTACCGCCACCTGAGGCAGAAGAACTTCACCGACGAGGAGCTGGTGGTCGGCGGTCTGGTCAGCCAGGGCCGCAGCGGCCACTACGACCGCTTCCGGGGACGTCTGCTGTGGCCGATCCGGGAGACGACCGGGGACGTGATCGGCTTCGGCGCGCGACGGCTCTTCGACGACGACCGGATCGACGCGAAGTACCTCAACACCGCCGAGACCCCGATCTACAAGAAGAGCCAGGTGCTCTACGGCATCGACCTCGCGCGCCGCGACATGGCCCGCGCATCCCAGGCCGTGGTGGTCGAGGGCTACACCGACGTGATGGCCGCTCACCTGGCCGGAGTCACGACGGCGGTGGCGACCTGTGGGACCGCCTTCGGCGAGGACCACGGGCGGGTGCTGCGGCGGCTGCTGCGTGACCACGACGAGTTCCGGGGCGAGGTGATCTTCACGTTCGACGGGGACGAGGCGGGGCAGAAGGCGGCGCTCAAGGCGTTCGACGACGAGCAGCGCTTCGCCGCGCAGACCTTCATCGCGGTCGCGCCCGACGGCAAGGACCCGTGCGAGCTGCGGCAGTCGCACGGTGACGCCGCGGTGCGCGA
>JBBPYL010000093.1:0-5167 GCA_038199935.1 Propionibacteriales bacterium | reverse complement strand
GGCTGGGAGGTCATGCGCCTCGCACCCGACCCGGCCGCATTCGGCCCCTCCTCCGACGACCTGCTCGCGCTGGCCGACGCCGTGCGCGAGGCCGCTCGGCCCCCGCTGGTCGACCACGTCGCCGACCCGCGGGCCGGCGCCGCGGGCGCCGAAGGCAGTCGTCGCGGGCACCTGCGCTCGGTGCCGACCGGCCCCCAGCAGTGACCCGGGCGGAGACCTACCGGGAGGTCTTCAAGGCCTACGACGTGCGCGGCCTGGTCGGGTTGCAGGTCGACGAGGACCTGGCTCGCGCCGTGGGCAACGCCTTCGCCCGGGTGACCGGGGCCGACCGCGGCGGGGCCGTGGTGGGTCACGACATGCGGACGTCGTCGCCCGGCCTGGCCGCCGCCTTCGTCGACGGAGCCCGTGACGCGGGCGCCGAGGTCACCCTGATCGGGCTGGCGTCGACTGACCAGCTCTACTTCGCCTCCGGTCGTCTCGACGTGCCCGGGGCGATGGTCACCGCGAGCCACAACCCGGCCGCCTACAACGGGATCAAGATGTGCCGGGCTGCGGCCGTCCCCCTGGGCGAGGAGAGCGGGTTGGGGGAGATCCGTGACCTGGCCGCCGCCGGCCGACCGTTCCTCGCCGACCGCCGCGGGCACCTGCGGGAGACGGACCTGCTCGAGGAGTACGCCGCGCACCTGCGGGCGCTGGCCCCGGTGGCGGGGAGACGGCTCCGGGTGGTGGTCGACGCCGGCAGCGGGATGGCCGGTCACACGGCACCGGCCGTCCTGGGCCCCCTCGACCTCGACGTCATCGAGATGTACTACGACCTTGACGGCACGTTCCCTCACCACGATGCCAACCCGATCGACCCCACCACCCTGGTCGACCTCCAGGAGCGGGTCACTCGGGAGCGGGCGGACGTGGGGCTGGCCTTCGACGGCGACGCCGACCGCTGCTTCCTGGTCGACGAGCGCGGGGAGCGGGTCGACCCGTCGGCGCTGACCGGGCTGATCGCCGCCCGCGAGCTGGCCAGGTCACCGGGCGCGCGGGTGATCCACAACCTGATCACCTCACGGGCGGTGCCGGAGATCGTCACCGAGCTGGGCGGCGTCCCGGTGCGCACCCGGGTCGGACACTCGTTCATCAAGGCCACGATGGCCCGCACCGACGCGGTCTTCGGCGGAGAGCACTCCGGACACTTCTACTTCCGCGACTTCTGGCGGGCCGACTCGGGGATGCTGGCGGCGCTCCACGCGCTGGCGGCGCTGGCCGAGAATGATGTCCCCCTCTCGGCCCTGCTGGCCGACTACCAGCGCTACTGCACCTCGGGGGAGATCAACTCGAGCGTGGCCGACGCGGCGGCGACCCAGCTGCGGGTGGAGCGGGCCTACGCCGGGCGTCCGGGGATCCGGGTCGACCACCTCGACGGGCTGACCGTCAGCCACGACGCGTGGTGGTTCAACGTCCGGCCCTCCAACACCGAGCCGCTGCTGCGACTCAACGCCGAGGCCGGTGACGAGACTACGCTCGAGGAGCTCGTCGGCGACGTGCTGAGACTGATCCGCGACTGATCGGCAAGAATGTCCTCATGAACCTCGACCCCGCCCTGCTGGAGATCATCGTGTGTCCCGACTGCCGGGGCGCGCTGGCCGTCGACGAGGCGGCCTCCGAGCTCGTCTGCACCTTCTGCGCGCTGGCCTACCCGGTCCGCGACGACATCCCGGTCCTGCTCGTCGACGAAGCCCGTCGACCCACCGAGACCAGCTGACCCGCAGATGCGCCAGGTGTTCGACGACACGGTGCTCGACGCCGAGCGCTCCCGGGAGGACCCGGTCCTGCGGTCGTCGGCCGAGGCAGGCGCCCGGGTGCGCCAGGAGTACCAGAACGCGGCCGAGGCCATCGAGACCGCGGTGGAGACCTGGGCGGAGGAGTCCCGGCCGCGGGCGGTGGTGGCCGCCGGTCCCGACTCACGCCTGCTGCGCGCGGTCCTGGAGCCTTCCTGCCCCGTCCCCTTCGTGGCCTGGCCCGCACCGGGGCTGCCCGGGTGGGCCGGAGCCCTCGACCTCGTGGTGGTGCTGGCCCCCGACGGCAGTGACACCGGTGCTGCCTCCGCGGTGTCGGAGGCCGGGCGCCGCGGCGCCCGGGTGGTGGTGGCCTGCGCGTCGGGGTCACTGGTGGAGCGACACGTGGTCGGCCGGGACAGCACCGTCCTGCCCGCCACCTCCGGTAATCAGCTGGCCATGGCCGTGGTCATGCTGTCCCTGCTCGAGCGCCTCGGGCTCGGACCGCGGACCGACCCCGAGGCCGTGGCCACCGCGCTCGACGCGGTGGCCATCGCCTGCTCCCCGCACCGTGACCTGGCCACCAACCCGGCCAAGATGCTCGCCACCGCCCTCGGTGACGGCACCGCGATCGTGTGGGGCGGCTCGGTGCTGGCCGCCCGGGCCGCGCGTCGGGTCGCGGAGTCGATGCGCCGCGCCAGTGGCCGTGCGGCGCTGGCCGGGGACGCCGAGCACCTGCTCCCGGTGGTCGCGGCCACGCGGGCCCGGGACCTCTTTGCCGACCCGTTCGCGGACTCCGAGGACTCCGCGGAGGAGGGGGCGACCGAGGTCGAGCCGCGTCCGGTGCTCGTCGTGCTCGACGACGGCGCCGACGATCCCGTCCTGCACGAGCAGCGCGCCCGGCTGGTGCAGTGCGCCCGCGAGCACGACGTCCGGGTGGAGACGGTGACCGCCGACGAGGGGGAGGACCTGGCCCGCTACGCGACGCTGCTCGCGACCGGCACCTACGCCGCCTCGTACCTCGGGCTGGGCTTGCGGCGCCGCTGACCCGACCCGAGGGACGAGGCGAGGACCTCGACTAGGGTGCTCGCACGACGAAGGGAGTCCCATGTCAGCCGAGGGCGGCAACAAGGCGGTGATGGCGGCGCTGCTGGCCAACACCGGCATCGCGGTCACCAAGTTCATCGCGTTCTTCCTCACCGGCTTCTCCTCGATGCTGGCCGAGGCGATCCACTCGGTGGCGGACTCCGGGAACCAGGGGCTGCTCCTGCTGGGGGGCAAGCAGGCCAAGAAGGACGCAGACGAGGACCACCCCTTCGGCTACGGCCGCGAGCGCTACATCTACTCCTTCATCGTGGCGATCGTGCTCTTCTCCGTCGGTGGGCTCTTCGCGCTCTACGAGGCTTACCACAAATACCACGAGATCGCGGCCGGAGAGGCCGAGACGGTCGACGACTGGCGCCGCTTCGCGCCGCTGGTCGTGCTGGTCGCGGCCATGGTCATGGAGGGACTGTCCTTCCGGACCGCCGTGCGCGAGACGAACAAGATCAAGGGCGCCGCCAGCTATCCGCAGTTCATCCGGCGGGCCAAGTCCCCCGAGCTGCCGGTGATCCTGCTCGAGGACTTCGCCGCCCTGCTCGGGCTGAGCTTCGCCCTGCTCGGGGTCGGCCTGAGCCTGGCCACCGGCAACCAGTACTTCGACGTCGCCGGGACCGCGCTCATCGGGCTGCTGCTGGTCGCGGTGGCGATCGTGCTGGCCATCGAGACCAAGAGCCTGCTGCTCGGGGAGTCTGCTGTCCCCCAGGCCCGGCGACGCATCCGTGCCGCGCTGGAGGCCACCTCGGGGATCGACCGGGTCATCCACATGAAGACCATGCACCTCGGCCCCGAGGAGCTCCTCGTCGCCGTCAAGGTGGGCGTCCCCCGCGAGGCCGCGGCCAAGGAGGTCGCCGCCAGCATCAACGCGGCCGAGCGGGCCATCCGCGACGCGGAGCCCGCCGCTCAGATCATCTACGTCGAGCCCGACATCTACGTCGAGGATCACGTCCCCGACTCACGTCCAGGAGCCCCGGAGCCGGCCGGGCACTGAGCCGGGCCGCGTCGCGGTCGTCGCCGACTCGGTGATCCAGGCTCTCCCCGGTAGGCTGGAAAGGCCCGCCACGCTCACGCAGAGGACACCCATGGACTTCAAAGTCGCCGACCTGACCCTGGCCGACTACGGCCGCACCGAGATCACGCTCGCCGAGCACGAGATGCCGGGGCTGATGGCGATGCGGGAGCGGTACTCCCAGAGCAAGCCGCTGGCCGGTGCGCGGGTCGCTGGGTCGCTGCACATGACGATCCAGACCGCGGTGCTGATCGAGACCCTGGTCGTCCTCGGCGCCGAGGTCCGCTGGGCCTCGTGCAACATCTTCTCCACCCAGGACCACGCCGCGGCTGCGGTCGTGGTCGGTCCCGGCGGCAACGCCGAGGACCCCCAGGGCGTCCCGGTGTTCGCCTGGAAGGGCGAGTCGCTCGAGGAGTACTGGTGGTGCACCCAGCAGATCCTCGACTGGCCCGGTGACACGTTCGCGAACATGATCCTCGACGACGGTGGGGACGCCACCATGCTCGTCCACCTCGGCGTCGACGCCGAGAAGACCGGTGCCGCGCCGCCGCTGGACTCCGCCCAGAGCGTCGAGCAGCGCGTGGTCTTCGGCGTGCTCGCCGAGTCCCTCGAGCAGCACCCGGACCGCTGGCGCACGATCGCCAACGAGATCAAGGGCGTCACCGAGGAGACCACCACCGGAGTCCTCCGGCTCTACGACACGCCGCGCGAGGGCCCGCTGCTCTTCCCGGGGATCAACGACAACGACTCGGTGACCAAGAGCAAGTTCGACAACAAGTACGGCTGTCGCCACTCGCTCCTCGACGGCATCACCCGCGCCACCGATGTCCTGCTCGGCGGCAAGGTCGCGGTCGTCTGCGGCTACGGCGACGTCGGCAAGGGCTGTGCGGACTCGCTGCGGGGTCAGGGCGCCCGCGTCATCGTCACCGAGATCGACCCGATCTGCGCCCTCCAGGCGGCGATGGACGGCTACCAGGTCGCCACCCTCGACGAGGTGCTGCCCACGGCGGACATCATCATCACCGCCACCGGCAACAAGGACGTCGTCACCGTCGCCCAGATGCAGCGGATGAAGTTCCAGGCGATCATCGCCAACATCGGCCACTTCGACAACGAGATCGACATGGCCGGCCTGGAGACCTTCCCCGACGTCGTCCGCAAGAACGTCAAGCCCCAGGTCGACATCTGGACCTTTCCCGCGCCGGGCGAGGCGAACGGGACCACGATCATCGTGCTCTCCGAGGGTCGCCTGATGAACCTCGGCAACGCGACCGGTCACCCATCGTTCGTG
>JBBPYL010000092.1:0-9976 GCA_038199935.1 Propionibacteriales bacterium | reverse complement strand
GGCGACGGACGACCCACAACGGCCACAGCTTGGCCCCCACCCCGTAGAGCAGCCAGAGGAAGCCCACTACCGCCCCCCCCGAGAGCACACCGACGCCGTACTTGGCCAGCCAACGCCCCAGGACCACGCCCGGGGTGAGGTTGGCGTCTCCGACCAGCCGCCGGACCTGCAGCCCCAACAGCAGCTTGCCCGGGGTCGCTCCCAGACGCGACAGGAAGCCGACCTCGTAGGCGCACCGCACTCCCATCCCGATCGCGACCACGATCAGCAGGGGGACCACCACGGCCTCGAGCAGCGGGCCGAGCGTCGGCGGTGGCAACCCGGCCGAGGCGGCACGCCTGGCGTCGTCGGCGTACTGGACCAGGACGTCCTCCACGCGCCGGATCCACAGCCAACCTGCGGCGAGCGAAATCAGCCCCATGAGGAGGGCGTCGACCGTCTGGGCGACCGCCCGGCGACCGAACCCGGCGGCGTCGCCGCTCTCCCCGGTCTGCCCGATCCCGCCGGTCCCGCGGGTGCCGGGGTCGGCCAGCGCTGCGGTCATGATCTGCCGCGCGTCCTCGTCGCCGGCCTCCGCTCGGGCGAGCAGGGCCCGGGCACCCTCGCGGTCGTCCTCCAGCTCCTCCTCGCGCCAGACCTGACGTTCCCTGCGGGTGGCCAACCGGGTCTGCCCGGTCCAGTTCTGGCCGTCCCAGAAGCGGACCGTGCTCGGGTCGGCGGCGTTGGCCGGGGCAGGGTCGCGGTACCACCCCGGCGACGCGCCCGTCATGTTCACCGCTCGCATCCCACCAGGGTAGGTACGCACCCATGGTCACCGGCGCCGAACGGCGGATCGAGCGGTTCGCCGCGCCCCGGCCGCCCGACTGACGCTCGTGGTGCCGACCAGAGGAGGCCCCGTGCGTGCTGCCGTGCTCACTCGGTTCGGAGGACGGGACGCGGTCGTGCTGCGCACGGTGCCTGACCCGAGTCGGGCTTCGGGCAGGTGCGCGTGCGGGTGTGGCCGGCGTGGTGGGCCGGGTCGGAGCGGGCGTCGCCACGGGCCTGCTCGATCGGTGAGTGCTCGTCGCCACGGGCCTGCTCGCTGCTGGCGGTGCTGCTCAACGCCGTCCTGCGCCTGAGCCGTGGCCAGGAGGTCTCGCTCGCCTCCGCGCTCTCCGGGATCGACGTCGGCCAGGCGATCCTGGTCCTCCTCCTCGTCCAGCTCGCGACTCTCGTCGGGCTCGTGCTCTGCATCGTGCCGGGCCTCGTCGTCGCGTTCGTGACCTGGTTCAGCCTGTACTTCGTGGTCGACCAGCACCTGGGCGCGATCGACGCCCTGAAGGCGAGTATCGGACTGGTCGGCCGCAACCTCGGACCCATGCTGATGCTCGCCCTGTCCTGCCTCGGAGCCGCGATCATCGGCGTGATCCTCTGCGGCGTGGGACTGCTGGTCGCCCTCCCGATCGTGGTGCTTGCGCAGGTGTACACCTTCCGCACCCTGACCGGAGACCACGTCAAGGCCTGAGGTTGACGCGGGCCCGAGGCGCCACGCACCAGCGGGGCTCGAGCTCCGGTCCGGCCCCGAGTCTCCTGGATCCCTGGTCTAGCGTGCGTACGTGCCGAGAGCCTACCGATCCCCGCTGCGCGGACTCCGGCATCCCGCGCAGCGCAGCTGGTGGTCGCCAGGTACACCGCCCGGGCGGTGTACCTGGGGATCTTCCACAGCATCTCGGCCTTCAACGACACCGGGTTCGCCCTGTGGCCCGACACCCGCGTCGCTGGAGCCTCACGCGGATGACGGTGGCGATGACCGTGGTGCTGGCGGTGGGTGGCAGGTAGCCGCGACGTACGCCTCGGTGCTGGCCATCGTGCTGGTCGCGGCCGGCTTGATCGTCCGGGCCCCGCCGCCGAGGGGTCACAGGGTCGGCAGCCAGCTGACCTGGCCGGCGAGCACCGAGTAGCCGACAAAGGCCCCGATGTCGAGCAGGGTGTGGGCGACTACGAACGGGCTGACCCGTCCCCACCGCCGGAAGAGCCACCCGAACAGCAGGCCCATGGCCAGGTTGCCGACGAAGCCGCCGAAGCCCTGGTACAGGTGGTAGGAACCGCGGAGCAGGGCGCTGAGCCCGATCGCCCCGACGGCGCCGACCCCGAGCTGACGCAGCCGGACCTGGACGAAGCCGAGCAGGACGAACTCCTCCAGGACGGCGTTCTCCAGAGCCGAGAGGACCAGCACCGGGAGGTGCCACCAGACCTCGGGCAGGCCGTCGGGGACCACGGTCAGGTTCACCCCCAGGGCGTACGTAGCCAGGTAGAAGGCGAGGCCCACCGAGCCGACGCCCAGCGCCAGCGCACTGCCCAGCCCGAGGTCGCCCCATCCCGCGCCACGGAACCAGACCTCGCGCAGCCGGTCGCCGGAGCGGACCAGGAGGTAGGCCGCGAGCGCCACCGGGACGAGCGCGAAGCCCAGGCGGAGGAGCTGGTAGGTCAGGTCCAGCCACGGCCGGTCCGGCGCCAGCGAGGCGTTCAGGGTGGCCGCCTGCGAGGAGAGCGCGCCCGGGGCGGTCGCGGCGGCGATCAGGTTGACCACGGCGTACACCGCGGAGCGGCCCAGGGACAGCGCGAGTACCAGCGCGAGCTCGACCATCAGCAGCGCCCGGGTCAGGTCACCTCCGGTGGTCGGCCTCGCTGCGGGGTCACGCTCGGTGGACTCGCGGGGCGCACTCACCGCACCAGTCTGCCCCGCGAGACGAAGAGCCGTCGGCACGGAGCTGCGAAGGGCTTCCCGACCTGGTCGAGAAGCCCCCGGAGGCCTGAGTCAGCGCCACATCAGACGAACCAGGTCTTCGGCCCGACCACCCCGTCGGTGACCCGGCCCGTCTCACCCTGCCGGGCGAGCACCGCGGTGCGGGTGCGCGGACCGAAGATGCCGTCCACCTCGATCAGGTGACCGCTGCTGCGCAGGAGTCGCTGGACGGCCCGCACCTCGCGGCCCCGGTCACCGTAGGAGACCAGGAGCAGCAAACGCTCGAAGGTGCGGTCGCTCATCTTCCCGGTGAGCCGGAGGCCCTGCCGCGCCTGGAACGTCGAGACCGCGTTAGCGGTCAGCGGGCCGAAGCGACCGTCCACGGCCAAGCCGGCCCCCCGGTCGTTGAGCATCAGCTGTACCGCGCGGACCCGGTTGCCCCGTGCTCCCTGCGTCAGGTTCGGCCAGTCGCGCTTCCCGGTGGCCGCCTCGAGCAGGAAGACGGCGGCGACCGGACACCCCTCACCAAGCGCGGTGCAGCCTCCGGCGCGTGCCGTCGTCGACGGGCCGCCGCTGGTCGCGACGTGGGCGAAGCCGGGGTCCACCCCGGCGCCGAGGAGGAGGGCTGTGGTCAGGATCGTCCCGGTGGCGGCTCGTACGGTGCTCATGGCGAGGCTCATGGTCTAGGTCCTGTCTCGGAGGCGACGCGGTCTGGATCCAGGTTGTCGCCTGCCGGGTGCCGGGCGACAGACACCCGAGGGCTCGAGTTCGCGACCCTGGGTGTGGGTTGACGACACCCGCGGTGGGGTCCGCGGGGCCCTGGAGCCGGTGGATCCCCAGGTGTTCGCCGGAAGGCCGTGCTCAGAGGGCTCGAGCAGCCACGCGGACAGGTCGGGGGCGGATCCACCATCGGTCCGCATGGCCCCTCCCCCAAGGATGGACCCTGTCATGGCGTCCGTGACGTGACCCAGTGGTCGGGGGCCGTCACGGTCTGGGTGAGCCCGCCGCGTTTGGCGACGTACTGGGCGTGATCGGCCGCAGCGAACAGCTCGGCGGGTGAAGCGGTCGGGGCCTGGGTCAGCAGGACGCTCGCGGCACCGCAGGAGATGCTCGCCGGTGCCCCGTAATCCCAGGTCCGCAGACAGAGCTGGTCCGCGACTCGCAACGCCAGTTCGGGACGGTGTCCCGTGACCAGGACCACGAATTCATCGCCACCCACCCGAGCGACGAGACTTCCCGGGAGCTGCTGGAACTCATGGGTCAAGGTGTGCGCGACCGCCTGGATCAACTGGTCTCCCGCAGGGTGGCCGAACCGGTCGTTGACGGTCTTCAGTCCGTTGATGTCGACCATGAGGGCGCTGACCGGACGAGTCAGGCCCCCGGGAACGTCGAACGCCCGGGCGGCGTGCTCATCGAGAGCACGTCGGTTCATCAGCCCGGTCAACGGGTCACGATAGGCCAGCTTCTCCAGAGACTCCTCCCGCAGGGCGCGTGCCAAGGCGCCGGCCAGAATCGCGATCAGCGCTTCGAGATACGCGATGTCGTCACCGGCGAACACCGTTCCGTCCACGGGGCGGGTCGCGTAGAACTCACCCCACAGCTCGCCGTCCACCACGATCGGCGACCCCACCGAGGATCCCTTGCCCAACCGCTCTAGCAGCGCGATCTCGCCGGGATCGCCGTGCTCGTCCTCACGCGTGGCCACCCAGCTCCTCAGATCCTCGATCACCAGCTCCAGGTTGGCGAACTCCTCCAACGCGTAGACCTCGTCCTCGGGCCATCGCTGCTCGGCGGGAGCGAGGTCGCCGACGTTCACGATGGTCCGCACCGTCCTGGTGTCCGGCTGGACCCGACTGACCGAGACGGTGCTCGCCGCCAGGGCTGCGCAGGCCTCCTCCGCCGCAATCTCGAGAAGCCTGAACACAGGCTCCTGCCGGCTCAGCGCACGCGCCATCGCCGCCAGGCTGTGGATCCGTTGATCCCCCTCCAGCGCCACTGCTCACACCTCCGCGGCTCACTCACCACACGACCGACGCCGAGGGGGAAGGCTGACGGCGGAGCGCTGCACCGTGCGCCGAGCATCCGGACCGACCTTGTCGACCATGATCCACGAGAAGCCGGATGACGGTGGCGGAATCACTCCGGTGACGGGGCACCGCCGTCGTCACCGTCGATGGTGCTCCCTGCGACGGCGGTCGTACCTCTCACACGGTCGCGAGGCGCCGATCGCTCAGATTATGGACCGCACCGTCGAGGACGATGTAGGTCGCCGGCCCATGCTCACTCCCCTCAATCCCCCCGCACGGGCCGCCGCTACCGTGGCCCGATGAGTGAGGACAGCATCCGGTTGCACATCGGCCCCGACGAGATCGTGCTGCGCCGACGCTACGAGCTCCTCAGTATCGGCAACGACATCCTCGTCGCGGTGTTCTTCATCAGCGGGAGCATCCTCTTCCTTCAGCCCTCCACGACGACCGCGGGGACCTGGCTGTTCCTACTCGGGAGCATCGAGCTGCTCGTGCGCCCGATGATCCGCTTCGGTCGACGGGTCCATATTGGTCGCGTCGGCTCGGTGGGTGCCGAGACGTCCGGAGACTTCTGAGCTGGCCCCACCGAGGTGAACGACCCGAACGGGCGGCCGATCAGCCGGTCGACCTGCCTCCGGGTCCGGTGTCACCGGTCGGCCCTAGCCGTGGGCCATGTCCACGAAGCGCGAGTAGTGGCCCTGGAAGGCGACCACCACGTCGCGGGTCGGGCCGTTGCGGTGCTTGGCCACGATCAGGTCCGCTTCCCCGGGCCGGCTGGACTCCTTCTCGTAGGCGTCGTCGCGGTGCAGCAGCACCACCATGTCGGCGTCCTGCTCGATCGACCCGGACTCACGAAGGTCCGACATCATCGGCCGCTTGTCCGCGCGCTGCTCGGGGCCGCGGTTGAGCTGGGAGAGCGCCACGATCGGCACGTTGAGCTCCTTGGCCAGGAGCTTGATCTGCCGGGAGAACTCCGAGACCTCGACCTGCCGCGACTCGACCTTCTTGCCCGAGGTCATCAGCTGGAGGTAGTCCACGACGATCAGTCGGAGGTCGTGACGCTGCTTGAGCCGTCGGGCCTTGGCCCGGATCTCCATCATCGTCATGTTCGGCGAGTCGTCGATGAACAGCGGGGCCGAGGACACCTCGCCCATCTTCCGCGCCAGCTTGGCCCAATCCTCGTCGTTCATGTGGCCGTTGCGCATGTGGTTGAGCGGGATCCGGGCCTCCGCGGAGAGCAGACGCATGGTGATCTCGTTGCGGGTCATCTCCAAGGAGAAGATCACGCTGGCCATGTTGTGGTGGATCGAGGCCGAGCGGCAGATGTCGAGCCCGAGCGTGGACTTCCCCATCGCTGGCCGGGCCGCCACGATGACCATCTGCCCGCCGTGCAGGCCGTTGGTCAGCTCGTCGAGGTCGGCGAAGCCGGTCGGCACCCCGACCATCTCCCCGTCCCGGTTGGAGATGGCCTCGATCTCGTCGAGGGTGCCCTCCATGATCGCGCTCAGCGGCGCGTAGTCCTCCGAGGAACGCTTCTCGGTGACGCCGTAGATCTCGGCCTGCGCCCGGTCCACCACGTCGTCGACCTGGCCCTCACCGGCGTAGCCCATCTGAGCGATCCGCGTCCCAGCGTCGACCAGACGCCGCAGGATCGCCTTCTCCCGGACGATCTCCGCGTAGTAGGCGGCGTTGGCCGCGATCGGGACGCTGGCCGAGAGCGTGTGCAGGTACGGCGCGCCGCCCACCCGTCCGAGCCCGCCGCGCCGAGTCAGCTCGGCTGCGATCGTCACCGGGTCGACCGGCTCGCCACGACCGTAGAGGTCGACGATGGCGTCGAAGACGCTCTCGTGCGCGGGGCGGTAGAAGTCCGTCCCGCGCACGGACTCGATCACGTCGGCGATGGCGTCCTTGGAGAGCAGCATCGAGCCGAGCACGCTCTGCTCAGCGTCGTTGTCCTGGGGCGGCGTGCGGTCTGCGTAGGACGAAGAGGACCCCCGCGAGCCGCTGTCGTCGAAGGCCTCCCACGGGGCCCGTGCCGCCAGCGACAGGGCCTCAGGACTGACGTCTGTTCCCGAACTCATGCCACCCGCTTCCTGGTTGCGACGACCCTGACACGGGGCACCGACAACGGTGACCGTACGCTCGGTCGCGACCCACCGCCGCGAGGTTGTCCACAGGACCTGGGGACAACCCTGCCCAGGGTGTGGGACACGCCTCACCCGCTGTGCACAGGTTGTTCACGATGCTGTGGAGAACTTCGGTCCACCACCTCGCAATCAGCGTCTGACCTGCGCAAACGCTTGAAGATGCTTGTGGAGGCCGGAAACCTTCGCCCCCGTCTCGTTCACCGGACAGCCTGCCTGCGTTCACCGGCGAGGCACACGAGATCCCCGATGTCTACCCCCGTTCTGCACAGCGCCGGCGCCGAGGGTCCTCTCGAGCGCCGTCATCCCGGTGAGCGGCAGATCACCGTCTGGCCCTTACCAAGATCGGGCTAGGCTGTCCGGATGGCACGGGGGAAGAGAGCGACGCCTCCGACCCGGTCCCGCCGTCCGGAGGCGGGTCGCCGCGAGATCCTCCGGCTCGCCGTGCCCGCCTTCCTCGCCCTGGTCGCCGAGCCCCTCTTCCTGCTCAGCGACGCCGCCATCGTCGGTCACCTGGGCACCGCCGAGCTCGCCGGACTGGGGATCGCCGGGTCGATCCTGTCCACGGTGGTCGGCCTGTGCGTCTTCCTCGCCTACGGCACGACCGCCTCGGTCGCGCGGCGCCTGGGTGCCGGTGACCTGCGGGCGGCGCTCAGCCAAGGTGTGGACGGTATCTGGCTCGCGGTGCTGATCGGCGTCCCGACCGGGCTCGTCGGCGCGCTCACCGCCTCGTCCTGGGTGGCCCTCTTCGGGGTTGAGGCCGCGGTGGCCGCTCAGGCGACGACGTACCTGCGGCTGGCGTTCCTCGGGGTCCCAGCGCTGCTGGTCATGCTGGCGGCGACGGGCGTCCTGCGCGGCCTCCAGGACACCCGGACGCCGGTGGTGGTCGCGGTCGGCGGGAACGTGGCGAACGTCGGACTCAACCTCCTCCTCGTCTACCGGCTCGACCTCCAGATCGCCGGCTCGGCGTTGGGCACCGTCCTGGCCCAGGTCGGCTCCGCCGCCGCACTGGTGGCCGTGGTTGCCGTGGCGGCACGCCGCGCCGGCGCACCCCTGGCCCCGGACCTGCCCGGCGTACGGCGTGCCGGCCGCGCCGGTGTCGCCCTCGTCGTGCGCACGCTGACCCTGAGGGCCTCCCTGCTCGTGATGACCTACGCCGCCGCCAGGCTGGGGGTGACCGCCACCGCGACGCAGCAGCTCGCACTGACCCTGTGGACGTTCCTCGCTTTCGCGCTCGACGCCCTGGCCATCGCCGCCCAGGCCCTGACCGGCCGCTACCTCGGGGCCGGGGACGTGGCCGGCACCCGCCGGGTCACCGCGACGATGGTGCGCTGGGGGGTCGTCTTCGGCGCCGTGACCGGGATCGCCCTCGCTGCGGCTGCACCTGTCCTCGGTGCGCTCTTCACCCCCGACACCGCCGTCCAGGCACAGCTGACCGGGGTGCTGTGGGTGGCGGCCGTCTTCCAGCCCCTGGCCGGGATCGTCTTCGTGCTGGACGGCGTGCTGATCGGCGCCGGCGACGGGCGCTACCTGGCGTGGGCCGGCCTCGCCGTCCTCGCGGTCTTCGCCCCGCTGGCCTGGGCTGCGGTCGTCTGGACCTCGACCAGCGCGATGATCTGGCTGTGGGTCGCCTTCGGGGTCGGGTTCGTGGGAAGCCGGACCGTGTTCCTGCTCGCCCGCGCCCGTGGCGACAGGTGGATGAGAGTCGGCGTCTAGGGACGCGCAGCACGACGGGCCGCCCCCGAGGGGAGCGGCCCGTGCGTGGCGTCGGCGGTCGCCTCGACTAGGAAGCGACGACGTTGAGGTGGACGGTGGCGTCCAGCTCCTCGTGCACCTTGACTGTGACCTGGTGCGAGCCGAGGGACTTGATCGGGTTGCCGACGATGATCTTGCGCTTGTCCACCGCGTTGTCCGAGCCGACCACCGAGTTGATCGCCTCGGCGATGTCGCCCACGGTGACGGCGCCGAAGAGGCGACCGCTGTCTCCGGCCCGGACCGGCACACTGACTGGCTCGCTCTGGAGCCGGTTTGCGACCTGCTTGGCGTGGTCGAGGTCGCGGACCTCGCGGCTGGCACGCGCCGACTTGATCGAGTCGACGGTCCGCTCGCCGCCCTTGGTCCACCGGATGGCGAAGCCTCGGGGGATCAGGAAGTTGCGGCCGTAGCCGTCCTTCACCTCGACGATGTCTCCGGGGGCACCGAGACCGGTGACCTCCTGGGTCAGGATGAGCTTCATCTCGTCCCCCCTCTCAGCGTGCGGTCGACGTGTAGGGCAGCAGGGCGACCTCGCGGGAGTTCTTGACCGCGATGGCCACGTCGCGCTGGTGCTGCACGCAGTTGCCCGTCACCCGGCGGGCGCGGATCTTGCCCCGGTCGGAGATGAACTTCCGCAGCAGCGGGGTGTCCTTGTAGTCGACGTAGGTCGTCTTGTCCTTACAGAACTGACAGACCTTTTTCTTCGGCTTGCGGAGTACTGGCTTCGCCATTGTGGTGCTCCCTTTTCTCTAGAGCCCGGCAGCGGCCGGAATGGTCGGTGGGATGGGTCTCGTGCTGTGCTGCGGTGCTGTGCGGTGCCGGAACGCGTCCGGCTCCCTCAGAACGGGGGCTCGTCCGAGGACCCACCGGCCGGCGTGGCCCACGGGTCGTTACTGGCCTGGCCGCCGCCGGAGGAGGACCCGCCCTGCTGGCCGCCCCAGCTACCGCCGGAGTTGCCCCCGCCGCCACCCGGGGGTGAGCCGCCGCTGGACCAGGGGTCGTTCCCGCCGCCACTGTTGCCGTACGAGCCACCGCCCTGGCCACCGCTGCGGCTGGTCTTGGTGACCTTGGCCGTGGCGTACTTCAGGCTCGGGCCGACCTCGTCGACGTCGATCTCGAACACGGTGCGCTTCTCGCCCTCACGCGTCTCATACGAACGCGCCTTGAGGCGGCCCTGCACGATTACGCGCATCCCGCGGGTCAGCGATTCGGCCGCGGACTCCGCGGCCTGACGCCACACCGAGCAGGACAGGAACAGCGCCTCGCCGTCCTTCCACTCGTTGGACTGCTTGTCGAACGTCCGGGGCGTGGAGGCCACCGTGAAG
>JBBPYL010000091.1:0-24178 GCA_038199935.1 Propionibacteriales bacterium | reverse complement strand
CGGAGCCAGCGACCGAGCAACTCGGCGGCCACGCTCAGGGCGAAGGAGGCCAGGAGCACCGTGGTCACCACCGGGAAGCGGAAGGCCGACAGGTTCTCCGAGAGGAGCCGTCCGAGCCCGGCGGCACCGACCACGCCCACCACCGCGGTGTCTCGGACGCAGATCTCGAACCGGTAGAGCGTGTAGGTGAGCAGGTGGTGGGCCGAGGCTGGCGTGACCGCGGCCAGGGCCGCCACCGGTCCGGGGACGCCGCCGCGCAGCAGCGCGTCGCGGGGCCGCAGGTCGACGCTCTCCCAGGCCTCGGCGACGAGTCGGCCCAGGATGCCGCCGGTGTAGAGCCCCAGGGCCACCGCCCCGGGCAGGATCCCGGGGAACAGCGCGAGCAGGGCCACGATCGCCCACACCGTCGGAGGCACCGACCGGAGCACCACCAGCAGGGTCCGGGCGAGCGCCCAGCGTGCTGCCCGGGCCGCACGTAGGGCCGGGCCGCGCTGGACGCCGTTCCTCCCGCCGCCCGCGCCACGTCGCCCGGTGACGGCCAGCGGGGCCAGGACCAGGGTGATGAGCACAGCGATGGCCATCGCCAGCACGGCCATGGCCACGGTGTCGGCTACGGCCCTGCCCAGCACCCCCCAGCCTCCGGCCGGAAGGGCCGGCGGCCACAGGTCCTCGACGAGACGGACGCCCAGCTCCCGGGCCCGCGGAGAGGTCAGCCCGGCCAGCGACACCCCGGAGACCCACCAGGCCGTCACGAGGCCCGGCAGCACTACGGCGAGCGAGCCCCGGGCCCAACGCGAGCCGCCGGCCCTTCGTCCCGGCAGCGGCACCCGCTCGGTGCCGCGCACCTCGCGTCCGCCCGACCAGTCCGAGCAGCTCACCACCGCCATGTCCCCTCGGACCCGCGTGCTCCACAGGTCGACCGCGGCGGAGAGCAGCACGACCACGCCGACGAGCGTCCAGACCTCGTCCCAGTTCCTGGACTGGAGGCTGACCACGAGCTCCTGGCCCAGCCCGCCGAGGCCGACGACCCCGAGGAGGACCGCGGACCGGATGGCGCACTCGAAGCGGTAGAACGAGTACGAGAGCAGCAGCGGTCCCGCCCCGGGGAGGAGCGCGTAGGCCAACGTGGGCAGCCGACGCGCGCCCGCGTGACGCAGCGCGAGCAGCGGATCGGCCGGGACGCCGTCGAGCGTCTCGGCGAAGACCTTGGCGGTCTGGGCCCCGAAGGGGATGGCGATGGCCAGCACCCCGACCAGGGGGTCGAGCCCGAGCACGCTGACCAGGAGCAGGGCCCAGATCAGCTCGTGGATCGACCGGGCCGCCACCAGCAGGCCCCGGAGCAGCAGGCGGACGAGGCGTACCGGAGCCGGGGGACGTCGCGACCAGGTCACCTCGGCCAGCACCAGCCCTCCGACCGCACCGACCAGCAGAGCGCCGAACGTGCCCAGGGCGGCGAAGACCACCGTCAGCACCGCCGCGTCGAGCACCACGGCGAGGAAGGTCGGGTCGAGCGCCGGCTGCAGCGCCGTGCCCAGCAGGTCGTCGAGCAGCCGGAGGCCACCGCGGTTCACCAGCGCCCCGCGGTCATCGCCGACTGCGCGCTGCACCGACCAGACGAGGGGGACCAGGACGAGGAGCAGGGCGACGACCCGACGGCGGCGTACGGCGCGCAGCGTCGTCCGGGTCGGACCGACGCCGGGCCCGCGCCGGGTTGGCACCGGGGCCGGGCGCTCGAGTTGGTCGGTCATGGTCCGCGCGCCGCGACCGACGTCAGACCAGGGAGTACAGGTCGGCCAGCCGGGTGTCGTCCACGGCATCGGCGGGGACGTCGAAGACGACCCGGCCGGCGCGCAGTCCCACCGCGCGGGTGCAGTGCCGCCGAGCGAGCTCGGGCTGGTGGAGGCTCACGACCAGCGCCGAGCCCGGGCTGGCCGGGGGCAGCAGGTCGAGCACCTCCGCGGCGCGGGCGGGGTCGAGGCTGGAGACGGGCTCGTCGGCGAGGACCAGCGTCGGAGCCTGGACGAGAAGCCGGGCGATCGCCACCCGCTGGCGCTCTCCACCGGAGAGCTTCTCGGTCCGCTCGTGGACGGCCCAGGAGAGACCCACCCGCTCCAGGGCCGCGAGGACCTCGGTGTCGGGACGGGCCCGGACCAGGGAGGCCAGGGCACGCCAGGTGGGCCACCGGCCCAGGTGACCGGCGTTCACGTTGTGCAGCACCCGCACCTGGTCGACCAGGTCGAGGCCTTGGGAGACGGTCCCGACCCGACGCTGCACGGCACGCAACCGGCCCGAGGACAGCGCCCCGAGGGGCTGGCCGAGCACCTCGACGCTGCCTGAGGTCGCCGGCACCGACCCGTTGAGCAGGGAAAGGAGCGTGCTCTTGCCCGCACCACTAGTCCCGAGCACCGCCACCCGCTCGCCCGCGTGCACGTCGAGGTCGACGTCGCTGAGCGCGTCGAACCCGCCGAAACGGCGACCGGCTCCGCGCAGCCGAGCCACGCGTGGCGGCAGGCTCACGCCAGCAGCCCCTGCTCCTGTGCGACGGTCTCGATCTGGTCGTAGTTCGCGTTCTCGGTGGCGATGAAGGACTGCGCCCCGAAGAGGGTGAGGATCTTGGCGTCCTCGGGGTCCTCGGCGTCGAGACCCAGCAGCAGGTCGGTGACCTCCTGGGTCGTCCCAGCCCCGAACTTCTCGTCCAGGTCCGGGCGGGCGAGCCAGTGGTAGTCGGCGTAGCCGGGGGTCCGCCAGAGCACGACGACGCCGGTCAGGTCGACCTCACCGGCCTCGACGGCCGCGGTCCACACCTGCTCGTTGACCGCACCGACCTCGAAGCTGCCGGTGGCCACGGCCTCCACGGTGGCGTCGTGGGAGCCGGAGAAGCCCGGGGTGCCTTTGAGGTCGCCCTGGTCCAGGCCGCCTTCCTCCATGAAGTACTGCGGCATCAGCCGGCCCGAGGTCGAGGTCTCGCTGCCGAAGGTCAGCGTGTGCCCGGCCAGCTCCTGGAGGCCGGAGACGTCCTCGAAGGGCTGGAGGCCCGAGCTCCTGGTGGCGATGAAGAGGCTGTGGAAGTCCGCGTCGATGTCGCGCTGGGCGATGGCCTGGGCCCCCTCGACGCGCTGCCGGGCCTGGACGCCGGTCAGGCCACCCATCCAGGCCAGGTAGATGTCGCCGACCTCGAAGGCCCGGACCACCGCGGTGTAGTCGGTGACGGGGGTGTAGACGACCTCCTCCCCGGTGGCCTCGGCGAAGCGCGCCGCTAGGTCGGGGTAGAGCCGGTTGAGCAGCTCGGGGTCCTGGTCGGGGATCGCCGAGATGCCGAGCGGGCCGGCGGCCGAGACCGATGGGCTGTCCGCCGTGGCGTCCGGGGTGTCGGCGGCGTCCTCACCCCCGCACGCGGCGAGCAGCAGCGCGCCGCCCAGGGCACCCCCACCCAGCAGGAAGGTACGGCGCTGGAGGCTCGCCGGGGCGGGCCCGGAGCTGGGGGTCGTCAGGGGGTGCTCGCCTTCGAGGGAGGTGTGGAGGAGGTCGTACGCCGGGCGCGGTCCGCCAGGGTCAGGGCGAGGGCCACGACCGAGACGGACCAGAAGTACGCCGCCGAGGTCGGCGAGCCACCCAGGATCGGGTCGCTGAATCCGAGCTGGGCGTGCAACGTGAGCCCGGCCAGCAGCCCGAGCCCAGCCGCCGACGCTGCCGCCGCCGTCACGCCGCGTCCGCCGAGGACCAGCAGCACCCCGCAGACGACGAGGACCGCTCCGCCGAGCAGGTTGTAGTTGCCCAGGCTCATCGACAGGTTCGAGGAGCGGAGCCCGGTGCCGGAGGCCGCCAACGGGTCACCGAAGGAGGTGGCCACGCTGTAGAGCCCGACGAGTGCGGCGCCGACGCCCCAGACCGTGGCCAACCGGCGTCCGTCGACGAGGCCGGCGCGGACCGCGTCCACGGCAAGCACCCGGCCGCCGGAGGAGACCAGGAGCAGCAGGTGCGCCCCGATCATCAGCCAGTACGACCACGGCCATTCGTGAGGTGCATACGCTACCGAGAGACCGATGGCTAGGGACTCGGCGATGCCCAGCAGGCAGGCCAGCCGGACGTAGGTGCCGGTCAGCAGCAGGACCGCGAGCGCCGTCTCGACCGCCAGCACCCCCCAGCCGAAGACGCTGATGTGCGGGAGGACCAGGTGCTCCACGATCCAGGAGTACGGCGGGAAGACGGGGTAGTCCACGGCGTACTTCGTGAACTTGTACAGCCCGTTGCCGGCCTCCTGGCCGAAGTCGGGGGCACGCTTCCAGGCCACGTTGTAGGCCCACATCAGGCCGAGCAGGACCCGGACGACGGTCGCGCTCACCGCGTGGCTGCGGGGGACCTCGTCGGTCGCGGGGGCGAGCAGCCAGCCGAGGAGGCCGGCGGCACCGGAACGCTGCGGGCCACGGCCCGGGTGGCGGGTGGTCGAGGTGTCACGCACAGCGGAACACCTCCCGGCCGGACGCGGTCGCGGCGTCCTGGACGGCCAGGGTGTCGCGCACCACCCCGAAGACCTCGGCCAGCGGCAGCGGCCCGTCGTGGATGCGTAGGTGCGGGTTGGTCACCGCGACGGGGTGCCACCAGGCGCCGTCCGAGGTGACGGTGGGCTCCGGCTCGAGGTTGTCGATCGAGACGTGCAGGCCGACGTCGGCGAACCCCTCGAGCGCGACCGGCCTGATCACCCGGTCCTCGGCGTCGATCCCGATCGCGTCGAGCCGGTGGTGGAGCGCCTCGACACCGGCGGGGTCCTCGTCGTACATGGTGGCGGCGACGCGCACCCGGAAGCCGAGGTCGCGGGCCTGCTCGATGCCAGTCAGCGCGCGTGCCCATGAGCCGGTGCCGCGCTGCTGGTCGTGCAGGTCGGCGGTGGCGGAGTCGAGGCTGACCTGGAGGATCACCGACCGGTCCATCGCCTCCAGGGTCTCCCGCCGGCGACCCCGGCCGAAGATCATCGCGTTGGTGAGGATGGTGCGCTCGAGGCCCAGCCCGGCGGCGGCCTCCACCAGGGCGCCGAGCTCGGGGTGCATGAAGGGCTCGCCGCCGGTCAGGAACAGCTCGCGGCCGCCCAGCCCGGCGAACTCGGTGAACAGCTCGCGGCCGAGCTCCGGCTCGATCCGACGGGCCAGCGCCTTGGGTGAGGACTCCGCGCAGCAGTAGCCGCAGGCCAGGTTGCAGTCGAAGTTCGTGTAGGCCCACAGCCGGGTGCCCACGGGGGTGCGCTCCCCCTGGGTGAAGACGGTCGCGGGACGGTCGACCTTGCGCACCGCGAACCACCAGGGTCCGGTCTCGCTCTCGGCCGTCGAGCCGGCCAGGTCGTGGCCGACCAGCTCGGCCCACACCGGCAGGTCGGTGACCACCGAGGCCTCGGCGCTGCGGATCCCGAGCAGCTGGCCCTCGTCGAGGCGACGCATCGCCCGGGTGATCAGCAGGAGCAGGCCGCTGCCGCAGTCCATGTCCCCGCCGTCGATGAGCCGTCCGACGTCACCGAGGGGGGTGCGGACAAAGGCGGCGTCGTTCCCAATGGTGGACATCCCCCAACTGTAGCCAGGTGCCTCCCGCCCTCCGCCACCCGAGATCACGGCGTTCTTACATTTCCTCCGGCCGCGGTGGCGTGAAGAGCCGGTCAGCCCACCGTCGCCGCGTGGTCGGGGACGTAGGTGGTCTGCTCACGTGGAGGGCGTTCGTAGCCCTTCGGCTCCGGCCGGGCGGGGAGCTCCAGGTCGGGCCGCACCACCTCGGTGTAGGGGATGGTGGACAGGAGGTGGGCGATCATGTTGAGCCGGGCCTTCTTCTTCACGTCGCTCTCCACCACGTACCAGGGGGACTCGACGGTGTCGGTGTGCGCCATCATCTCGTCCTTGGCCCGGGAGTAGTCCTCCCAGCGGGTGATCGACTCCAGGTCCATCGGGGAGAGCTTCCACTGCCGCATCGGGTCGGCCAGCCGGGACTGGAAACGCTTCTGCTGCGCGGCGTCGCTGACCGAGAACCAGTACTTGCGCAGAAGGATCCCGTCGTCGATCAGGAGCTTCTCGAAGACGGGGGTCTGCTGGAGGAAGCGGGCGTGCTCCCGGTCGGTGCAGAAGCCCATCACCCGCTCGACCCCGGCCCGGTTGTACCAAGACCGGTCGAAGAGAGTCATCTCCCCGGCGCTGGGCAGGTGCTGGACGTAGCGCTGGAAGTACCACTGAGTGCGCTCTCGGCTGCTCGGCGCCGGCAGCGCCGCGACGCGGACGACCCTAGGGCTCAGGTACTGGGTGATCCGGGTGATAACGCCGCCCTTGCCGGCGGCGTCCCGGCCCTCGAACACCACGACGACCCGTCGTCCCTCGGCCTTGAGCCACTCCTGGAGCTTGACCAGCTCGGCCTGGAGCCGCAGCAGCTCGGCCTCGTAGACCGCCTTGGACGGCGTCGACGGCTTCTTGGTCATGGGGCACCCTACCCACCACGGCGACTCGGCCCGGGTGACTCGGCGCGGGTGACTCGGCGCGGGCGAGCCGGCCCGGGTGAGCCGGGGCCCGAGCAGCGTCGTCCGCGCCTAGGCTGGAGCATCAGCCGAGAGCGAGGGGCCGGGCTACCGCGGGGGCGCCGACGAGGACCCGAGGACCGCCAGCTCCTGGAACGAGTCCTGTTCGCGGTACTGGCGGAGGTTCGGCGCGTAGTCCGGGTCGGTCTCGAGGCGGCGGAGCGCACAGGTCGCGACGTACTCGTGCGCGGGGTCGACCTCGGCGATGGCGCGCTCGGCCGAGCCGAAGAGGGCGAAGATCCGCCGGAAGGAGTTGTGCAGCAGTCCGTCCGCCTGCGGCTCCACGGCCGGGGGGAGCAGGGCGTCGGGACGGAAGGCGAGCCCGCACGAGTGGGCCCGATCGGCCATCCACACCAGCCCGATGTCCGAGAGCCCGGCCTCGCGGTAGCCGCCGCCCACGTCGCCGTGGACGCCGCTGAACCAGACCTGCTCCACCTGCTGGTCGACGCCCGGGTCCGGGGCGCTCCACAGCGTCGGGGAGAACGGCTTGCGTCGCTCGTCGATGGCGACGGCGTGGAAGGCCGAGTCCACCCACGAGCTGAGCTCGGTGTCGTGGAACTGGCAGCGCCGGTTCACCAGCTTGGTCAGGTGCAGGCCCGAGAGGGGGATTCCGAGGGCGCCGACGGTGTCCCACACGCCGATGCAGCGGATCCGCGTCTCCTGCGCGTAGGCGTCCCGGAATCGGGTGGCCGCGGACTGGGCCGGGTGTGAGCCCCGTGCCCGGTAGAGCCGGAACGCCTCGTCGACCCGGTCGGCGTGCTCGGATCGCAGGACGCCGACGTTGCGTACTAGGCCGGCCAGGCTCCGGGCGGTGTACGCCCCCCGGCTGAAGCCGAAGAAGAACAGCTCGTCGCCGGGCTCGAAGTGCTCGACCAGGAAGCGGTAGGCGTCCTTGACGTTCTCGGAGAGCCCGAGCCCGAGCGCCCCGCCGACGAACCGGCTCAGTGGGCGGGTCCCCACGCCGGCGACGTAGCAGGCCTGCTGCTCCACGCCGTCCGGGCCGCGCTCGGCCACGGCGCGGAAGAGCTTGCACACGTTCGTCGTGTGCTGCTGGAGCGAGGTGTTCCAGGTGCCGTCACAACAGACCACCACGCGCTTCATGGCCACCCTCCACACGGTATCGGTTGATATACCAGAGGGCCAGAGAGCCAGACAGATACCTACGGTGGGTCAGGAGCGAGAGGTCCGGTCGCAGAAGTCGACGATCACGTCGAGCGCCTCCCGCTGGACCCCGTCGACCTGGGGCACGCCCTCCACGGCGACGTGACGCAGCACGGCCACCTCGTGTTCGTACTCCAGCGGAGCCCGGTTCGTCAGCGGCATCCCCTGGCGCACGTCGACGGTGAGGACTCCTACCTGGTGGGCGGCGTCGGAGCGGCGCATACCCGCGGCACGGGGCGGCCCGCCGCGTCGCCGGACCGAGCGAGTCCTGAGAGACTTATCCCACCTGCCCCACGACCCCAGGAGGATCCCGGATGAGCGACGACGCTGAGCTCTGGCTGGTGCGGCACGGTGAGACCGAGTGGAGCCGGGACGGCAAGCACACCTCGACCACCGACCTCGACCTGACCGAGAAGGGGGTCGAGGTGGCCCGCACCCTGCGTGAGCGGCTGGCCGAGACGTCGTTCGACCTCGTCCTGTCGAGCCCGCGCCGCCGGGCGCTGCGCACCGCGGAGCTGGCGGGCTTCGAGGACGTGGAGGTGGAGGAGGACCTCGTGGAGTGGGACTACGGCGATTACGAGGGGATCAGCACTCCGGAGATCCGCGAGACCGTCCCGGACTGGACGGTCTGGACGCACCCCACGCCGAACGGCGAGACTGACGCCGAGGTCAGCGAGCGGCTCGACCGGGTCGTGGCCCGGGTTCGCGAGTGCGGCGGACGGGCGATCGCCTTCGGGCACGGGCACTCGCTGCGCGCGTTGGCCGCCCGCTGGATCGAGCAGCCGGTCGCCGAGGGGCGCTTCTTCCGCCTGGATACCGCGACGGTGAGCACGCTGGGCTACGAGCGGGACTTCCCGGTCGTCGTCCGCTGGAACGGCTGAGGCCGCCTCACCAGGCGCCCTCCACGGCGTGGGCGGTCCGGACGAGAAGGGTGTCGGCACCAGGACCAGCCATCAGCATCGCTCCGACGGGCATCCGGTCCGTGGGCGTGAGCCCGGCCGGGAGGGACAGCGCCGGCAGGCCTGCGAGGTTGGCGACCACCGTCCAGCAGTCGCTGTACGGCGCGTGCAGCGGGTCGGCTCGGCGGCGTCGATCCCGATCAGGTGCTCGGCGACGGCCTCGCTGCTCATGAGTCCACGGTGGTAGGCCCGTGCCTCCGGCGGGTGAGAAATCGCGCAACACGTCGTGGTCGGTCGCTCTTGCGGGGGTGGACGGCTCGGCGCAGACTAGCCCGAGATCGTCCCCGTACCCTCACCGCCGTGGAATCGAGCCGAGTCGTGGACCTGACCTCTGCCCTGGCCTGGGCTGCCGCACGACGCCACGCGGTCTTCGTGACGCTGAGGTCCGACGGCCGGCCGCAGACCTCCGACGTGCTCTACGCCGGGCATGGCAGCGAGCTGTGGATCTCGGTGACCGACGACCGGGCCAAGACCCGGAACCTGCGCCGCGACGGCCGGGCCGTGATCCACATCAGCGAGCCGTCCACCTGGAGCTACGTCTCCTTCGACGGGGTGGTCGACCTGACCGCCACGGCCCAGGACCCCGAGGACGAGACCGCGGACCTGCTGGTGGCGTACTACGAGATGCTCAACGACGAGCCGCACGAGGACTGGGCGGCGTACCGCCAGGCGATGGTGGAGGACAAGCGCCTGATCGCGCGGTTCCGGCCGGGTTCTGCGGTCGGCCAGCTGCACTAGTTGTGGCGTCCGGCCAGCCGGCACGGCGCGTTGCGCCGGGCTGAGGCTCAGGCCCGGGTGCGGATCTTGTACGACGCCGGCAGGGCACGCTCCGGCGGCTCGACCGGAATCTCGACACCCTCGCCGAAGCGGGGGGACCGGCCGGTGAAGCGGCCCTTGCCGGCGGTCTTCGCCGCGTACATCGCCTGGTCGGCGTCGCGGAGCAGGAGGTCGGCCGGCGTGAGCCCCGCGGCTCGGCGGGCCGCACCGACGCGCGGGGCCTCGGCGTCGGAGGCGCGACGTCCGGTCGTGGGCACCCCACCATCGGTGTAGGCGTCCGCGGCGCCCACGCTCATCGACACGCGGGCGACGATGCCGCGCAGGTCGAACGGCTCGGCGGTGGCGGCAACGATCCGCTGGGCGACGTGCTCGGCGTCCTCGAGCAGCACCGCGAACTCGTCGCCCGCGAGCCGGGCCACCGTGTCCTGGGCGCGCACGCACGTCAGCAGACGCGCGGCGAGGTCGTGGAGCAGCAGGTCGCCGATGTCGTGGCCGTGGGTGTCGTTGACGAGCTTGAAGTCGTCGACGTCGCAGAAGAGCAGACCGACGTGGCGTCCGGGACGCCGCATGGCTCGGTCGAGACGGTCGGTGAAGAGCGTCCGGTTGGGCAGGCCGGTCAGCGCGTCGGTCAGGGTCAGTTGTCTGAGCTGGTCCCGGGCGTCGCGCAAGGCGGCGTAGAGGCGACGGTTCTCGGCCATGGCGAAGAACTGCCGACCCATGACGAAGCTGGCCAGGAGTAGTCCCAGCACCAGCCGGACCGCCGGGGAGTCAGGATCGGTGCCCAGACTCCAGCAGATCGCGATAAGCGAGGGCACGAAGGGCGCGTAGGGAAGGGTCTCGGAGAGCAGCGAGGGGACGTCGTCGTCACTGGCTGCGACCGACGCACTGCGCGGCGTGCTGGTCTCGAACCGGGCGGCGGCACCGATGAGCAGGAAGCCGACGATCCAGCCGCTGCTGACCAGGTTGGCCGAGCCGTACGAGCCGACGGAGACGAGGTAGAGGTAGGCACTGTCAGCGAAGGCGAGCGTGAACATGCCCAGACCCAGAATCGTGAGGACAGGACGCTCACCGGGACGGGCCCGGGAGATCGCGAGCAGGACGAGGCTGCCGACGATCACGTCGGCCACGGGGTAGAAGGTGGACAGTGTGGTCGCGAGCCACCCTTGGCCACCGTCGTTCACCACCGCCCCGAGGCTGGTCACCCAGGACACCACGAGCAGGGACAAGGCGACGACGAGCCCGTCGAGGACGTCGCGCCCGCGTGCGGCCACCCGGCCCGCGCGCTGGGAGGCGAGCCAGGACAGCAGTCCGAGCCCGGCGACGATCGGGAAGAGCACGAATCCGAGGTCGGCGAGCGAAGGGAACGGGACCTCGCGGCCCAGGACGATCTCGTCGAAGGACCAGATCGCCTGCCCGACGGCCCAGGCGCCGACACCGACGGCAACGAGCCGCCACCCGCGGCGCTCGGCCCAGGGCATGCCACCGGCACGCCAAGCCAGGACGGCCGCGCCGCTCACTGCGGCCAACTGACCCAGGTCGCTGACCACCAGTGAGAGCTGCGGGTCGAGACCGGGGAGTGCCAGGAACGCGGCGAAGAGCAGGCCGAGGAGCACGGCGGTACCGCCATGCACGCACGCGCGTCTGTGGATGGTCATCACGATCTGAGCCCTCCCCGCACGACACCTCTCCCTCAGCCAGAGTAGGTCCAGGCGAGGGTCAGTTCAGCCGAATCGTCGCTTTGCCGTGGCACCTGGTCCCACGATCGCGACCCCCGGCCCCAGGGTCGGGTCGCCCGGTCGTTGGTAGGGTTCAGGGTCCGTACGTCGTGGAGGGAAGCACCTGTGAAGAAGATCCTGTTCGTCGCCCTGGCCGCCGCGGGGGCTCTCGCCGCCGGCCGCAAGGCCAAGGCCGCCCAGCACGAGCAGGCCCTCTGGGCCGAGGCGACCGACACCGTCACCAAGTCCTGACGGGTCGCCTCTCGCCTGACGAGTCGGCACCACCGGGGGCCATGGCGCAATTGGTAGCGCACCTGCTTTGCAAGCAGGGGGTTAGGGGTTCGAGTCCCCTTGGCTCCACCCGATGAAACCGCAGGTCAGAACCGCTTTTCTCCTAAATTCGGCCCTATCCCCCTGCTGACTCTGTCGGCCTCGTGGGGGACTGATGGGGAAGGGCCAAAGCGATTGCTCGCCTTGCGAGCCCGGGCCGCCGATCCATCTCGAGCAACGCGATGGCGTCGACCGGCATCCGGCCGATCCATATCGCTGGCGATAACCCTTCGTTACGATGTGTTCATGGACATCCGAGTGGAGCGGCGAGCGGTTGGTCTCAGCCAGTCCCAGCTGGCAAGGTCGGCGGGAATCCCGCAGCCGAACCTGTCGGCGTACGAGAACGGCCGCCGAGTGCCCTCCCCGGTGGTGCTCGACCGGATCAGGCGCGCGCTTGCGGTACGACCGTCTGCGCGGGTCGAACAGCACCGAGAGTCGATCCGGGCACTGGTGGCCGAGCACCACGCTGTCGCGCCCCGGATCTTCGGGTCCGTCGCCCGAGGGGACGACGAGGCCGGTTCTGACGTCGACCTCCTTGTCGACTTCACCGACGAAGCCTCACTGCTCGACGAGATCGGCCTCCGGCTCGCACTTGCCGACCTCCTCCGAGTCGACGTCGACGTGGTCGCTGCAGACAGTCTCCAGGGCCTGGTCCGCGAGCGAGTACTCCGAGAAGCGGTCGAGGTGTGACCGAGTCGGTCCCGAAGGCGCGCGACGCGGCCGAACGCGTCATCGCTGTCTGTGACGCCCTCGCGGGGATGGTTCCACCCGATGTCGACGCCTTCGTAGCCGACGTGCGCACGCAATGGGCCGTCGAGATGGGCCTCATCCGCATCGGAGAGGCCGTCAACCGAATCCCGGACGAGGTGCTCGGGCTCTTCTCCGAGCAGCCCTGGCGGCAAATTGTCGCCATGCGCACCTTCGCTGCCCACCAGTACGACGACCTCGACCCACGGCGGGTGTGGCGCACCGTCACCCGGGACGTTCCCCACCTGCGGGCCTACCTCGTCGACACAGTGATCCCGGGACTCGATCGCTGAGTAACTGTGTGCCGAGTGGCTGCACGAGCTGGCAGTGCCGGCGTGAGAGCTTTGGCACGTGATGGAACAGCCGCTTGCCCCCGGTCTCCACGAACATCTTGTGACCAAGGGGATGCAGTTGGCACTCGCCGCTGAGATTGAGCTCGGGGCCGAGTTCGCCAAGGTCGATCCGGCTGACCAACCACACGTGCTGGCTCGGCACATCTATGAGCTCACCCGCCGGGCGCTCGAAGGAACAGCCGATCCGGAGGGCCGGATCCAGCTTCTCAACGATCTTGTCGCGTTGCTCGAGGTTCCCGTTGCGGAAGTCGACGCCCCGGCGCGGCAGTTGCGTCGGCTCGTAGTGCCGCCTGGTCCTGGTGTGGTCGACATCGAACCGGTTCGACCCATGACGCCACTGTCCGACGCTGCGCTGCGGACGAACAGCGCCGGCGAGCCCAACCTCGCCGCCGAGCTGCGGGCCGAGATCGACACCTCAGACGAGGTCGACCTGCTGTGTGCGTTCGTGAAGTGGCATGGTCTCCGCCTTCTGGAGGACGAGCTCGGAAGGCTGCGCCGTCGCCGGGCTCCGCTGCGCGTGATCACGACGACTTACATGGGCGCGACTGAGCGGTCTGCGCTCGACCGCCTCGTGCGGGAGCTGGGCGCGGTGGTAAGAATCCAGTACGACGCCGCTCGCACCCGCCTGCACGCCAAGGCCTGGATGTTCCGCCGCCTGACCCGGTACGACACGGCGTACGTCGGCTCCTCCAACCTCTCTCGCGCGGCGCTTCTGGACGGGGTGGAGTGGAACGTCCGGTTGTCCCGGGTCGCGACTCCTTCGCTGTTAGCGAAGTTCCGCGGCACCTTCGACACCTACTGGAACGACGCGAGCTTCGAGTTGTACGACCCGGACGTTGACCGGGACCGTTTGGACGATGCCCTCGCCGAAGCCTCGGGTCACCGACAGCACGACCGGGTGACCATCAGCCTGTCCGGACTCGAGGTCCGACCGTTCGCCTACCAGCAACACATGCTCGACGAGCTGACTGTCGAGCGCGACGTCCATGGTCGCCATCGCAATCTGGTCGTGGCCGCCACCGGGACCGGCAAGACAGTGGTCGCCGCACTTGACTACCGCCGATTGTGCGGGCCGACACCTGCCGACCGGCCGCGACTTCTCTTCGTCGCGCACCGCAAGGAGATTCTCGAGCAGTCGCTGCGGACCTACCAGGAGTCCCTGTCCGACCACACGTTCGGTGAGCTGTACGTCGCCGGCGCGCGCCCGGAGCGTTGGGACCATGTCTTCGCCAGCGTGCAGTCCCTGCAGTCCTACGGCGTCAAGAACATTCCTGCCGCTGCATACGACATCGTGGTGGTCGACGAGTTCCACCACGCCCAGGCGCCGACGTACCGAAAGCTCCTCGACCACCTGACTCCACGCGAGTTGCTCGGCCTCACCGCAACTCCCGAGCGCGCCGACGGCATAGACGTTCGGGCCGAGTTCTTCGACGGACGGACCGCCACCGAGCTGCGATTGTGGGACGCGCTCGGCAAGGACCTGCTCTGCCCGTTCCACTACTTTGCCGTGGCGGACGGCACCGACCTTCGGCGCATCAGCTGGACCCGGGGCCGATACGACGAGGGCGAGCTGTCGCACGTCTACACCGGCAATCAGGCGCGGGCCGCGATCGTCCTCCAGCAGCTTCGGGAGAAGGTCATCAATCCTGGAGCGATGCGCGCGCTCGGCTTCTGCGTCAGCGTCGCCCACGCACACTTCATGGCCCAGACGTTCAACGCTGCCGGCATCCCCGCACGTGCGGTCAGTGGCGAGACACCTGCGGCAGACCGCCAGCGCGCTCTCGAAGACCTCAAGTCACGCCGAGTCAACGTCCTCTTCGCTGCCGACCTGTTCAACGAGGGCCTCGACCTGCCCGACGTGGACACCGTGCTGTTCCTCCGTCCCACCGAGAGCGCCACGATCTTCTTGCAACAGCTCGGTCGCGGACTTCGCCGCACCCCCGACAAGGCCGTGCTGACCGTCCTCGACTTCGTCGGACACCAGCGCCAAGAGTTTCGCTTCGACAAGAAGCTCCGCGCCCTCACCGGCGAGACTCGCCGCGGCCTTGAGCGCGAGATCGAGCGAGGCTTCCCGTTCCTGCCGTCCGGTTGCCAGATCGTCATGGATCACACCGCCCAGTCGTCGATCCTCGAGAACCTGCGCACGCAGGTCGCGAACAACTGGAAGTCGATGACCGCGGAGCTCCGCTCATACGGCGACCTCGACCTGCCGACCTTCGTGCATGAGTCCGGCATCGAACTGCCCGACATCCTGCGTCGCGGCCGAGGATCCTGGACCCGGCTCCGCCGAGACGCCGGCCTACCGACGTCCGCGGGCACTCCTCTTGAGGGTCAGCTGCTCAAGCGGATCCGCGCTTTCGCCCACATCGACGACGGACTCCGGGCGGCCGGCTACCGCCAATTGCTTACCGCAGACACCCCGTACGCCGACCTTACCCAGGTTGAACAGCGGCTAGCGCGGATGCTCTTCTTCTCAGCGTTCCCCAGCGGCAATGGCTTCTCGACGTACGACGACGGCCTCGCCGCCATCCGCACCGAGCACGCTGCCGCCGCCGAACTCGGCGCAGTCATCGACCTGGTGTTCGACGAGACCCGCCACGACGCCCTCCCGCTGACCGAACCCCTCGCTCAAGTGCCGCTCCGCGTCCACGCGTCGTATCAGCGCGAAGAGATCCTCGCGGCCCTCGACTACGCCAACCTCCAGCGCAAACCAACCAGCATGATGCAGGGCGTCGCCTACTCCGAGCCGCTCAACGTAGACGCCTTCTTCGTCACCTTGAAGAAGTCCGAAGCCGACTACTCCCCCACGACCATGTACCGCGACTACCCGATCAGCCCAACGCGCTTTCATTGGGAATCGCAGAATGCCACCTCGGTCGCCTCCCCCACCGGTCAGCGCTACCTCAACGGATCGAGCACGGTCCTACTCTTCTGCCGGGTCGAGCACAAGGGTGAGTACGACACCGCGCCATACGTGATGTTGGGGCCTGTCTCCTACGTCAGTCACGAGGGCGAGCGGCCCATCGCCATCACCTGGAAACTGCAGCACGCCATGCCGTCGAGCTTCTTCGAGAGCGCCACTGTGGCCGCATCGTAAGTGCCTGCGGCGCCAAGAATCGGGCGCGTCCGACAGTGAGGAGGATCTCTGCATCGCCGGTCCGCAAGACCTTGAGCCTCCGGACCGCAGTGGCCCCAACAGCGCCCTCGCTCCGGGAGGTGATGGGGGCCGGGGTAGCGTCTGGCTGTGGATCGACGGGGTTGGGGGCTGGTGTTCCTTGCCGCGAGTGTGCTGGCTCTGATGTCCCTGGCCTCCAACGCCACGACCATGAGCCAGATCGAAGCCGAGGCGAACACGCTGCTTGCTGTGCGGAGGACCTTCAGCCAGCTGCTCAACACAGGCACGGTCTGGGCAGGGCTGGCCGTGCTGTCCGGGTGGTTGGTCCGCCGCCCCGTCCTGGGCGTCGTTGCTGGAGTCGTGGCCCTGCTCACCGCGTGTGTCGTGCACTACGGCGTGGGGCTCGCCCTCGGGATGTTCGACGCGAACGTCTGGACGGAGAACTCGTTCTGGTTCGGGGCCGCAGCGGTCGTGGGCGGTCCGCTCGGCCTGGTGGGCGCGATCGCGCGACGGCCCGACTTGTGGGGGGTAGTGGCCCGCCTGGTCGTCCCTGCAGGAGCTGTGCTCGAGCCGTTCGTCCTGCGCATGTTCCTCAGTCCCGCGATCATGCCGTGGCCCGGCCGCGTGGCGAATGTCGCCACCGGAGCGGTGCTGCTGACAGCCGGGACGGCGGGTTGCATCTGGGTCCTCGCTGCCGCCAGTAGTCGACGGGCAGCAGGAGAACGGCGAGCAGTCGCCGAATCGTGAGCCCAGCTGCTTGCTGTTCGCGGAGACGGGCAACACCAGCGGTCGACGCCCTACACCCTCAATTGCGCTCAGCCAGGAATCCGGTCTCGAGCGACAGCGCCGGTCCTCAGAGTGGGGAAGAAGCCGAACACCGGTGCGCAGGTAGAGCTCAGGACACAGGGAGGGCTTGACTGAGACTCTCGCGGCCGTCGCGCTTGATGACGATCTGCCATTCCCCGGCCTCGTCGAGTGCGGCGACGAGCTCGCCGGTCTCGCCGGGCTTGATCGACTCGACCTCGCCGGCGACGTCGCTGTCGGGGGTCTTGAGCTCGACAGTGATCGGGCCTTGAGTCTTGTTCGCGACCTTGAACTCGATCTTCTCCCCCGACGTGGCCGCTAGTTCCTCCCCGGTGATGGTGGTGCCGTCGGTGGACAGCTCGATCTCTCGGTCGTAGGCCACCTCCGACTCGCCCGCGGCCGACTCGTCACCTCCGTCGCCCACGACGGTGAGTCTCGTTCGGATCCCCTCGCCGCTCTGGCCGGGCTTGCAGGCCACCTCATAGGTGCCGGGGCCGAGCTGGGCTTCCATCGTGCGCGAGAGGCCTGGGCCGATGTTCTCGACCTCGGTGAGCACCGTCGTGTAGTTTCCGCCGCCGTCGGGGGCGTAGACGTACACCTCGGTGGTCTTGTCGCCTGTGTTGGTGATCGCGAAACTCGCGGTGCCGGCGCCCAGGTCAGTGCGGTCCAGCTCGCAGCTGCGATCGCCTGCTGAGACCTGCACGGTGGACCCGGCTGCGGTGCCCGGCTCTGCACTCCCGCCTGCGCAGGCACCGAGCAGGGCCGAGGCGGCCAGCGCCCCCACGGTGATGAGAGGGGACCTGCGGGCAGACAACATGGGGGACTCCGGTCTGGGATCTGTGCGCGGTGCGAGGGGTTGGTGGCTGTTGCTCGCGGAGGTGCCTGGGGGTGCAGGCTTAGCGGGCAGCGGGATGATCGGCCTGGGCGGGGGTGGTGGCCTCGACCCGGGACGGGCGTCGTGTGGGGCGTAAGAACATCGCGGTCACCGGGAGGATGTAGGCGACCCAGGCGATCGCCTGGAGCCAGGTGGTGGCGGGGGTGAAGTTGATCGTGCCCTTCAGCAGGGTGCCGTACCAGCTCTGGGTCGAGATGAAGTTCGAGACGTCGAATGCCAGGGAGTTGAGCCCCGGCAGCACGGCGGCCTCTTGCAGGTCGTGCACGCCGTAGGACAACACGCCGGCGGCGACAACGATGAGCGCGGCTCCGGTCCAGGTGAAGAACTTCGACAGGTTGATCCGCAGCGAACCCCGGTAGAACAGGTAGCCCAGGACGACCGCGGTGAGCAGTCCGAGAGCGGCGCCACTCAGTGGGGCAGTGGTCTGCCCGGCCGCTTGCACGGCCGACCAGATGAACAGCGACGTCTCGAGGCCCTCTCGCCCCACCGCGAGGAAGGCGGTGAGCACGAGCGCGCCGCTGCTCATCGCGAGCGCGGAGCCCATCTTGCCGCGCAGGTCGGTGGACAGGTGTCGAGCGGTTCGGCGCATCCAGAAGACCATCCAGGTCACGAAGCCAACGGCGATGATCGACAGGGTGCCCCCGAACACCTCCTGCATCCGAAAGCTCAGCTGGTTGGAGGTGAATGTCAGCACTGCACCGAAGCCGACGCTGACCACCAGGGCGGCCAGGACGCCAGCCCAGACGTGCACCAGCCGGTCGCTACGATCGGACTTGACCAGGTAGGCGACCAGGATGCTGACGATCAGCGCCGCCTCAAGGCCTTCACGAAGGCCGATCAGGTAGTTCGCAAACATGGCGCGGCTCCCGTTCGCAGAGGCAAGGGTCGGTTTAAGTGTGCTTAGGCTAACCTAACCACATCGGCGCAACCGGAGTCGCCCTCGAGCTGAGAGCACACCAGGGTGCCGGGCCAATGTGCAGCGGCTCGCCTGCTCGTGCATCCCTCCCCCGTCCTCGCCCGCACCATGCCATCGCTATCGCTATCGCTATCGCCGATGTTTCCCCACCGGATCCCATCAGCATGATGGCGAGGCCGCGCAACGTCGAGTCGACACGGTGATTGACTGTTCCTCGTGGCCAAACCGACCGACGTCGAGCACCTGGTGAAGCAGCTGATGGCGGGAGCCAGCCCTGAGGAGAATAGGGCGCTCCTCGACGCTCTGTTGAGCGGGCAGGTATCCAGCATCTTCGAGAAGCTGAAGGTCGAGCAGACCCCCACGCTGCTCCCGATCCCGACTGAGGTCCGCGGATTGCGAGTACGCCTGGACCTGCACGGCGCGAAGCCGCCGGTCTGGCGCAGACTCGAGTTGCCGGGTGACCTCACCCTGCCGCAACTGCATGACGTGATCCAGGCTGGCTTGGGGTGGTCCGACAGCCACCTGCACCGGTTCCGCGCGGGCAACGACCATCGCTCGCCGTACTTCGTCACGAACTTCGATCTCGACGAGGGCGAGGACGGGACGCTCGAAGACGACATCCGACTGGACCAGGTCCTCGCCGAGAGGGGCGACGAGCTTTGGTACGAGTACGACTTCGGCGACGGCTGGGACCACAAGCTGGTAGTCGAGCAGGTGTTCGACGGGCCACCGCCGACGCCACGCTGCACCGGTGGTCGGATGGCGTGCCCGCCCGAGGACTGCGGCGGGATCGGCGGCTACGAGGAGCTGGCCTCCTGGGTGCGCAGCGGTCACGACGATGCGCTCCTACCGGGTGTCTTCGACGACGCCGCAGACGCGCGCGGCTGGCTGCCGATCGACTGGCACCCCGACCACTTTGACGTGCATGAGACCAACACCGCCCTCGCGATCGCGGTCGCCGAGCCCGTCGCGGTCACCGGGGAGCTGGGGGAACTTGCCGAGCAGCTCGAACGCCACGGCGTCCGCCTGCTGCGCGGAGTCCTCGGTCGTCCGCTTTCTCACGGACTGAGCGACGTCACCGACGTCGAGGCGTCCCGTCTCACCGAGACCTATAGGGCCTTCCTCGACGTCATCGGCGACGGCGTCGCGCTGACCGCCGCCGGATACCTGCCTCCTGCGGCGGTCGAGCAGTTCGCCGAACGCAGCGGCATCAGCGGATGGTGGATCGGCAAGGCCAACCGGGAAGACCTGACCTATCCCGTCGCCGGCGTCCGCACCACCGCGCGCGCCCTCGGGTTGGTCAGCGTCCGCAAGGGCCGACTGAGTCCGACAGCCGCTGCCAGTCGCTGCCGGGACCCACAGGCACTCTGGCGACACATCGTCGGACGACTCCCCCTGGGTACCAAGGACGCTGATCGCCAGGCGGGCTGGGTGGCGCTCGCGGTGGTCGGAAGCGGCGTACCGGCCCAGGATTGGCGCAGCGAGATCAGCGCCCTGCTGCTGGCACTCGGGTGGCGGAGCGGACAGGATCGGCACTCGCCGCCGCCTGCCTCCAGCCCGACCCTCGACGTGCTCGGCCACTTGGCCGGGGCGGCACGGACGCGTTGGGGTCGTATTGATGGCGTCGACTTCGCCGTCGCGGCCACCGCACGCGCGGTGATCCGGCGGGCCTGACCAGCGGGCCCTCACTGCGATCGACGTGCTCCGACGGACTGTGTGCTCAGCATCGAGGTCGGCAATCTGGACGTGACGGCGCTACGGGCGGGCCGGAGCGTCCCCGTCGAGCCCGGGGGCGGTGTCGCTGACTACGATCCTCTACTCGCCGCGGAGTCCGATGATGTACGTCATCCACAGCGGTGGCGTCCCGAGCTACCGCGATGGGACCCATCGGATCGTCTACCTCGGCTCCGCCTCGCCTCCGCGGCCTTCCGCTGCGGCGGCGGCGTACACGTGTCGCGGTCGCTCAGCGACCTCTCGGCCGCCAGCCAGGCCTCGGTGTGCATCCTGGTCGCGAGGGTCCGCGAAAAGCGAGAGCCGTCCGCCATCGCGTACCAGGCACGGAAGGTCACCGTCTTGTTGGCGCCGGCCCGCCATTCTTCGCCTCTTGCAGGGCAGTTTCCACGCAGGGGGTTAGGGGTTCGAGTCCCCTTGGCTTCACCACGAGAACCTGCAGTTCGGCCTAGGCCCTCCATTGCGGGACTATCCCCCTACCGACTTGTGACGCCTTGTCGGGACTGGGGGGAACAGGTGACGACCCGGCTGACCCGGCTCCTGCGGTCTGGTGCCGCGGACAGGGCGGGACCAGATGTGCGGCTGTGCGCAGTTGTGGCGGTGGTCCGAGGCGTACGGCGACCACAATCGCCGCTGTGGACGATTCTGGCTGCGGCGGCGCGGCCGGGCGCGGACCTGCTTCGATGGACCCCGTGAGTGACCCGAGTGCCCCGAGCCGGCGGACCGACGAGTCGGCCGGGGCTGGACCCGACGGACCCCTGCGACCCGTCGGGCCGTCCCTGCCGGGCTGGACGGCACGCCCCGGCCTCGTGCCCCTCACCCTCGAGGGCCAGCACGTGCGGCTGGAGCCGCTCTCGCTCGATCACGTCGCCGCCCTGTACGACGCGACCTGCGGACCGGATCGCGACGAGGCCTGGACCTATCTGCTGGACGAGCCGCCGGGCAGCATGACCGACTTCACCGCCTACGTCGAACGTCGGGTCGCCCAGCCGGGTCTGGTCAGCCTGGCCCTGGTGCCCCTCACCGGACCGTCCGCCGGTCGCCCCGCGGGGTTGGCCAGCTGGATGCGGGTGGAGCCGACGCACGGGGTGGCCGAGGTGGGCAGCATCCTGTTCGGACCGGCGCTCCAGCGGACGACCGCGGCCACTGAGGCGATGTACCTGATGGCCGACCACGTCTTCGGGCTCGGCTACCGCCGCTACGAGTGGAAGTGCGACGCGCTGAACGCACCGTCGCGAGCGGCAGCCCTTCGGCTCGGGTTCACCTTCGAGGGCGTCTTCCGCAACGCGGTGGTCCTCAAGCAGCGCTCCCGAGACACGGCCTGGTTCTCGATCACCGACTCCGAGTGGATCCGGCTGCGGTCCGCCTACCGCCGGTGGCTCGCGCCGGACAACTTCGCCGAACCGACGACAGGCACCGGCCAGCGCCGCCCGCTCGGCGAGCTGACGACGGCGGTGGACCGTGGCTAGACGGGGGGAAGAAAGCCGGTTCTCCGGCTGTTGCGGGAGATTCGGCGGCAACCTCGCCTGAGGGTGGTCGTGAGCACCAGGGCGTCCGAACCCGCCACGACACCGGAGCTCGACGAGAGCACGCACCGCGCTGCTCCGGGTCGAGGTCATCGAGTCGGCGATCATGGTGCGAGCCAGCACGCTCAGCTCGTCCTAGACACCCTCGCCGGGGGCCTCCGGCCTGGACGTCTTTACCCGGAAGTTCCTCAGCCGGGACCACGGTCGAGCCGATAACAGTGGACGGATATGCCGTAGAGGACCGCGGGGCAGGAGCCGGGAGGGGGGCCACAGCGTGGGGCAGCAGAACCGGACACGACGCACCATGGGCAGCCGCCACGGGCGGGTGCCGAGCGCTTCTGTGCGCTTCGGGCTGATCTCCCTGCTGGGGGTGACGCTGATGGCCATCGCGGTCGCCGCCTCCCTGATTGCGGCCCACGACGCCTCCACCGCGGACGAGCAGCACGACCTGACGGCGCAGGCCGCCACCAGCGCCGCGGCGATCTCCGCCTACTTCGACCGGACCCGGGCCATGACGCTGATGCTGGCCCACGACCAGGCCCTGCGTCAGTTGGCGCTCGGGTCTACCGCGTCCGAGGAGCTCACCCGCGGGGAGCGCAGGCGTCAGGCGAACACGTCCCTGGCCTACTTCGAACGGCTCTCCTCGGAATCGATCGACGAGGTCTGCCTGATCGACCTCGACGGCGTCGAAGTGGCGCGACTCGTGCGGGGCTCGATCGCCTCCGCCGAGAACCTGTCGGGCGACGAGACCGACAACGCGTTCTTCGTCCCCACCACCGCCCTACAGCCGGGCGAGGTTCACCAGAGCCTCCCCTACGTGTCCTCCGACACCGCTGCGTGGGTGGTGTCGAACTCCACCCCGGTGACCGACGAGCAGGGGATCGTGTGGGGGATGCTGCACGTCGAGGTCCCGATGAGCAGCCTGGTCCGGCAGATCTCGCGCGCCCCCGAGACGGTCCTGGGCACCGCTCTGCTCGACCGTCGAGACGGCCGTGTCGTGAGCGACACCGGAGCGGTCGCTCCGGACGTGCTCGGCGCCACCGAGGGTGCTGAGGATGAGCTCACCACGATCTCTCCCGCGGTCCTGACCGCGTTGGTGGACGCCCGGGCGACCAGTGCCGCCCAGGTCGTCGAGGTGTCCGAGCGCGGGGCCGTCGCGACGAGCGTCGACGGCCGCCAGATGGCAGTCGCCGAGGTCGACCAGCCGCGCAACAACGCCAACCAGTGGCTGGTTGTCGTCCCCTCGGCGGCCCCGGCGGGGTCCTGGCTTTCTTCGGTCGGTGCGGCCCGGCTGGCCTTCGCGCTGGCCGCGTTGCTCTTCCTAGGGGCGTTCCTCAACGCTCGCTCCGGCAACCGTGCGCTGCGGCGGGCGAGCACCCTCGACGAGCTGACCGACCTGCCCAACCGGCGGCTGCTGGCCGAGAAGGTCACCTCCGCGCTCGAGGTCGCCCGGCACACCATGACCGAGTCCGCCATCCTCCTCATCGACCTCGACCGCTTCAAGGAGGTCAACGACACCCTGGGACACCAGTACGGTGACCAGCTGCTGCGGGACGTGGCCGCGCGGCTCCAGCTCGCCGTCCGCACCTCCGACACCGTGGCCCGGCTGGGAGCCGACGAGTTCGCCGTCCTCCTGCCGGCCGTCACCGGCCGCGATGCTGCGGTCACCATCGCCGAACGCTGCGTCTCCCTGCTGCACGAGCCCTTCCTCGTCGAGGGCGTCGCTCTCAGCGTCGAGGTGAGTGTCGGGCTGGCCATGGCTCCCGAGCACGGCCAGGACGTCGACCAGATCCTCCGCGCGGCGGACATCGCGATGTACGAGGCGAAGGAGCGCAAGAGCGGCGTCGTGGTCTACGACCCGCTGCACGACCTGCACACCCCCGGCCGGCTGGCGTTGCTCGGCGACCTGCGGCGTGCGCTGCGCGAAGGACAGCTGGTGATGCACTACCAGCCGAAGGTCGACCTCGCGACCGGCACGGTGGCCGCGGCCGAGGCGCTGGTCCGCTGGAACCACCCCGAGCGCGGTTTCATCCCACCCGGCGACTTCATCCCGGTGGTCGAGAGCACCGGGCTGGTGCTCCCGCTGACTCTGCACACCCTTGAACTGGCTGTCGGTCAGGCGCGGCGCTGGATGGACGCCGGGACGCCGATCCAGGTCGCCGTCAACCTGTCGCCGCGCTGCCTGCTCAAGGCCGACCTGCTGGCGGGGGTGCGGGACGTCTTGGAGCGGCACGAGCTGCCGGCGCGACTGCTCCGGCTGGAGATTACCGAGGGCACCGTGATGGCCGACCCGGTGAAGGCGCTGGCCATCCTGACCGAGCTCCAGCAGTCCGGGGTGGCGCTCTCGCTCGACGACTTCGGCACCGGCTACTCCTCGATGACCTACCTCAAGCGGCTGCCTGTCGACGATCTCAAGATCGACCGCTCGTTCATCTCCGACATGCTCGCCGCCGGTAGCGACAGCGTCCTGGTCCGCTCCTCGATCGACCTGGGCCACACCCTCGGCCTCTCGGTCGTGGCCGAGGGGGTGGAGGACATCGCCACCATGGAGCAGCTCAGCGACCTGGGCTGCGACGTGGTGCAGGGCTTCTACCTGGCGCGTCCGATG
>JBBPYL010000090.1:0-9068 GCA_038199935.1 Propionibacteriales bacterium | reverse complement strand
GACGTCTCTTGTGATCGAGGGGTTCTCCGCCTTGCGGGCCACCTTGTCGATCTCGTCGATGTAGATGATCCCCGTCTCGGCCTTCTTCACGTCGTAGTCCGCGGCCTGGATCAGCTTGAGCAGGATGTTCTCGACGTCCTCACCGACGTAGCCGGCCTCGGTCAGGGCCGTGGCGTCGGCGATGGCGAAGGGGACGTTGAGCATCCGGGCCAGCGTCTGGGCGAGGTAGGTCTTGCCGCAGCCGGTGGGACCGATGACCAGGATGTTGGACTTGGCCAGCTCCACGACCTCGTCCTTGCTGTGCCGGTTCGCTCCGGTGGGCACGCCCGCCTGGACGCGCTTGTAGTGGTTGTAGACGGCCACGGCAAGCGCCTTCTTGGCGTTCTCCTGGCCGATGACGTAGGAGTTCAGGAAGTCGAAGATCTCCCGTGGCTTGGGCAGCTCCTCGAGACCGACCTCGGAGCCCTCGCTGAGCTCCTCCTCGATGATCTCGTTGCAGAGGTCGATGCACTCGTCGCAGATATAGACCCCGGGGCCGGCGATGAGCTTCTTGACCTGCTTCTGGCTCTTCCCGCAGAAGGAGCACTTGAGCAGGTCGCCTCCGTCACCGATGCGCGCCACAGGCCCTGCTCCTCACGACTCGGACCGGGTCCCCCACGCCGCCCCGGACAGGGGACGACGGGCCTCCACCCGGCTGGTTGCCTTCGACTACCGAACTCGACGGTACCCCGTCGCAGCCGCGAATGGGGGTGGACACGACGAGTGGTCCGCGCGACCTCACGCGACCGGGACCGCACCCTTGCGCGACTCCAGGATCGCGTCGATGAGGCCGTACTCCACCGCCGCGTCGGCGGTGAGGATCTTGTCGCGGTCGATGTCCCGGCTGACCTGCTCCTGGTCGCGCCCGGAGTGCTCGGCGATCATCCGCTCGAGGAGCTCGCGCATCCGCAGGATCTCGTTGGCCTGGATCTCGATGTCCGAGGCCTGGCCGTAGGTGCCCTCGGTGTAGGGCTGGTGGATCAGGATGCGGCTGTTCGGCAGGGCCAGACGCTTGCCCGGCGTGCCTGCGGCCAGCAGGATGGCGGCGGCCGAGGCGGCCTGGCCCAGGCACACGGTCTGGATGTCGGGCTTGATGAACCGCATGGTGTCGTAGATCGCGGTGAGCGCGGTGAACGAGCCGCCGGGCGAGTTGATGTAGATCTGGATGTCGCGGTCGGGGTCCATCGACTCCAGGCAGAGCAACTGAGCCATCACCGCGTTGGCGATGTCGTCGCTGATCGGGGTGCCGAGGAAGACGATGCGGTCCTCGAAAAGCTTGCCGTACGGGTCGATCCGGCGGAAGCCGTAGGAGGTGCGCTCCTCCCACTGCGGGATGTAGTAGTTGGCGCTCGGCGAGCTGAGCTCGCTGGCGCGGCCCGTGGCCGAGGCGACGGGAGCTGCGAGTCCAGGGATGAGGCTGCTGGTCATGGCGGGGCCCTTCACTTCTTGGCCGCAGGGCGGCCCTGGTCGGCGACCTGGCCGGCATTGGAGACGACCTTGTCGATGAAGCCGTAGTCGAGCGCCTGCGGGGCGGTGAACCACCGGTCGCGGTCGGCGTCGGTCTCCACCTGCTCAAGGGCCTGGCCGGTGTGTTCGCTGATCAGCTTGAACAGCACCTCCTTGATGTGCAGGGACTGCTGGGCCTGGATCTTGATGTCCGAGGCCGAACCGCCCATGCCGCCGGAGGGCTGGTGCATCATGATCCGCGCGTGGGGCAGGGCGTAGCGCTTGCCCTTGGCGCCGGCGCAGAGCAGGAACTGGCCCATCGAGGCCGCCAGCCCCATCCCGACGGTGGCCACGTCGTTGGAGATGTAGTTCATCGTGTCGTAGATGGCCATCCCGGAGTCGACCGAGCCGCCCGGGGAGTTGATGTAGAGGAAGATGTCGGCTTGCGGGTCCTCGGCGTTGAGCAGGAGCATCTGCGCGCAGATCGCGTTGGCGTTCTGGTCGCGCACCTCGGAGCCGAGGAAGACGATCCGCTCGCGCAGGAGGCGCTGGTAGATGTGGTCGTCCAGGCCGGCGGCTTGACCGCCACCGTTCATGGCGGGGGGCGTGTGGTTCGCAGTGGTCATCGAGTTCTCAGGCACGTCCCCGACCCTAGCCGTCCGGTGGGACACATCCACGGGTTCAGGCGACCCGGTCGCCGATGTTCGCGCAGAGCGGACTGGGGGTGCTCTCGGTCCGGACGGGTCCTAAGGTGCCGGGTGTGCCCTCTCTCCCCCGCCTGCGGCCCGCCGTCCGGGTACTGCTGGTCGACCCCGCGGACCGGGTCCTGCTGGTCCGCTGGCGCTTCGCCGACGTCGATGTGTGGGGCACTCCCGGCGGTGGCATCGATGCCGGCGAGTCGCACGCCGACGCCGTCCGGCGCGAGCTGCGGGAGGAGACCGGGTGGGAGCTCGGGGCGGAGGGTCCCGGGACGTGTCTGGCCCACCGGGTGCACGTCATCGCGATGGAGAACGGCCTGGGGGCACGGTGGGACGGCCAGGAGGAGTGGTTCTACCTGCTCCGGGTCCCCGCCTTCGAGCCGCGCGGCGCCTTCACCGACGAGCAGCTGCGCGACGAGCTCGTCCACGAGCTGGCCTGGTTCACGCTCACGGAGGTGGAGACGCTGAGTGACGCCGGTGTGGACCCGCCGGTCCGCACCGCACCGAGCGCGCTGGCGAGCCTGCTCGAGCGGATCCTGACCGGGCCGGCGCCAGGCGTGCCGCTCGAGCTGGAGGTCTAGGCCTCGGGCGCGTCCTGCGCCTCGGCGTCGGTGGAGTCATCCGCAGCGGCGTCGGGGCTCTCGGGAGTCCCGATCGACCCGTCCGGCATCAGGTTCTTCAGCTCGACCCGCTCGCCGGAGGCGTCGGTGACGACTGCGGCCTCGACGACGTGGGCCAAGGCCTTGCCGCGCACGACCTCGGCCACCATCTCGGGGATGTGGTTGTGCTCGAGCATGTGCTGGATGAACTCCTGCGGGTTCTGGCCCGACTGCTGCGCCCGGCGCATCAGGTGCTCCTGGAGCTCGCCCTCGTCGACGGAGATGTTCTGGGTCTTGGCCACCTGGTCGAGGATGAACTGCGCGGCGACCGCCTCGCGGACCCGCTTCTCCAGGTCCGCCTCGAACTCGTCGACGGTCTGCTCCTCGTTGTCGAGGTACTCCTCCATCGAGAGGCCGGCGTACTCCAGCTGCTGCTGGACGTTCTCGCGCCGCGACGTCAGCTCGGCCTCGACGACACCGTCGGGCAGCGGCACGTCGACCAGCTCGAGCACCGCCTCGAGCACGGCGTCCCGGGCGGCCGCGGCCTGCTCCAGGCGCTTGCCCCGGGCCAGGCGCACCCGGACGTCGTCGGTGAGCTCGTCCATCGTGTCGAACTCGGAGGCGGTCTGGGCGAAGTCGTCGTCGAGCTCGGGGAGCTCCTGCTCCTTGACCGCGGACACGCTCACCGCGACGTCCACGTCGCGACCCTTGAGCTCGCCGCCGACCAGCTGGGAGGTGAAGGTGGTGTCGTCGCCGGCGGACAGGCCGACCAGCGCCTCGTCGAGGCCGTCGAGCATCCCGCCGTTGCCGACCTGGTAACTCATCCCGGCCACCTCGGCGCCCTCCACCAGCTCGCCGTCCTGCGTCGCCCGCAGGTCGAGGGTGACGAAGTCCCCCTCGGCCGCGGCGCGCTCGACGTCGATGAGCGTGCCGAACCGCTCGCGGAGATTCTGGACCTGCTCGTCGATGTCCTCGTCGGTGACCTCGGCGTCCTCGACGCTCACGGCCAGGCCCTGGTAGTCGGGCAGCTCGACCTCGGGACGGACATCGACCTCGGCGGTGAACTCGAGGGTCTCGCGGTCCTCCAGCCGGGTGATGTCGATCTCCGGCTGGGCCAGCGGCTCGAGGTCGTTCTCGCGCAGGGCCTCGACGTAGAGCTGGGGCAGCGCGGCGTTGATGGCCTCGTCGAGGACGGCGCCGCGGCCGACCTGACGGTCGATGATCGCCGCGGGGACCTTGCCCCGACGGAAGCCCGGCACGTTGATCTGCTGGGCGATCTTCTTGTACGCCGCATCGAGACTCGCACTGAGCTCCTCGAAGGGCACCTCGACGGTCAACTTGGCCCGGGTGGGGCTCAGGGTCTCGACGGCGCTCTTCACAGGTGGTTCTCCTCGGTATCGGGGGTACGGGGCAGCGGCCCAGTTGGTCGGCTCGATCGGTCGGCTGGTGCGTGCGCACCCGGCGTCGGCCGGGCCCGGACGTGGTCGGGGCGACAGGACTCGAACCTGCGGTCTCCTGCTCCCAAAGCAGGCGCGCTAGCCACTACGCTACGCCCCGGACACAGACTCCCCAGAGGAGCCCCGGGGAGTCTAGACGAGAGACCCGGAGTGTCCGAAATCGTCGGTCCGCGACCGACGGCCGAGTGGAGCCGGGCGTGCGCCCTGTGGCACCATGACTGCGCGCCGACGCCCACAGCGGCGGCGTCCGGCGGATGTAGCTCAATGGTAGAGCCCTAGTCTTCCAAACTAGCTACGCGGGTTCGATTCCCGTCATCCGCTCCACATCTGGTCCGGTCGGCGTCAGCGCCGGTGCAGGGTGAGCAGCGCCCGGTCGTCGTTCATGGTCTCCACCTGGTCGATGAGCCGGTTCGCTCCTCCTTCGAAGCCGTCCCGGAAGAGCCGCTCCCCCTGACCGAGCAGCTTGTCGATGCCCAGCGAGATGTCGCGTTGCGGCGTCTCGACCAGGCCGTCGGTGAACATCAGCAGGGCGTCCCCGCGGGCTAGCGTCCCGACGACGGTCTCGAACTCGGCGTCCTCCATGAGCCCGAGGATGGGTCCCTCGACCTGGTGGACGATCCAGCGTCCCGAGCCGGCACAGAGGTGGACGGCCGGAGGATGCCCGGCGGAGCGCAGCTCGAAGGCCCCGGTGCCGAGGTGGACGGTGAGGTGGACGGCCGTCGCGAAGCCCTCGTCCCAGTCCTGCCGGAGCAGGTAGTCGTTGGCTGCGCTGAGGAACTGCCGCGGCGGGAGGGCGCCGAGCAAACCGCCGAAAGCCCCGGAGAGCAGCAGGGCCCTGGTCCCCGCGCGTTCCCCCTTGCCCGAGACGTCGACCACGACGACCTGGAGGACCTCCTCGTCGACGACGCGGTCCGAGACGAGGAAGTCGCCGGCGAAGGACGAGCCTCCCGCCGAGCGCATCACCCACTCGGAGTACCAGTTCTCGGGCAGCGCGGTCATCCCGCCCTGCTTGGAGATGCGGTCGCGAAGGTCCACCAGCATCGACTCCCCGCGGGCGCCGGCCACGCCGAGGCGGGAGCGTCGCAGCGACGAGAGCGCGATGATCAGGCCGACCAGGAAGGTGACCGAGACCCCGCCGATCCGGCGCGAATCGAAGGCGTCCGGGCCGTTGGCGATCACCGCCGCGACCGCCACGACGAGCACGAAGCCGACCAGGATCGGCAGCAACCGCGGCCCGATCATACTGTGGCCCACGACGAGGGGCAGGACGAGCGCGGTCACGGTGACCACGGCGACGTCGAGCACGATGAGCGTGCCGATCAGCGCCGCGAGCGCGGCCAGGGCGAGAACCCAGGCGATCTCGGCTTCCCGGAACCGGCGCACCGAGCGGCTCCACCGCCGCTCCAGCGCACGACGCACCGGCACGGCGGGGTGTCGGTGGGGGGAGGCGGAGACGGCCACGGCCGCAATCCTAGTGGGCCCGGGACCCCCGCGAGGTGGCTTCGGCGGCACGGGAGCGAAACCGCGGCTGGCAGCGTGGGCACCAGAAGAGGTTGCGCCCGACGAGCACCTCGGTCCGCACGGTGCTCCCGCAGACCAGACAGGGCTGGGAGTCGCGTCGGTAGACGTAGACCTCACCTCCGCGGCGATCCGTCCGTGGCGTCCTGCCCATCGCCTCGGGCTCGTGCTCGGGTCGCACCGTGTCGATCCGCCCGCTGCTCCGCACGCCACGCGGCATCAGGGCGACCAGGTCCCACCAGATCGCCTCGAACTGGCCCCGTCGCAGCGTGTGCCCGGGTCGGAGCGGGTGCATCCCGTGCCGGAACAGCACCTCGGCGCGGTAGACGTTGCCGACGCCGGCCAACACGGACTGGTCCATCAGCAGGGCACCGATGGGCACCCTGCGCCGTCGGACCCTCTCCCAGGCCCGCGTCCAGTCGGCGTCGGGACGGAGCGGGTCGGGGCCGAGCCGGTCGAGCACCAGGGTTCGCTCGTCGGTGGTGAGCAGCGCGCACGTCGTCGCACCCCGGAGATCGGCGTACGCCGGCCGAGCCCCGTCCGCGACCAGGCGCAGCCGAACCTGACCGACCGGGGGCACCGTCGCCCCCTGCGTGATCACGAAGCTCCCGTAGAGGCCGAGGTGCACGTGGACGACCCGGTTGCCGGGGAAGTCCAGGAAGAGGTGCTTGCCGTAGGAGTCGGCCTGCTCGAGACGGGTGCCGTCCAGCACGGCCGCCGCCTGGGCGAATCGACCCTGCGGCGAGGTGACGGTCAGGATCTCGCCACCGAAGTGGGCTGAGAGCTGGTCGGCCAGGCGGCGCAGGGTGTGTCCCTCCGGCACCGCCTCAGTGCCCGAGGGCGGAGTCGGGCAGCGGCGGTAGGTTGCCGGTCTTCTCGTAGTCGGCCAGCATCTGGATCCGCCGGGAGTGCCGCTCCTGGCCGGAGAAGCCGGTGGCCAAGAAGACGTCGACCAGCCGCACCATGTCTTCGAGGGTGTGCATGCGTCCGCCGACCGCGACCACGTTGGCGTCGTTGTGCTCACGGCCGAGTCGGGCGGTCTCCTCGCTCCAGGCCAGCGCAGCCCGGACCCCGCGGACCTTGTTGGCCGCGATCTGCTCGCCGTTGCCGGAGCCGCCGATCACCACGCCCAGGCTCCGGGCCGGGTCGGCGTCGTCGGCGACCGCTTGGGCCGCCCGCAGGCAGAACACGGGGTAGTCGTCCTCGGCGTCGTAGACGAACGGGCCGTGGTCGACGACCTCGTGCCCCCTCCCGGCGAGGTGGGTGAGCAGATGGTCCTTGAGCTCGAGGCCGGCATGGTCAGAGCCGAGGTGCACGCGCATGAACCGATTGTGGCATCCCTGTCGAGGGCACCGGCTCAACGCCGGCGACGCAGGAAGTCCGCCGCCTCGGCCAGGGCGACCTCGGCCGCGTCGAAGGCCTCGGGGTGGCGCCAGAAGCCGTGGATCATTCCGGGGTACGTCGTGGACTCCACCGGGACGCCGACGCGCTCGAGCCGGGACACGAGGACCAGGTCCTCACCGAGGAGCACGTCGTGCTGGGCCGACTGGACCAGGGTCGGGGGCAGGGTCTGCAGCCGCGTGGAGAGCAACGGAGCCAGGTCCGGGTCGTCGAGGTCCTCGGGCGCCGCGGCGTACTGCTCCCAGAACCAGTCGCACTCGCGGCGGCTCAGCCCGTGGGCGTCCTCCGTGCGGTAGGTGTCTGCCTTCTGGGCGGGGTCCAGGAACGGGTAGACGAGCACGAGAGCGGCGAAGGAGCCCGGGTTGCGCAGGGCGGCCACCAGCGCGAGGTTGGCCCCCGCGCTGTCCCCCAGCGCGACCACGGTCGCGGTGTCGAGGGCGCTCTCCGCCGCCTGGGTGGAGAGCCACCGCACCACTGTGTCCAGGTCGTCGGGGGCGGCGGGGAAGCGGTGCTCGGGCGGTCTGCGATAGTTCACCGCCAGCACGGCCATGCCCGTCCGGTTCGCCACCCGGCGCGCCTGCGCGTCGTGGGTGACCACGTCTCCGAACACGAAGCCGCCTCCGTGCGCGAAGACCACCACCCCGTCCGCGTCGTCGGGCACGTAGATCCGGCAGGACACGCCGTCGGCGTCCACGTCGACGACCCGGGCGCACGGCTCCCGCTCCTCGAGGGCCGCCGCGTCACGCGCCGAGCGGCGCTCAGCCTGGAGGTCCTCGAGGCCGTAGGACGGGTCGGTGACGCTCGGGGCCTGGGACCACTGGGCCAGCGCCACTTCGGCCTGCGGGTGCAGCACGTCAGTCGCCCGCCGGGCCCGCGAGCCGGGCCAGCTCGTCCTCGACCACGCTGGGGTCGAGCTTGGTGAACACCGGCGTGGGCTTGGCCACCGGGGTCCCGGGGACGACCCGGTGCCGTCGCCAGGACGGTGCGGCGGCGTAGTCCCCGGTGAGGACGGGGTACCGAGCTCCTCCGTCGAGGTCCTCGACCTCCTCGATCCTGGGCATCGGGGCGACCTCCCCCGTGCCTCCGAGGGTCCGGTCGACCGCGTTGGCCGCGAAGGGGAGGAACGGCGCGAGCACCAGGTTGAGGTCCGCGACGCACTGGGCCGTGACGTGCAGCACGGTGCCGAGCCGTTCGCGCTCGTCCTCGCCCTTGAGCTTCCAGGGCTCGGTGTCGGAGACGTACTTGTTGACCTCGGCGACGGTCCGCATCGCCTCGCCGATCCCCTGACGCATCCGGTTGCGCCCGATCAGGTCGCCCACCGTGGCGAAGGACGCCTCGACCGTGGCGAGGATCTGCTCGTCGGCGGGGGTCAACCCGCCGGCGGCGGGTATCTCGGCGAAGTTCTTGGCGATCAGCGAGGCCGTGCGGTTGACCAGGTTTCCCCACCCGGCCACCAGCTCGTCGTTGGTGCGCCGGACGAACTCGGCCCAGGTGAAGTCGCTGTCCTGGCTCTCGGGGCCTGAGGCGGCCACGAAGTAGCGGAAGGCGTCGGGCTGGTACCGGCTGAGCAGGTCGCGCACGTAGATCACCACCCGCTTGGAGGAGGAGAACTTGCGTCCCTCCATCGTCAGGTACTCCGAGCTGACCACCTCGGTGGGCAGGACCAGCTGGCCGAAGCGGTGGGTCTGGCCGCCCCGGGAGCCCAGGCCGTCGTAGGCCAGCAGCTCGGCGGGCCAGATCTGACTGTGGAAGGTGATGTTGTCCTTGCCCATGAAGTAGTACGAGAGGGCCTCGGGGTCGTTCCACCAGGAGCGCCACGCCTCGGGGTCGCCCGAGCGACGGGCCCACTCGATGGAGGCCGAGAGGTAGCCGATGACCGCGTCGAACCAGACGTAGAGCTTCTTGGCCGG
>JBBPYL010000089.1:0-8771 GCA_038199935.1 Propionibacteriales bacterium | reverse complement strand
GGCCACCCTCGGCCTGGTCGGCTTGATGCCGATGGCCGCGGGGACCTCCACCGCCACCTACGCCGGCTTCGGGGTGGTCTGGTGGGTGCCGGTCCTCGTGCTCGGCCTGGTCAGCGCCGCCACGTCGTACGTCACCGGAGGGCTGGCCAACCGCCGCTTGGGCTCGCGCCTGGCCAGCTTCGTCGCCCTGCTCGAGGTGTTGGCCGCGGTGGTCTTCGCCTGGCTTCTGCTCGACGAGCTGCCGGGTCCGGTCCAGCTGGCCGGGGGAGTGCTCGTGCTCGCCGGCGTGGTCACGGTCAAGCTCGGCGAGCAGAGCACGGCCGGAGACGGCTGACCCGAGGTGCGCACCGCTCGCCGACCTGGGAACATCGGCGTCATGGCGGAGCGCGGGTCCCGGATCGACGTCGACGGTCTCACCAAGCGGTTCGGCGCGGCCACGGCGGTGGACGACCTGACCTTCTCAGTGGAGCCGGGGAGAGTGACCGGCTTCCTCGGCCCCAACGGCGCGGGAAAGACCACCACGCTGCGCTGCCTGCTCGGTCTGGTCGAGCCGACCGAGGGGTCGGTGAGGATCGGCGGTCAGCGCTACCGAGACCTGACCGACCCCCTGAGTCGGGTGGGGGCGGCGCTCGAGGCGGCGGACTTCCACCCCGGCCGGTCCGCCCGCGACCACCTGAGGGTGATCGCGCTGGCTGCGGAGGTCGACCGGTCACGAGTCGAGGAGCTGCTGGGTCTGGTCGGCCTGGCCGACGTGGCCGGACGTCGCGTCGGCGGCTTCTCCCTCGGCATGCGTCAGCGGCTGGCCCTGGCTCAAGCCCTGCTCGGTGATCCTGGCGTCCTGCTCCTCGACGAGCCGGCCAACGGGTTGGACCCGGCGGGCATCGTCTGGCTCCGGGGGCTGCTGCGGACCCTGGCCGCCGACGGCCGCACCGTCCTGGTCTCCAGCCACGTGCTCGGTGAGGTGCAGCAGAGCGTGGACGAGGTGGTCGTGATCTCCCACGGGCGGCTGGTCCACCAGGGAAGCCTGGCCGAGCTCTCCACCGGCCCCACCACGGTGCGGGTGCGCACCCCCTCGCCGGAGGCCTTGTGCGATGCGCTCGAGGAGGCCACCCCAGAACCTCTCGCCGACGGGGCGCTGCGGTTCACCGGAGTCAGCGTCCGCGACGTCGGTCGGGCCGCCTTCGAGGCCGGCGTCGAGCTGCACGAGCTGACCGAGGAGTCCTCCGACCTGGAGAGCCGCTTCCTCGACCTGACGACGGACGGGGCGCCGCGATGAGGGTAGCCCTGGTGCGCTCGGAGGTGGCGAAGATCCTCAGCACCCGGCTGTGGTGGGGGCTGCTGATCGGTGCCGTGGTCTACGTCGCCCTCTCCGCGCTGGCCACGGCGCTGACCGCAGGCATGGACCCCGGCGGTGGCCAACCCGGCTCGGCCCCCCTGGGGGAGCCCGAGGCCTACCGGGCGGTGTACGCGTCGTCGCTGTTCTCCGGCACCTACATCTTCGCGATGATCCTCGGCATCACCTCGATGACGGGGGAGTACCGCTACCGCACGATCACCCCGACCTTCCTGGCCACGCCTCGACGCGGTCTCGTGGTGGCGGCCAAGATGGTGGCCCACCTGCTGGCCGGAGTCGTCTACGGGGCTGTGGGCTTGCTCGCCGCACTCGTCGCCGGGGGGATCACCGTCGCGGCGCGGGGAGCCAGCCTCGGGTTGGGCACGGACCGGCTCTGGGAGAGCGTCCGTCTCGCGGTGCTGGCCGTCGCGCTGTGGACCCTGGTCGGAATCGGCATCGGCACCCTGATCCGCAATCAGGTCGCCGCCGTGCTCATCGCCGTGCTCGTGACCTTCCTGGTCGAGCCGCTCGCCACCTTCCTGCTCGCCAGCATCGACCTCGACTGGCTGGTCCGCTGGCTGCCGACGAACGCCTCGGCGGCGATGACCTCCCCAGGCTCGAGCTTTGTGGACTACCTGGACTGGTGGGTCGGCGCGTTGGTGCTGGCCGGTTACGCGGCAGTGGCCGCAGGGCTGGGGATGCTGCTCTCGGTGCGCCGCGACATCACCTGAGCGGCAGGGCTCCGCGGCTAGCGACCGGCCCTCTCGAGGTCGCCGAGGAACTCGGAGGTGCCGGCCTCGACTGTGATCGTGGCCAGGTCGTCCCCCCGCGTGGCCCCGCGGTTCACGATGACGACCGGCACGTCGAGCGACACCGCCCGACGGACGAAGCGGAGGCCGGACATCACGGTGAGCGAGGTACCGAGGACCAGCAGGACCCCGTCCTGGCCGGCGAGAGCCTCGACGGCGTCGTAGCACAGGTGCACCCGCTGGACGGGTACGTTCTCGCCGAAGAAGACGACGTCGGGCTTCAGCGGCCCGGCACAGCTTTCGCACACCGGCAGGACGAAGTCGTCGGTGCCGCCCAGCTCTACGTCGCCGTCGGGACGGGTGGCGGCCTCGGCGTGCTCCTCGAGCCACCCCGGGTTGAGTGCGGTGAGCCGTGCCGCCGTCGTGCGCCGGGCGGTGCGCTCCCCGCAGCGAAGGCAGACCACGTCAGAGATCCGGCCGTGCAGCGCGCAGAGCCGGGAGCTTCCGGCGGCCTCGTGCAGCCCGTCGACGTTCTGGGTGATCGTGAAGAGTGCGTGTCCGCGCGCCTCGACGCGAGCCAGCCCGTGGTGGCCCGCGTTGGGTGAGGCCGTGCCCATCCGCGCCCAGCCCACGTGGGCCCGGGCCCAGTAGCGGCGTTGGGCCTGCGGTCCCGAGGAGAACTCTTGCAAGGTCATCGGCGCCCGGGGACGTGAGCCCGGCCCACGATAGTCGGGAATGCCGGAGTCCGTACTAAGGCCAGCGCCGGTCAGGGCGACGAAGGGACGCTCCGCGAGCAGGGACATCGCCGCCGCCCGGGCGGTACCGGGCAGGCGGGCGGGGTCGACCATCGAGGTCACATCCGCAGCATAGGAGGGCGCTGGTGAGCCGCGCCTGAGGCGGAACCAGAGCTGGGACTCGGTCCGTGGGCCCGTCAGCCGTAGCGGAGCTCGGCTCGGGCGCGCGCCTTCGCGGCCTCGACCTCGCGGTCCTTCGGGGGAGCGGCGGTGACCAGGGCGTCCAACAGGCGCTGGGTGGCTTCGGCGACGTCGGCGACGGCAAGGTCGAAGGCGGCCTGGTTGGCCATCGTGGGACGGGTCGAGCCGCTGACCTTGCGCACGTACTGCAGGGAGGCGGCCTGGACCTCCTCCCCGGTGGCCGGCGGAGCGAAGTTGGACAGCGGGCGGATGTTGCGGCACATGCCGCGAACCTACGCCGTTCCCGGCCGTGTGGTCGATGACGTCGACGCTGCCGGTCGCGTCGTCGTCGGCACCTGGCACAGTGACCCTTCTCGGCGACCGTCCGAGCTTCCCGAGACAGGACGACGGAGCGTGGCCGAGCCGGGACAAGCAGGCGGGGAGCGCCCCTTCGACCTCGTGCTCCTGGGGGCAACCGGCTTCGCCGGGGGGCTGACCGCGGAGTACCTCGCTCGGCACGTCCCGTCCGGCTGCCGATGGGCGTTGGCGGGCCGCAACCGGGAGAAGCTGGAGGGGGTCCGTGACCGGCTCGCCGCTGTCGACCCGGCCTGGGTGGACCTGCCGCTGCTGACTGCAGACGTCGAGGACGCCGAGTCGATGCAACGGCTCGCCGGCATCACCCGCGTGGTCCTCTCTACCGTCGGTCCCTACCTCGCCCATGGCGAACCGCTCGTGGCGGCCTGCGCCGAGGCTGGGACCGACTACTGCGACCTGACCGGCGAGCCGGAATTCGTCGACCGGATGTACCTCGCCCACCACGCCCGGGCGGTCGAGACCGGGGCCCGGCTGGTACACGCCTGCGGTTTCGACTGCGTCCCCGCCGACCTGGGCGCGCTCTTCACGATCCAGCAGCTGCCCGAGGGGGTTCCGGTGCGGATGCGTGGCCTGGTCAGCGCCGACGCGGCCCCGTCCGGGGGGACACTGCACAGTGCCGTGGCCGCCCTCACGCGCGGTCCCCAGGCGAGCGCGGCGGCCTCCCGCCGCCGGGCCGGCGAGCAGCGTCCGGTCGGACGCCGGGTGGGAAGCATCCGGAGGGGGCCGCACCACGACGCCGAGGCGGGGGCCTGGCTGCTCCCACTGCCGACACTGGACTCGCACGTCGTACGGCGCTCCGCCGTGGCTCTGGAGCGCTACGGCCCCGACTTCCGCTACGGCCACTACGCGGCGTTCCGGCGCCTGCCCGCAGCCCTCCTCGGGCTGACCGGGGTAGCTGCGCTCGGTGGCGCGGTCCAGGTGCCGCCGCTCCGTCGGCTGATCCTCGCCCGGCTGCCCCAGGGACAAGGACCGAGCGAGGAACGGCGCACGCGCAGCACCTTCACGGTGCGGTTCCTCGCCGAGGGTGGTGGCACGACGGTGCGCACCGAGGTCTCCGGCGGGGACCCCGGCTACACCGAGACCGCGAAGATGCTCTCCGAGTCCGCGCTCTGCCTCGCGTTCGACGACAACCCGCCCTCCGCGGGGCAGGTCACCACCGCGGTGGCGATGGGCGAGAACCTGGTGGCGCGGCTGCGGCGGCGTGGACTGGACTTCCGGGTCACTCCGCACGCGTCCGACTGAGCCAGGGGTCCACCACCCGTCCGGGTCATATTGACCTCGATGTCGCTCTCTGGCTTCGCTGCACGTGGTCGCCTGCGTAGGCTGACGTCGTGGACCGGCCGGTGAACCGGTCGGTGGGGGGAAGCAGTTCTGTGAGGTCGAGGACATCAGCGCAGTGACGAACATGCAGCGGTGGAGGGTACGCCATGTGGCGGCCGGTCTGGCCGTGGTCCTGCCCGTCGCGGCCGCGGTCGCCTGGACCGACCCGGTCGGCGCTCTCGACGCCGTGCCCGCCGCCTTCACTTCCTCGGTCGACCCCCCGGCTTCCGTCGAGGGTGTGGACCTGCTGCCCGCGGCCTCGGACTGGGTCGTGGCTCCGACCACGACGATCCTGGCCCGCTCCGACCGCCGGCGCGAGATCGCGGTCGACTCGGCCAAGGGGTCGGTCGTGTGGTCGGTCAGCTCGCTCGCCTCGCACGACATGCCCCGGGCCGCGCTGCGCGCCTACAAGATCGCGGCCGCGACGATGGCCCGGACGGATCCTGGCTGCGAGGTGCCGTGGACGCTGGTCGCCGGCATCGGTCGCGTGGAGTCCGATCACGGTCGCTACGGCGGCTCGGTGCTGGCCACCGACGGCGTATCGCGGCCCGAGATCATCGGGCTGCCGCTCAACGGCGTGGGCCCGGTCGCGGCCATCGCCGACACCGATGGCGGGCGGATGGACCACGACAAGGTCTGGGACCGCGCCGTGGGACCGATGCAGTTCATCCCCTCGACCTGGGCCTATGCCGGTCGGGACGGAGACGGTGACGACAAGGCCGATCCGCACGACCTCGACGACGCGGCGCTGGCGACCGCGGCGTACCTCTGCGCCGGGGGTGGCAGCATGCGCGACGACTCTGCGCAGCGTGCGGCTATCTTCAGCTACAACGCCTCGGACTACTACGTCGACCTGGTGCAGGCCTTCGAGGTCGGCTACCGCACCGGGGCCTTCGTGATCCCCTCACCCCCGGCGCCGGACCACTCGCAGGCCGCGAAGGAACGGCGCGCCGAGAAGCGGGCCGAGAAGAAGGCCGAGAAGGCCGCCCAGAAGAAGGCCCATCAGAAGGCCGAGAAGGCGGCGGAGAAGCGGGCCCAGAAGAAGGTTCAGGACAAGGCAGCCCAGCCTGCTGCGTCGGAGAAGCCGTCCGCCAACCCGAAGCCGAAGCCCGCAGCGGCTCCGAGCCCGAAGCCCAAGCCGGCTCCGAGCCCGAAACCCAAGCCGGCTCCGAGCCCGAAACCCAAGCCGGCTCCGAGCCCGGAGCCCACTCCGAAGCCCACTCCGAAGCCGTCGCCCTCTCCGAGCCCGTCGCCCAGCCCGTCGCCCATCCCCAGCCCTACTCCGACCCCGGAGCCCGAGCCAGAGCCGGCTCAGCCGCAGACCGCTGCGTCCTGATCTGCTCGATCCGCGGCAGTGTGGTGGCTGTGCGCGATTGTGGCGCTGGCGTGCCGGGTCTGGGCGTCAATCAGGTGGCTGTGCGCGAGTGCGGCGGTGCAGCGCTCGTGGAGCGTGGGGGGCGCTAGGGCGTGACGACCTGGTTCTTGCCCAGGACGACGATCCCGCCCTCGCTGACGGTGAAGCCGCGCCGACGGTCCTCGTCGTGGTCCACCCCGATCAGCACGCCGTCGGGGATCACCACGTTCTTGTCGATGATCGCATTGCGCACCACCGCTCCGCGCCCGACCCTGACCCCGTCGAGGATCACGCTGCGCTGGACCAGCGCCCCGTCTCCGACGAAGTCGTGCACGCCGATCACCGAGCTGTCCACAGTGGCGGCGGAGACGATCGAGCCGGCGCAGACGATGGAGTCCCGCACGCTCGCCCCGGAGGTGAACTTCGCTCCCGGGAGCAGGGAGTTGGAGGTGAAGATCGGCCAGTCGGTGTTGTAGAGGTTGAAGATCGGCACAACCGAGACGAGGTCGAGGTGGGCCTCGTGGTAGCTGTCGATGGTCCCGACGTCGCGCCAGTAGTCCTTGTCGCGGTCGACCGACCCCGGGACCTGGTTGCGCTTGAAGTCGTACACGCAGGCCCGCCCCTGCTTGACCAGCATGGGGATGATGTCGCCGCCCATGTCGTGACGCGAGGTGGGGTCGGCGGCGTCCTGGTCGAGGGCCTCCACCAAGATGTCGGCGGAGAAGACGTAGTTGCCCATCGAGGCGAAGACCTCGTCCGGGGAGTCCGGGAGGCCCGGGGGGTCCGAGGGCTTCTCCAGGAACTCCTCGATCACCTCGCCGTCGCTGCCGGTGCTGATCACCCCGAACTGGTTGGCCTCCGAGCGGGGCACCCGGATCCCGGCCACGGTCACCCCCGCGCCGCTCTCGATGTGTGCGGCGACCATCTGCGAGGCGTCCATCCGGTAGACGTGGTCGGCGCCGAAGACGACGATGATGTCGGGCTGCTCGTCGTTGATGAGGTTCATCGACTGGTGGATCGCGTCGGCGCTGCCGAGGTACCACTTCGGGCCGCGACGCTGCTGGGCGGGAACCGGGGCGACGTAGTTGCCCAGCATCGAGCTCATCCGCCAGGTCATCGAGATGTGCCGGTCCAACGAGTGCGACTTGTACTGCGTCAGCACGGCGCACCGCAGGTAGCCCGCGTTCACCAGGTTGGACAGGGCGAAGTCGATGAGGCGGTAGGAGCCACCGAACGGGACCGCGGGCTTGGCCCGGTCCTCCGTCAACGGCATCAGCCGCTTGCCTTCACCACCAGCCAGGACAATGCTCAGCACACGCGCCATGTCTTCACCCTAGGACCAGCGTGCTCCGATCCCCTAGCCTGCGTCCATGAAGGTGTCGGTCCTGACTCGCGAGTACCCCCCGAACGTGTACGGCGGCGCCGGGGTCCATGTCGACTATCTCGTCCGGGAGCTGCGGCGCCTGGTCGACGTCGACGTCCAGTGCATGGGCGCACCGCGGGAGGGTGCCACCGCCCATGCGGAGGACGACCCGCGTCTCGACGGCGCGAACTCGGCCCTGCGCGTGCTGGCCACCGACCTGTCGATGACCGCGGCGGTCGGCGGAGCCGACGTCGTGCACTCGCACACGTGGTACGCCGCGATGGCCGGCCACTGGGCGAAGCTCCTCTACGACGTGCCGCACGTGACCACAGCGCACTCCCTGGAGCCCCAGCGGCCCTGGAAGGCCGAGCAGCTTGGCGGCGGCTACCGGATCTCGACCTGGGCCGAGCGCACCGCCATGGAGGGGGCCGATGCCGTGGTGGCGGTGAGCAAGGGGATGCGCACCGACATCCTGGCCGCCTACCCGGGGATCGACCCGGATCGGGTGCACGTGATCAGCAACGGGATCGACACAGACTTCTATCGTCCCGACCCGGAAACCGACGTGCTGGAGCGCCTCGGTGTGGACCTCGGGCGTCCCTACGTCGCCTTCGTCGGTCGGATCACCCGGCAGAAGGGTGTCCCTCATCTTCTCCGGGCCGGGATGCTGATGGATCCCTCCGTGCAGCTGGTCCTGCTCGCCGGCGCCGCCGACACACCCGAGCTCAAGGAGGAGACCGACGGGCTCGTCGAGGCGCTGCGCTCGGAGCGGGACGGCGTGTTCGTGGTCTCGCAGATGCTGCCCCCCGAGGACGTCCGCCAGGTCCTGACGCATGCGCTGGCCTTCTGCTGCCCGTCGGTCTACGAGCCGCTCGGGATCGTCAACCTGGAGGCGATGGGCTGCGAGACCGCGGTGGTGGCCAGCCGGGTCGGCGGTATCCCGGAGGTGGTGGACGAGGGGACGAGCGGACTGCTGGTCGACTACACGCCGGAGGACCCCGAGGGCTTCGAGCAGCGTTTCGCCGCTGCGGTCGACCGGTTGGCGGCCGACCCGGACGAGGCGGCGCGGATGGGGCGCGCTGGTCGCGCCCGGGCGGTGGAGACCTTCGGCTGGGACGCCGTGGCCCAGCTCCTGGTCGACCTCTACGCGTCCTTGCGCTGAGAGAGATCAGGGCTCCACCGCAGACGGTGGCGCAGCGGACCTGGTGACCGTACTCTCAGCCCATGACACCCTCTGAGTCAACCTCAGGCCGCTTGCTGTGGTTGGTTGAGCCGTTGGATCGCACCGTGTTGGTTGGGGTCGTAGGGCTGGCGGTCTTGCCAGCAGCGGTAGATCACGCGGGTCCAGGAGCGGGCGAGGATG
>JBBPYL010000088.1:0-16017 GCA_038199935.1 Propionibacteriales bacterium | reverse complement strand
CGGATAGACCTTGTGCCCCGGCAGCTGGCCTCCCTCACCGGGCTTGGCCCCCTGCGCCATCTTGATTTGGATGTCGTCGGCATTGGTGAGGTACTCCGAGGTCACCCCGAAGCGTCCGGAGGCGACCTGCTTGATCGAGCTGCGGCGCTGGGGGTCGTAGAGACGGTCGGCGTCCTCGCCGCCCTCCCCGGTGTTGGACTTGCCACCCAGCATGTTCATCGCCACGGCCAGTGTCTCGTGCGCCTCCATGCTGATCGACCCGTAGGACATCGCGCCGGTGGAGAAGCGCCTGACGATCTCCGAGGCGGGCTCGACCTCCTCGATCGGGACGGCGGTGCGGCCCGCTCCGTCGGCGTCCTTGAGCCCGAACAGGCCGCGCAGCGTCATCAACCGCCTGGACTGCTCGTTGATCCGCGAGGTGTACTGCTTGAACACGTCGTAGCGCCCCGCGCGGGTGGCGTGCTGGAGGCGGAAGATCGTCTCCGGGTCGAACAGGTGCGGCTCGCCCTCGCGCCGCCACTGGTACTCGCCACCGATCTCCAGCGACCGGTGGGCGGGGGGGACGCCGTCGACCGGGTACGCCGTATGGTGCCGCAGCGCGACCTCCTCGGCGACCGTCTCCAGCCCGATGCCGCCCAGCTTGCTCGTCGTCCCGGTGAAGTACCGGTCGACCAGGCTCTGGGACAGGCCCACCGCCTCGAAGATCTGCGCCCCGGTGTAGGACGCGACGGTTGAGACGCCCATCTTGCTCATCACCTTGAGCACGCCCTTGCCCAGCGACCTGATCAGGTTCGTGACCGCCTGCTCGGGCTCGACGTCGACGTAGTAGCCCTCGCGGGCCAGGTCCTCGACGGTCTCCATGGCCAGGTAGGGGTTGACCGCGGCCGATCCGAAGCCGATCAGCAGCGCTACGTGGTGCACCTCGCGGACGTCGCCGGCCTCGATGACCAGGCCCACCTGGGTGCGGGTCTTCTCGCGGACCAGGTGGTGGTGCACCGCGCCGGTCAGCAGCAGCGACGGGATCGGCGCGAGCTCGGCGGTGGAGTGCCGGTCCGAGAGCACGATGATCCGTGCTCCCTCGGCGATCGCCGTCGAGACCTCGGCGCAGATCTCCTCGATCCGCTCGGCCAGCGCCGCTCCCCCACCCTCGACGGGGTAGAGGCCCCGCGAGACGTGGGTGATGAAGCCGGGCATGTCGCCGTCCCGGTTGATGTGCCGGATCTTGACCAGGTCGTCGTTGCTGATCACCGGGAAGGGGAGCACGACCTGGCGGCACGAGGCCGGGGTCGGTTCGAGCAGGTTCGCCTCCGGCCCGATGGTGCCGGCCAGGGAGGTGACGAGCTCCTCCCGGATCGCGTCCAGGGGCGGGTTGGTCACCTGCGCGAAGAGCTGGGTGAAGTAGTCGAACAGGAGCCGGGGCCGCTCCGAGAGCGCGGCGATCGGGGTGTCGGTCCCCATCGAGCCGATCGGCTCGATGCCGAAGCGCGCCATCGGCGTCAACAGGACGCGCTTCTCCTCCTCGGTGTAGCCGAACACCTGCTGGCGACGGGTGACCGACGCGTGCGTGTGCACGATGTGCTCGCGGTTCGGCAGGTCGTCGAGGTCGACCGAGCCGGCGTGCAGCCACTCGTCGTAGGGGTGCTCGGTCGCGAGCTCGCCCTTGATCTCCTCATCCTCGATGATCCGGTGCTCGACGGTGTCGACCAGGAACATCCGGCCGGGCTTGAGCCGACCCTTGCGCACCACGGTGGCCGGGTCGATGTCCAGGACGCCGACCTCGGAGGCGAGCACGACCAGGCCGTCGTCGGTGACCCAGTAGCGCGAGGGCCTCAGGCCGTTGCGGTCCAGGACCGCGCCGACCTGGCTGCCGTCGGTGAACACGACGCACGCGGGGCCGTCCCACGGCTCCATCATCGCGGCGTGGAACGCGTAGAAGGCGCGGCGGGCGGGGTCCATCTCGGTGTGGTTCTGCCAGGCCTCGGGGATCATCATCAGCACCGAGTGGGGCAGGCTGCGGCCGCCGAGGTGTAGGAGCTCGAGCACCTCGTCGAAGGTGGCCGAGTCCGAGGCACCGGGCGAGCAGATCGGGAAGAGCCGGTCGAGGTCCCCGCCGATGAGATCGCTGGAGAGCAGCGCCTCGCGAGCGCGCATCCAGTTGCGGTTGCCCATCACGGTGTTGATCTCGCCGTTGTGCGCGATGAAGCGGAACGGGTGGGACAACGGCCAGCTCGGGAAGGTGTTGGTCGAGAAGCGTGAGTGCACGACGGCCACCGCGGAGGTCATCCGCTCGTCGGTGAGTTCGGGGTAGAAGCGGTCGAGCTGGTCGGTGGTCAGCATGCCCTTGTAGGCGATCGTGCGCGAGGACAGCGACGGGAAGTACACGTCGGTCTCGTGCTCGGCCCGCTTGCGCAGGCAGAACGCCAGCCGTTCCAGCGCCATGCCCACCATCCGACCCGCGGAGGCGCTGACGAAGAGCTGTTGGAAGCTCGGCATCACGCTGACCGCGAGCGAGCCCAGCATCGACGGGTCGGTGGGGACCTCACGCCAGCCCAGGACGACGAGGCCCTCCTCGGCGGCGATCTCCTCGATCCGGCGGCGGGTCTTCTCCACGTGCTCGGGGTCTCCGGGCAGGAAGGCCGTGCCGACCGCGTAGCCGCGGGCCAGGGGGAGGTCGAAGTCGACGACCTCGCGGAAGAAGGCGTCCGGCATGCCGAGCAGGATCCCGGCTCCGTCGCCGGTGTCGGGCTCGGCGCCGGTGGCACCGCGGTGCTCGAGGTTGCGCAGGGCGGTGATCGCCTTCGCGACGATGTCGTGGCTGGCAACCCCGGTCAGCGTCCCCACGAAGGCCACGCCGCACGCGTCGTGCTCGTGCTGCGGGTCGTAGAGCCCCTGGGGCGGCGGGAATGCTCGCATGCGGCACTCTCCCGTCGTCTCGTGGCCCGAGAGGAACTCGAGCCAGCAGTGGTAGGAACAGGCGCGCGGGACGACATTGGCCCTTGCGACGGCGAGCCTACAACACCCGGGCCCTGCGCTCGGGTGGTCGGAACCCACGCGGACGTGCCCGGGCGAGGTCAGCCGAGTCCGGCTCCGACCCAGCTGCCGAAGCCGTAGGTCAACGCCGCCGCGAGCGCGCCGTTGAGCGTCTGACGCAGCCCGCCGTACCACCACGAGCGGCTGGTCACCTGGGTCACCACCGCGCCGCAGGCGAAGAGGGCGAGCAAGGTGATGACTAGTCCGGGGACCAGGGAGTTGGCGCCGAGCAGGTAGGGCAGCAGCGGCAGGAACGCCCCCACGGCGAACGCCGTGAACGACGAGGCTGCGGCCAGCCGGGGCGAGGGCAGCTCGTCCGGGTCGACGCCCAGCTCCTCCCGGGCGTGCACCCGCACGGCGTTGTCGACGTCGCGGTGGATCTGCCGCGAGACCTCGAGCGCGAGATCGGCGTCGATGCCCTTGGCCTCATACATTGCGGCCAGCTCTGCGGTCTCCCCTTCGGGGTTGGCCAAGATCTCCGCGCGCTCCTTCTCCACCTCCAACAGCGCGGCCTCGGACTGGCTGGCCACCGAGGTGTACTCCCCCGCGGCCATCGAGAAAGCGCCCGCCGCGAGGCCGGCCACGCCGGCCAGGACGACGGCGGTGGAGTCGGCCTGACCCCGCGTGCCGCCGGCCACCCCGGCGATCAGCGCCAGGTTCGAGACCAGGCCGTCCATCGCCCCGAACACCGCGGGCCTCAGCCAGCCGCCGGTGACGTCAGGGTGGTCGTGCTCAATCCGGGGGGTCTCCGGGAGATCGGTGGTCATGGGTCGACGGTAGCCAGCCGAGCAGCCGATTTCACCGAAGGCCAGGCTCACCTCACCCGGCCGGGTCGCGCCCCGACGTCGTCCCGGCACCCGAGGGTGGCACGTCAGAGGAGCCCTCCTCGGCGACCTCGCTGTCGCCGTCCTCGAGCGCACCGCCGTGGTGGGGCTCGCTGTGGTGACCCCCGTCGTCGTTCTCGCCCGCAGCGCCGGGGTCGCGCAGGACCTGCTCGTCCCGGCCGGGGTGCCGTCGCGCCGACCAGACGAAGAGGGCGAGGCCGAAGAGGAACACCACCAGCGAGGTCCACACGTTCAGGCGCAGGCCGAAGACGTCGTTCTCCTGAACCTTGTCGATCCGGAGGTACTCGATCCAGCCGCGACCGGCGGTGTAGCCCATGATGTAGAGGGCGAAGACGCGGCCGTAGCCGAGCCGGAAGCGGCGGTCGGCCCACAGGAGCAGTCCGGCCACCCCGAGGTTCCACAGGCACTCGTAGAGGAACGTCGGGTGGAAGGTCGCGTACTGCTCGTAGCCCGCCTCACGACGGTCCGGGTCGATCGTCAGACCCCAGGGCAGGGTGGTGGGACGGCCGTACAGCTCCTGGTTGAACCAGTTGCCCCAGCGCCCCATCGCCTGGGCGATGATGATCCCGGGCGCGATCGCGTCCCCGAAGGCCAGGAACCGCACACCCTGCCGACGGCATCCGATCCAGGCACCCAGCGCGCCCAGGGCCACCGCGCCCCAGATGCCCAGGCCGCCCTGCCAGACGTAGAGGGCGGTGATCGGCTCACGACCGGCACCGAAGTACAGCTTGTAGTCGGTGGCCACGTGGTAGAGCCGACCGCCCACCAGCCCGAAGGGCACCGCCCACAAGGCGATGTCCCCGACCTGGCCGGGACGCCCGCCGCGCGCGATCCAGCGACGTTCGCCGAGCCAGATCGCCACCACGACACCGGCGATGATGCACAGCGCATAGGCCCGGATCGGGAACGGACCGAGGTGCCACACGCCCTGGTGCGGGCTCGGGATGAAGGCGAGCACGTCGGTCGCGGTCGGCAGCGTCATGGGGTGGCCTGTGCGCTCTCGTCGAGGTGCGGGACGCCGTCGGCGAGGATCAGCGAGATGTCCTCGGCCATCTGGCTCGGCGACGTGGTCTGGGTCCAGATGACCGGTGCCGTGCCGTCGGGACGCAACCCGATGACCTGGGTGCCGTGGTCCACTTCGTACCCGCCCGAGGGCAGCTTCTTGCCGCGGGCCACCGGGACGCCGAGGGCGGTGCCCGCAGCCACGATCTGGGGCAGCGGACCGCGCAGCCCGGTGAAGGCCGGGTCGAACCTGCCCAGGTAGTCGCGCAGGGTGCCCGCGTCGTCGCGTGCCGGGTCGGTGGTCACGAAGTCCATCCCCACCTGGGACCGCTCCTCGGGGCTGAGCCGGGTGAGCGCGGAGGCGATGTCGGCCATCACCAGCTGGCAGATGTCGGGGCAGTGGGTGTAGCCGAAGAAGACGAGCGTGAGCGGGTCGCGGGCGTCCCGAGCCAGCGAGTACGCCGCGCCGTCGGTCGTCTCCAGCAAGGTGCCCGGCGTCGAGTAGGGCTCGGGAAGGACGACGCCGTTAAGCCCGTCGTCGTCGACCATCTGGACCTGGGCCACGGATCCCGCCTGGTCGGTCTCGGCGTAGCCGACCGCGCAGCCGGAGAGCAGCACCAGGCAGGATCCCAGGGCCACGCCCGCACGGAGCGCGACGAGCGACGGTGCTGACTCAGGCACGCACGCCCTCCGCCAGCTCGCGGGTCAGGGTGCGCAGCGAGGCGAGACCGGCGTCGCGGTCGGCACCGGCGTCGAGCAGCGTGCGGACGAAGGCCGAGCCGACGATCACGCCGTCCGCGTACTGGGCCACCTCGGTGGCCTGCGCCCCGGTCGAGACGCCCAGGCCGACCCCGACGGGGAGGTCGGTCACCGCACGCGTACGCCGCACCAGCGGACCAGCGAGGTCGCTGGAGGCGTCCCGCGCTCCGGTCACGCCCATCACGGCCGTGGCGTAGACGAAGCCGCGACAGGCCTCGGCGGTGGCGCGCAGCCGTGCGTCGGTGGACGACGGCGCGACCAGGAAGATCGTGTCGAGGTCGTTCTCCGCCGCCGCCGCACGCCACTCCTGACCCTCGTCGGGGACGAGGTCGGGAGTGATCATCCCCGAGCCCCCGGCCGCGGCGAGGTCGCGCGCGAAACGGTCCACCCCGTAGGCCACGACCGGGTTCCAGTAGGTCATCACCACGGTCGGCACCCCGGTCGCGGCGACCGCCTCGACGACCTGCAGCACGTCGCTGGTGCGGGTGCCCGCGGCGAGGGCCTGCTGGGCCGCGACCTGGATGGTCGGTCCGTCCATCACCGGGTCGCTGTAGGGCAGTCCGACCTCGATGACGTCGCAGCCGGCCTCGACCATCGCCCGCATCGCGGCCACGGACCCCTCGCGGTCGGGGAAGCCGGCGGGCAGGTAGCCGACCAGCGCCCCGCGGCCCTCCGCGCGGGCGCCCGCCATCGCCCGGTGCACCGGGGAGCCGAGCCCGACGAGATCCTGCGCGCTCACCGCTCGGCCTCGACGACGTGGTTGTTGCCCGACCCCTCGCCCGGGGTGCCCGCCGCGATCCCGGCCGCGAGGTCGGGGCGGGTCTGACCCAGCCCGAACCACTCGATGGCCGTGCCCATGTCCTTGTCGCCCCGTCCGGAGAGGTTGACCAGGATGGTCGAGCCGGGCTGCTCCGCGGCGATCTGGAGCGCTCCGGCGATGGCGTGGGCGGACTCGATGGCCGGGATGATCCCCTCGGTCCGGGAGAGCAGCGCGAAGGCGTCCATCGCCTCGGTGTCGGTGACCGGACGGTAGGTCGCGCGACCGCTCTCGGCGAGGTGCGCGTGCTGCGGGCCGACGCCGGGGTAGTCGAGACCGGCCGAGATCGAGTGCGACTCGACGGTCTGGCCGTCCTCGTCCTGGAGCACGAACGTCCGGGCGCCGTGCAGGACCCCGAAGGCTCCGGCGTAGATGCTGGCGGCGTGCCGAGCGGTGTCCACCCCGTCCCCGGCGGCCTCGCAGCCGACGAGCGCGACCTCCGCGTCGTCGAGGAACCCGGCGAACAGCCCGATGGCGTTGGACCCTCCGCCCACGCAGGCCACGGCGGTGTCGGGCAGCGACCCGGTCAGCTCCAGACATTGGGCCCGGGCCTCGTCCCCGATGCCGCGGCAGAAGTCGCGGACCATCGAGGGGAACGGGTGCGGTCCGGCGGCGGTGCCGAAGAGGTAGGCCGTGTGGTCGACGCTGGCCACCCAGTCCCGGATCGCCTCGTTGATCGCGTCCTTGAGGGTGCGTGAGCCCGAGGAGACCGAGACGACCTCGGCACCGAGCAGGTGCATCCGGGCCACGTTGAGGGCCTGGCGCTGCACGTCGACCTCGCCCATGTAGATGACGCAGTCGAGCCCGAGGTACGCCGCCGCGGTGGCGGACGCCACACCGTGCTGGCCGGCGCCGGTCTCGGCGATGACCCTGGTCTTGCCCATCCTCTTGGTGAGCAGGGCCTGCCCGAGGGCGTTGCGGATCTTGTGCGCCCCGGTGTGGTTGAGGTCCTCCCGCTTGAGCAGGATCCGGGCCCCGGCGTGCGCGGAGAGCCTCTCGGCGTCGTAGAGCAGGCTGGGTACCCCGGCGTACTCGCGCAGCATCCGGTCGAACTCCCCGGCGAACTCCTCGTCGGCCACCGCCTCGCGCCAGGCCACCGTGAGCTCGTCGAGGGCGGCCATCAGAGCCTCGGGCATCATCCGGCCACCGAAGCGGCCGAACCGGCCGTCGGTTCCGTCGGCGCTCGTGGTGCCCTGATTCAGCAGCTGCTCACTGGTGAGGGCGGGGGTGGCCATGTCATCGCTCCCGGTGCTTGTCGGCCTCGCGCTGACGGAGCGCGGGATGGGCGCCTGCGGCCACCAGGTCGGCGACCGCGGCGCGGGGGCTGTCTCCCCGGACCAGGGTCTCTCCGACCAGGACGACGTCGGCGCCCTGCTTGGAGTACTCGATGACGTCGTGCGGTCCGCGGACCCCGGACTCGGCGACCCGGACGACCCCGTCCCCGATGCGCGGGGCCAGGCGAGCGAAGGTGTCCCGGTCAACCTCGAGCGTACGCAGATTGCGGGCGTTCACGCCGATCAGCGTCGCCTCGGCGGCCAGGGCGCGCTCGACCTCCTCCTCGTCGTGGACCTCGACCAGGGGCGTCAGCCCGATCGAGAGCGCCCGCTCGATGAGGCTCTCGAGTCGGGGCTGGTCGAGGGCGGCCACGATGAGCAGCGCGAGGTCCGCGCCGCAGGCCCGGGCCTCCCAGAGCTGGTAGGAGGTGACGATGAAGTCCTTGCGCAGCACCGGGACGTCGACCGCGGCGCGCACCGCGCGGAGGTCGGCAAGGCTCCCCCCGAAGCGTCGCTGCTCGGTCAGGACACTGATGGTGGCGGCACCCCCGGCGGCGTAGTCGGTGGCGAGCGCGGCGGGGTCGGCGATCTCGGCCAGCGGACCCCTGCTGGGGCTCGACCGCTTGACCTCCGCGATCACGCTGACGCCGGCCTCGCGGAAGCGCGGCATCGGGTCCAGGGCGTCGGGAGCGCAGCGGGCGGCGGCCTTCAGGTCCTCCAGCGAGGTCTGCTCCTCGCGGTCGGCGAGGTCGGCGAGGACGCCGTCGAGAATCTCCTCGAGCACCGAGCCACTCACGGACTTTCCTCTCCTTGGCGGAAGACGGAGGTCTTGGGTCTCTAGACTCTCACGCGGCGCGGCATCGTCGGACCAGGAGGTCCGGGCACCACGTCGCCGAGGTCGGGCCGGTCCCGTCCGCCCATCCCCGCGTCGGATCCAGGAGCCCTCATGAGCCAGCCACCAGGACCACCGCCCCCCGGCGAGCCGGGGAGCGGCGACTCGGGGACGTCGCCTGGCTACGGGCAGCTCCCGCACCCTCCCGGACAGGTGCCGGGCCCGTACTCCGGCTACCCGGTGATGACCCCGACCAACGGCAAGGCCACCACCGCGCTGATCGTCGGCATCACCACCCTGGTGCTCTCCTGGTGCTGCGGCTTCGGCGTCCTCGGACTCGTCGCCATCGTGCTCGGCACCAAGGCCCGCAGCGAGATCCGGCGCTCGGAGGGGCGCCAGAGCGGGGAGGGGGTCGCGCTCGCCGGCATCATCACCGGAGCCATCGCCCTGGTGATCGGGGTGCTCGTGATCGTCGCGCTGGGCGCACTGCTCAGCTTCGGCCAGACGTCCTACCCGATCAACCCGGACGCGTTCGATGACAGCGGCGACGGCGTTCTGGGCTGGTCGGCGTCCGGGGGGTCCACGTCCCCATGAGCTACCCGCCGCCCCCGCCACCGCACGACGACGACGCCGACGACGCCGACGACGCCAAGGGGCCGGGGTCCACCTCGCCCGGATACGGTCCGCCTCCCCCCGAGGACGGCGCGTACTCGTCCTCGGACGACTCCAGCACCCCACCCCCACCTCCCGGTCGGGTCGGCCCGCCCGCGGGCGGGTACCGGACCCCGCAGAACCACACCAAGGCCGTCGTCGCCCTGATTCTCGGGATCCTCTCGCTGCCCCTGGGCCTGTGCTGCCCGGTCGTCGGGCTGATGGGGATCCTGGCGGTGGTGTTGGGTCGGCAGGCCCAGCGGGACATCGCCGGGAGCGACGGGATGCTCGTGGGCGAGTCGATGGCGAAGGTCGGACTCGTCCTCGGCGCCATCGGCGCCCTACTGGGGGCGGCGATGGTCGTGGCCAACGTGCTGCTGATCATCAACGGCTGAGGCTCGTCGAGGGTCCGCGGCGTCCCCGGTGCACGCGGTGGTCCGGTCGGGGACCACGGCGCGGGGCTCAGGGCGTCAGCCAGCTCGCGAACGGCAGGTTACGCACCACCCAGAACAGCACGCTGAGGCCCAGCACGACGAAGGTCCACCGGTACGCGATGCGCTCCTCGACGTGGCGTCGCACACCACGCCACCCGTCGTACATCCGCGAGAGCCACCACAGCCCGAGCACGGGGACGGCGCCGACGAAGAGCAGGTTGCTCGAGGCTGCTGCGGTCACGTCGCCGCGCGTGAGGTCGTTGACGGCGCGCAGGCCACCGCAGCCGGGACAGTAGGTGCCGGTCAGCAGCAGCCAGGGGCAGAAGCCCCAGCTCCCCTGCTCGTGCGGATCCCGCAGGTGCAGGGCCACGCTGGCCAGCAGCAGCCCGCCGGCCAGCAGCACCGGACCGCGCAGCCTCCTGTCGAGGCGACGGGGGTCGGCGGACCGGGTCGGGCGCGGGGTGGTGACTGGGCTCATCGGTGGCTCCGTCAGTGCGAGACCGGTTCGGCGCCCATGCCCATCTTCGCCATGATCTTGCCGACTACCGCTCCGAGCGGGAGCAGCGCCAGGCCGATCCAGAACATCGTCCAGTTCATCAGCACCAGGCCAAGCCCGCCGACCACGAAGCCGAGCAGGATGACCGTGACCCCAGCCCACGCGGCCGGGGTGTTTCCGTGGTGCGCCATCGGGGGCCCTTCTCGTCGATGCCAGGACTGCAACTCATCCTAGGGCTCCCGTCTGCCCGAACCACCGCACGGGGTCACGCGGTCGGGTCGTGGCCCCGGTCCAGGGCGCGCCACAGCTCGCGGTCCTCGTCGCCGGCCGCACCGGGGCCCCCGCTCGCGTCCCTCGACGCGGCCGACTCCCCTGCGTCGGCCAGGGCTCGAGGCCGGGGCGCTGCCTGCGGCGCGTCGTACCGGCTGCTCATCTGGGGCCAGTGCCCGACCCAGACCACGGCGAGGGCGAAGGCGAGCGTCGTCAGGACCGCCCCCAGGGCACACATCCACGACCACGCGGTCAGAGACGCCGAGACCGATCCGGCGCTCGCCCCCGCGTCCCGCGCGGCCTGCGCCGCCGTACCGGTGGCCGAGCCGACGCCGACCAGGGCCGCGCTCAGCGCTCCGGCCGACGCGAGCAGGCCCAGCGCGCTGACCGCACGTCGGACGCGACCGTGCAGCACCAGCACCGCCCCCCAGGCGGCCAGGGCGACCAGGCTCAGCGCCAGGGCCAGCGGAGCGACGTTCCCACCGGGGGCGAGCCCGGCGACGGGTGCACCCGCTGCATCCCCGGAGGCCCGGGCCCAGTCACGGACCGCGGCGACGGCGGCCAGCGCCGCGCCACCGGCGCCGACCAGGAGCGTCCGGCCGTAGCCGGGGTCACGCACCGGGTCGCTCCAGAGGAAGCACCTGCGCGTCGAAGCACGTCCGGTCCCCGGTGTGGCAGGCCGCTCCCTGTTGGTCGACCGTGACCAGGAGGGTGTCCCCGTCGCAGTCGAGCCGCACCTCCCGCACATGCTGACGGTGCCCCGAGATCTCGCCCTTGACCCAGTACTCCTGGCGCGAGCGACTCCAGAACGTGGTCCGGGCGGTGGTCAGGGTCCGGTGCAGGGCCTCGTCGTCCATCCAGCCGAGCATCAGCACCTCACCGGTGTCGTGCTGCTGCACCACGGCGGGCACCAGCCCGTCACGGTCACGCTTGAGCAGGGCGGCGGTCCGGGCGTCCAAGGCCGTCGGGGAGGTCACCGGACCAGTGTCCCATCGGGGTCCATGGCCTGATGGGAGGCCCAGGAGGCGTGCAGGCGACCGTAGACCCCGCCCTCGCGCACGAGCTCTGCGTGCGAACCGCGCTGCACGACGCGGCCGTGGTCGACCACCAGCACCTCGTCGGCCTCCTCGGCGGTGGACATCCGGTGCGCGATCGTCACCGAGGTCCGCCCCGAGGTGAGCCGCTCCAGCGCCCGTCCGATCCGCATCTCCAGGGCGGGGTCGACCGCGCTCGTCGCCTCGTCCAGGACGAGGAGGTCGGGGTCGGCGAGGTGGGCCCGGAGCAGGGCGACCAGCTGGCGCTCCCCGGCCGAGAGGGACTCACCGCGCTGCCCGACCCGGGTGTCCAGGCCCCGGTGCAGCCCGTCGAGCCAGTCGGCGAGCCCGAGCTGCTCCGCAGCAGCACGAATCTGGGCGTCGTCGGCGTCCAGCCGGCCGTAGCGGGCGTTGGCGCGCACCGTGGCGTCGAAGAGGAACCCCTCCTGGGGCACCATCACCACCCGCTCGCGCAGGGACGCGAAGGGCACCGTACGCAGGTCCACGCCGTCGAGGCGGACCGTCCCCGAGGTGGGGTCCATCAGCCGGGTGAGCAGCTTGGCCAGCGTCGTCTTGCCCGACCCCGTCTCGCCCACGACCGCCACCCGCGTGTGCGCGTCGATGACCAGGTCGATCCCGGTGAGGACCGGGGCGCCGCCGGGGTAGGCGAAGGTCACGCCCTCGAAGGCAATCGACACCGCCCCGGACGGAAGGCGCTCACCGTGCTCCCCCGGGTCCTCGACGTCGGCCGGAGTGTCCAGGATCCCGATCACCCGGCGCCAGCCCGCGATGGCGTTCTGGGCGTCGGTCAGCACCTGGGTGCCGATCTGGACCGGCCCGACGAAGAGCGTGACCAGGAACGCGAAGGCCAGGACCTCACCGGCGGTGATCGCCCCGTCGACCCCCAGCAGGACGCCGACCACCAGGACGCCGGCGTTGGCCAGCCCGGCCGAGACGCCGCCCAACGAGAACGAGAACGCGGTCAGTCCCTGGGCCTTGGTGCTCGCCTGCTTGTGCCGGTCGATCGCCACGTCGATACGCGCCTGGGTGCGCCCCTCGATGGCGTAGGCCCGGACGACGCTCGCGCCCACCACCGGCTCGGAGACGGCGCTTAGCATGAGGCCGACCTGGCGCCGGACGACGCCATACGCCGCGGAGAGCCGCCGCTGGAAGAAGCGCAACGAGGCGAAGAGGGGCAGGAAGCAGATCCAGACCACCAGGGTCAGCTGCCAGGAGTAGACGGCCATCACCACGGTGGCCAGCACGATCTGGCCCACGCTGACCACGGCGATCATCCCGCCGAAGACGAGGAACTGGGAGACCTGGTCCACGTCGCTGGTCACCCGGGCCACCAGGGCACCCCGCCGCTCGGTGTCGGTGGTCAGCACCGGCAGGTCGTGCACGTGGCGAAAGGCCTTGATGCGCAGGGTGGCCAGTCCACGTTCGGCCGCGGTGAAGAGCCGCGCGGTCATGGCGTACGACGCGATGCCGGTGAGCAGGACGGCGAGCGCGGCGACCACGGCCATCCGGGTCATGAACGCCACGTCCGGTCCGCCGGTGGCCCCCAGACCCCGGTCCAACGTCTGCTGGACGGCGATGGGGATGACCACCCGGCCCGCGGTGGCGACCAGCGCGAGCAGGAATGTGCCGAGCACGCCCTCGCGGAGCTCGGGGGAGAGCTGGATCCCGCGGCGCAGGGTCGCCCAGGCCGAGATCTCCTCCCCGGTGTCGACCAGGGTGCCCGAGGTGCTCACAGGACCACCTCCGGCTCCACGTCGTAGGCGGTCACCAGCCGTGCGTAGCCCGGGCTGCGCGCGAGCAGGTCGGCATGGGTGCCCTGGTCCGCCACCCGGCCCTGCGCCAGGTAGACCACCTCGTCGGCCAGCGCGATCGTCGCCTTCCGGTAGGCCACCACCAGGACCGAGGAGTCGACCTCCCCCGAGCGCAGACCGGCCAGGATCCGGGCCTCCACCTCGGGGTCGACCGCCGAGGTGGCGTCGTCCATCACCAGCAGCCGAGGCTGCCGGACGAGGGCCCGGGCCAGGGACAGCCGCTGCCGCTGCCCGCCCGAGAGCGTCGTGCCGCGCTCCCCCAGACGGGCGTCGAGCCCTCCGGGCAGGGCCCGGACGAACTCCTCCGCCTGGGCCACCGCCAGGGCCCGCCACACGGCCGGATCGTCCACCTCGGCGCCCAGCGTGACGTTGCCCCGGATGGTGTCGTCGAAGAGGAACGCCTGCTGCGGCACCAGAGCGACGTGCCGGGCCAGTTCCCCGGCCTCCAGGTCGCGCAGGTCGACCCCGTCGAGGAGCACCCGCCCCGCGATCGGGTCCACCAGCCGGACCAGCATCGAGGTCAGCGTGCTCTTGCCCGAGGCGGTCTCGCCGACCACCGCCACCGTGCGGCCCGCGGTCACGGTGAAGCTGAGGTCGTCGAGCAGCGGCACAGCCTCCTCGAAGCGATAGCCGACGGCGTCCACCTCCAGGGTGGCCCCGGCCCCGAGGGGACGGTCCCCCCCGGGGTTGGCGGACTGCTGGTCGCCGTACGCCATCTCCCCGGTCGCGTCGAGGACGGAGGCGACCCGCCGGAAGCCGACCACGCTGCGCGGGAACTCTCCCAGCAGCCAGCCGATCGACCGGATCGGGAAGGACACGATGGTCAGCAGGTAGCCGATGGTGACCACGTCGCCGGGGTCAGCACTGCCCTGGAGCACCCGGTCGACCCCGACGGCGAGGACGGCCAGCACCCCCAGGTTGGGCAGGGCCTCCAGCACCGGATCGAAGACGGCGCGGATCCGGCCGGCGGCCACGTTGACGTCGCGGAGCTCGTGGGCCTTCGCGGTGAAGCGCTCGGTCTCCTCGACCTCCCGGCCCAGGGTCTTGACCACCAGGGCGCCCTCGAACGACTCGTGGGCGACCTCGCTGACCTGCGCGCGCAGGGCCTGTGCCCGCGTCATCAACGGCGACTGGAGGCGCTGGAACACGAGGTTGGCCGCGATCACGAGCGGGAAGACGAGCAGGCCGACCAGGGCCATCACCAGATCGGTGACCAACATCTGGACGACGGCGATGACCATCATGGCCACGGTGCCCACCGCCATGGGCAGCGGGGCGATCGGCGCCCAGGCGGCCTCGACGTCGGAGTTGGCGTTAGAGAGGAGCTGTCCGGTGGGGTGCTGCTGGTGCCAGGAGATGGGCAGCCGGAGGTACTGCCGGGTCACGGCCCGCCGGTAGTGCGCCTGCATGCGGTACTGCATGATGCCCGCGCCCAGCCGGCGCGCCACGATGCCCACGGCGCGGAGCAGCGCGACACCGACGAACAGGGCGATGATCGCCACCAGGCCGCTCCAGGCCACCTGCCCGGTGCGGAACGCGGGCAGGACCACGTGGTCGGTCGACCAGCCCAGGACCCACGCGTCGGCCACCGTGAGGGCTCCGAACAGCACGCTGCCCAGGGTGGAGAGGGTGAAGACCCAGGGCTCACGCCGGATGGCGACGCCCAGCACCCGGAGACCGGCCAGGAGCGTGCTGCGCTCCCGGGTCGAGCCGAGGCTGTCCACGGGGCTGGGGGTGCGGGGCACCGGTCTCCTCCGACGTCAGGGCACGCCGGTCGACGACGTCCGGGCGCGCCGGTCCGGCACGCCGGGCCCCAGCCTACGATCGCAGCATGACTCCCCTGTCCCGGACCGAGCGAGCCGCCCTGTGTGACACCGCCCTGAAGGTCGGACCGTCGGTCCCCACCCTGTGCGGTGACTGGTCGGTCGCGGACCTGGTGACCCACCTGCTGGTCCGGGAGCGCAGCCTCGGCGCGCTGGGCATCGTGGTCTCGCCGCTCTCCGGGCTGACCGACCGGGCGATGGCCCGGATCGGGGGCGAGGACTTCACCGTCCTGGTCGAGCGCGTCCGCCAGGGGCCCCCACGCTGGACGCCGTTCGCCCTGCCGCCCCTGGACGCGCTGGCCAACTCCTTCGAGTTCCTGGTCCACCACGAGGACATCCGCCGCGCCCAGCCGGACTGGGAGCCGCGTGCCTTCAGCGGCGAGCAGGAGGCCGCCGTGTGGTCGATGCTCACCCGGGCCGGACGGCTGCTGGCCAGCGGCTCGACGGTGGGGATCGAGGTCGCCAACCTCACCACGGGCTCGACCCGGGTCATCCGTGCCGGGGCACGGTCGGTGACGGTGCGCGGGCTGCCCACGGAGATCGCACTGGTGCTCTTCGGAAGGGTCGATCAGGCGCGCGTCGAGCTGGAGGGCGATCCCGAGGACGTGGCCGCCCTGAAGGCCTCCCCGCTCGGCCCCTGACCCTCCAGAAGACCCGCCGAGCCGGCGCGTGTGCACGCCCAGAACCCGCCGAGTCGGCGGCCGCACGACCCTGGCGGCTGGCTAGAGTTGTCGCCATGGTCGCCCTCTCCCTGCCGCGTCACCACCTCGAGCTGCTGCCGGCGGTGGACATCGCCGACGGCCAGGCCGTGCAGCTGGTCCAGGGAGTCGCCGGCTCCGAGAAGCGGTTCGGCGATCCCGTCGAGGCCGCCCTGCAGTGGCAGCGAGACGGCGCCGAATGGGTGCACCTCGTCGACCT
>JBBPYL010000087.1:0-22147 GCA_038199935.1 Propionibacteriales bacterium | reverse complement strand
GGCGCCGAAGTCGAGGTGGGCCTTGGCCTTGGTGGCGTCGGTGAAGAAGACGGTGGACTCGACCACGACGTCAACGACAAGTTCGCCACAGGCCAGGCTGCCGGGCTCCAGCTCTGCCAGGATCTTCAGCGTGCGGTCGCCGATCGCGATGCCGCCGTCGACGACGGACACCTCGGCCGGGAAGCGGCCCAGGATCGAGTCGTACTTGAGCAGGTGCGCCATGGTCTTCAGGTCGCCGAGGTCGTTGGCGGCGACGATCTCGATGTCGGCGCCGGAGGCCTGCACAGCGCGGAAGAAGTTGCGGCCGATGCGGCCGAAGCCGTTGATTCCCACACGTACGGTCACGGGATTGGTCTCCTCGTTGGTTCTCACTGGTGAACAGTCAGGGCGGGCTCGTCACTGAGCCCCGCCGCTCGACCCTATCGCGGTAGCTCAGGCCCCGCCCACACCCGTTCCGCGGTACGTGCCGGTAACCGCCGCAGGCCCGGCGGCGAACCTCAGGCGTCCTGCTCGGCCAGCATGTCCGGGGTCAGGCTGGACTCGGTGTCGGGGATCCCGAGGTCCTCGGCCCGCTTGTCGGCCATGGCCAGCAGCCGTCGGATGCGACCCGCGATGGCGTCCTTGGTCAGCGGCGGGACGTGCAGCTGCCCGAGCTCCTCGAGCGAGGCCTGCTTGTGCTCGAGCCGCAGGTCTCCGGCCATCTTGAGGTGGTCGGGGACCTCGTCGGCCAGGATCTCCAGGGCACGCTCCACCCGCGCTCCGGCCGCGACCGCGGCCCGCGCCGACCGGCGCAGGTTGGCGTCGTCGAAGTTGGCCAGGCGGTTCGCGGTGGCGCGGACCTCGCGCCGCATCCGACGCTCCTCCCAGGCCATCAGCGCCTCGTGGGCTCCCAGACGGGTCAGCAGCGCGCCGATCGCGTCACCGTCGCGGATCACCACGCGGTCGACGCCGCGCACCTCGCGCGCCTTGGCCGGGATCCCGAGCCGTCGCGCCGCACCGACCAGTGCGAGCGCCGCCTCGGGCCCGGGACAGGTGACCTCAAGTGCCGAGGATCGGCCCGGCTCGGTGAGTGACCCGTGGGCCAGGAAGGCGCCGCGCCAGGCGGCGACGGCGTCGCAGCTGGCCCCTGAGACGACCTGCGGCGGAAGGCCCCGGACGGGCCGACCACGCGCGTCGAGCAGCCCGGTCTGACGGGCCAGGGCCTCGCCGTCCCGGACGACCCGGACGACGTAGCGGCTGCCCTTGCGAATGCCGCTGCCCTGCACCATGACGATGTCCGAGCCGTGGCCGTAGACCTCCGCGATGTCGGTGCGGAGCCGCCGGGCCGCAGCGCCGGTGTCCAGCTCGGCCTCCACCACGATCCGGCCGTTGACGATGTGCAGCCCGCCGGCGAAGCGGAGCATCGAGGACACCTCGGACTTGCGGCAGCACGTCTTCGTGACCTGGGTGTTGGCCAACTCCGCCTTGACTTGCACCGTCATCGCCATAGGCCCGATCCTGCCACGTGTCTCATCCTCACCGAACCCTGCTCACCCGAGAGCAGGTCGTTCGGCAGGCACCTTAGTACGCCTCCATCACCCCCGCATAGGCGGCCGCCAGCTTGACCGGGTCGTGGCGCGGGCTGCCGTCGTCGACGGCGACGTCGACGACCACCAGGTCGGCTCCCAGTCGTGCGGCGGCCAGGCGCAGCCGTTCCACCTCGACTCCCGCGTGCCGGTGGGCCAGGACGACGTCGAGGGTGAGGTCGGGAGCGTGGTCGGCCAGCACCTCCAGGTGCGTCTCGGGCGAGAACCCGTCCGTCTCCCCCGCCTGGGCCTCGAGATTCAGCGTCACCATCCGCCGTCCGGGAGCCCGGACGAGCGCGTCCCGCAAGTCCGGGACGAGCAGGTGCGGGATGACGCTGCTGAACCAGGACCCCGGCCCGAGCACCACCCACTCCGCCTCGGTCACCGCCCGCACCGCCTCCGGGCAGGCCGGAGGGTCGGTCGGCTGGAGGTGCACTGAGACCACCTCGCCCGCTGTCGAGGCGACCTCCACCTGACCGCGGACCAGGCGGAGCGAGGCCGGGTCCTCCGGGTCCAGTCCACGCACCTGCGCGGTGATGTCGAGGGGCACCACGGACATCGGCAGCACCCGGCCCTGGGCGCCGAGAAGCCGTGCCACCCAGTCGAGGCCGGCGACGTGCTCGCCGAGGAGCTCCCAGAGCGAGACGATGAGCAGATTGCCCATCGCGTGTTGGTCGAGTTCCCCCTCGGTGGTGAACCGGTGCTGGAGCACCTCGGCCCAGGTGCGACCCCAGTCGTCGTCCCCGCAGAGCGCGGCCAGCGCCATCCGGAGGTCACCGGGCGGGAGCACTCCGAACTCGCGGCGCAGCCGGCCCGAGGAGCCGCCGTTGTCGGCCACGGTCACCACGGCGGTCAGGCCTCCCGCGACCCGGCGCAGGGCGGACAGGGAGGCCGCCAGCCCGTGCCCACCGCCTAGCGCCACGACCCGCGGACCTCCGGCGGCGGGCTCGTGCGTCACCGCCTCACTCCCGGCCGAGGTCGCGGTGGTGGGGCCGTGCGTCGAGCCCGGCGGTGCGGAGGCGGGCGGCGATGTCCTCGGTCATGGCCACGCTGCGGTGCTTGCCGCCGGTGCAGCCGATGGCCACGGTCATGAAGCGCTTGCCCTCACGCAGGTAGCCCGCCACCACGGTGCGGATCAGCTCGACGTACTCCGCGAGGAACTCCTGCGCCTCCGGGCGACCCTTCACGTAGTCCGCCACGGCCTGGTCGCAACCGCTGAGCGCGCGCAGCTCGGGCACCCAGTGGGGGTTGGGCAGGAAGCGCATGTCCGCGACGAGGTCGGCGTCGACGGGGATGCCGTACTTGAAGCCGAAGCTCACGACCGTGGCCTGCATCGCCGTCGTGCGCTCGGTGCCGAAGGCGGCGGCGACCTTGGCGGTCAGCTGGTGCACATTGAGGACCGAGGTGTCGATGACCAGGTCGGCCTCGGAGCGCAGGTCGGCCAGGACCACGCGCTCGCGGACCAGTCCGTCGAGCAGCCGGCCGCCCTCCTGGAGCGGGTGCGGGCGCCGGGCGGCCTCCTGACGCCGGACCAGGACGTCGTCGGAGGCCTCGAGGAAGACCAGCGTGGTGCGCCGCCCCGTCGTGCCGGTGGCCAGCACCTCTTGAAGCCCGGCGAAGAAGGAACCCGACCTGACGTCGACGACGACGGCGATCGGCTGAAGGATCCCCTGGCTCTGGTCGACCAGGCGCACGACCTCCCCGACGAGCTGGGGCGGCAGGTTGTCGACCACGAAGTATCCGAGGTCCTCCAGCTCCTTGGCCGCGGTGCTGCGACCGGCACCGGTCATCCCGGTGACGACCACCAGGTCCCCGGAGGTCTCGGTGTCGTCGGTCTGCTGCTCCATCAGCCCTCCTCGATCTCGCCCGTCGCGGTGTTCACGCTGACCGGCCGCGGACCCGGACGCTGCTCCCCGAGCGCCTCGACGATGGCGACCGCCGTGCGGGGTCCGATCCCGGGGACGTCAGCGATCTGCTCCACTGTGGCAGCCCGGAGCTTCTTCAGCGAGCCGAACTGCCGCAGCAGGCTCTTGCGCCGGACCTCGCCGAGACCCGGGACGTCGTCGAGGACGCTCTCCACCATGCTCTTGGACCGCCGGGACCGGTGGTGGGTGATCGCGAACCGGTGCGCCTCGTCGCGGATCCGCTGGAGGAGGTAGAGCCCCTCGCTGGTGCGCGGCAGGATGACGGGGTCCTCGTGCTCCGGAAGCCAGACCTCCTCGAGCCGCTTGGCCAGTCCGCAGACCGGGACGTCGTCGATCCCGAGCTCGTCCAGGGCGCGCTGGGCGGCCGCGACCTGCGGGGCTCCCCCGTCGACCACGACCAGGCCCGGCACGTAGGCGAACTTGCGTGGACGCCCGGTCTCGGGGTCGATCAGCATCGGACCGGCGCTCTCCTCGTCCCGCTCGGAGTCGGCCAGTCCGTCCAGGTCGGGTGACTCGGCCCGCTCGTCGAGCATTCGCCGGAAGCGGCGGGTGATCACCTCGTGCATCGAGGCCACGTCGTTCTGGCCCTCGACGCCACGGACCACGAAGCGACGGTACTCGCCCTTGCGGGCCAGGCCGTCCTCGAAGACCACCATCGAGCCGACCACCTCGGTGCCCTGGAGGTTGGAGATGTCGAAGCACTCGACCCGCAGCGGGGCGGCGGGCAGCTCCAGAGCGACCTGGATCTCCTCCAGGGCCCGGTTGCGGGTGGTGAGGTCGCTGGCCCGCTTGGTCTTGTGCAGGCCGAGGGACTGCAGCGCGTTGCGGGCCACGGTCTCCTGGAGCGACTTCTTGTCGCCGCGCTGGGGCACCCGGATGATCACCTTGGAGCCGCGCCGCTCGGTGAGCAGCTCCTCGAGCGACTCGTGGTCGTCGGGCATCGCGGGGACAAGCACCTCGCGAGGGATCGCGTCCGCTGACTCCTCGGCGTAGAGCTGGAGCAGGAAGCCCTGGACCAGACCGCCGGTGTCCGCGTCGTCGACCTTGTCGGCGACCCAGCCGCGCTGGCCGCGGATCCTGCCGCCGCGGACGACGAAGATCTGCACGGCGACCTCGAGCGGGTCCTCGGAGAACGCGATCACGTCCGCGTCGGTGCCGTCGCCGAGGACGACCGCCTGCTTCTCCATCGCGCGGCGCAGCGCTCCGAGGTCGTCACGCAACCGGGCCGCACGCTCGAACTCCATCTCGTCCGAGGCGTCGTACATCTGCTTCTCCAGCCGGCGGACGAAGGCGGTGGTCTGCCCGCCCATGAAGTCGCAGAAGTCGCTCACGATGGCCCGGTGCTCCTCGGCGCTCACGCGGTCCACGCAGGGGGCCGAACACTTGCCGATGTAGCCCAGCAGGCACGGCCGGCCGATCTGGCCCGAGCGGGTGAACACGCCGTTCGAGCACGAGCGCATCGGGAAGACGCGGAGCAGCAGGTCGACGGTCTCGCGGATGGCCCAGGCATGGGAGTAGGGACCGAAGTAGCGCACGCCCTTCTTCTTCGGCCCCCGGCCCACCATCACCCGCGGGAACTCCTCGTTGAGCGTCACCGCCAGCCACGGGTAGGACTTGTCGTCGCGGTACTTGACGTTGAATCGCGGGTCGAACTCCTTGATGTAGGAGTACTCCAGCTGGAGGGCCTCCACCTCGGTGTCCACGACGGTCCACTCGACGCTGGCCGCGGTGGTGACCATGGTCTGGGTTCGCGGGTGCAGGTTGCCCAGGTCCTGGAAGTACGAGGTGAGTCGCGCCCGCAGGTTCTTGGCCTTGCCGACGTAGACCACGCGCCGGTGGACGTCACGGAAGCGGTAGACCCCCGGGGAGGTCGGGATGGATCCCGGAGCCGGGCGGTACGTCGACGGATCGGCCACGCGGCAACCCTACGGGGGCCTCCCGACAGGACACCGCGCACGTCACCAGCGCTGCGGATGCGGGTCTGCGCTCGCGTCCACGGAAAGGAGCGGACCCGCTCAGACCAAGGTGACCTCGCCTTCGCTGACGGTGACCTCCACCTCGGCCAGCGGAGCGGTCGAGCCCGCGGCGGACCCGCTCGGCCCGACCACGTTGGCACCGTCCTCGACGGAGAAGGCGCTGCCGTGGCAGGGGCACACGATCTGCCCGTCGGCCACCGAGGCGACCAGGCAGCCCTGATGGGTGCAGACAGCGGTGAAGGCCTTGAAGTTGCCCTCGCTGGGCTGGGTGACCACGAGCTTCTGCTCCTCGAGGATCGTCCCGCCGCCCACGGGCACCGCGGAGGTGGACACCAGCGGGCCGGTGGCGTCACCGGACGCACTGTCCCCGTCGGTCGGGGTCGCGCCGCTGCCGGACCCGCCGGTCTCCTCGGGACCACCGCAGGCAGCCAGCAGGGGCACGGTGAGCCCGCCCACCGCGGCACCCCTGATCACCCCCCGCCGCGACATCGGCTCGGTCGAACCAGTCCGGTCTGAACGTCCCACGGGTGTGCTCCTGAGGTCGGCGGCAGCAGAGGTCGACCCTAGCCGCCGCCTGGTCAGGAGGTCCTTCTCCTCGCTGCCGACGCCTTCGTGGTCGTCGTCCTCGTTGCGACCGGCTTCCGGGCGGTGCGCTTGGTGAGGGTGGCCTTCGTGGCGGTCGCCTTCCGGGTGCCGGCGGCCTTGGCGCCGGTGGCCTTCTTCACCGGCGCCTTCTTGTCCGTGGCCTTCTTCGCGGCGGTCTTCTTCGCGGCGGCACGACGCGCGGTGTCTCGGGGCGCGACGCGGACGCCGCTGCCCTTGAGCAGCGGGGCGAGGAACTGGCCGGTATAGCTCTCCGGCACGGCCGCGACCTGCTCCGGAGTCCCCTCGGCCACGACGAGGCCGCCGCGATTGCCCCCCTCGGGGCCCATGTCGACGATCCAGTCCGCGGTCTTGATCACGTCGAGGTTGTGCTCGATGACCAGGACGCTGTTGCCCTGGTCGACCAGCCGGCCCAGCACGAGCAGGAGCTTGCGGATGTCCTCGAAGTGCAGCCCGGTGGTGGGCTCGTCGAGGACGTAGACCGTGCGTCCGGTCGACCGCTTCTGGAGCTCGGCGGCGAGCTTGACCCGCTGGGCCTCGCCACCGGAGAGGGTCGGAGCCGGCTGCCCGAGCCGAACGTAGCCGAGGCCGACGTCGACCAGGGTGCGCAGGTGCCGCGAGATGGCGGGGATGGCCTCGAAGAAGTCGACGGCCTCCTCGATGGGCATGTCCAGGATCTCCGCGATGGTGCGGCCCTTGTAGTGCACCTCGAGCGTCTCCCGGTTGTACCGCGCCCCGTGGCAGACCTCACAGGGGACGTAGACGTCGGGCAGGAAGTTCATCTCGATCTTGATCGTGCCGTCGCCCGAGCACGCCTCACAGCGTCCGCCCTTGACGTTGAAGGAGAAGCGTCCCTGGAGGTAGCCGCGGACCTTGGCCTCCGGCGTCTGCGCGAAGAGCTTGCGGACGTGGTCGAAGACCCCGGTGTACGTCGCCGGGTTCGAGCGCGGGGTGCGCCCGATCGGCGACTGGTCGACGTGGATGACCTTGTCGATCTCGTCGAGGCCCTCGATGCGACGGTGCCGCCCCGGCACGGTGCGGGCGTTGTAGATCTGCTTGGACAGGGAGGTGTAGAGGATGTCGTTGACCAGGGTGGACTTGCCGGAGCCGGACACCCCGGTGACGGCGATGAACAGGCCCAGCGGAAAGGACACGTCGATGTTCTGCAGGTTGTGCTCGGTTGCTCCGCGGACCACGAGCTCGCGGCCGGGGGTCCGGGGCCGCCGCACCTCGGGCACCGGGATCTGCTTGCGTCCGGAGAGGTAGAGCCCGGTCGGGGAGTCGTGGTGGTTGAGCAGGTCGTCCACGGTGCCCGAGACGACCACCTGCCCGCCGTGCTCGCCCGCGCCCGGGCCGATGTCCACGACCCAGTCGGCCACCCGGATGGTGTCCTCGTCGTGCTCGACCACGATCAGGGTGTTGCCGAGGTCCTTCAGCCGCAGCAGAGTCTCGATCAGTCGGTGGTTGTCGCGCTGGTGGAGCCCGATGGACGGCTCGTCGAGCACGTAGAGGACACCGACCAGACCGGCGCCGATCTGCGTCGCCAACCGGATCCGCTGGGCCTCGCCGCCGGAGAGCGAGCCCGAGGGGCGGTCCAGTGAGAGGTAGTCCAGACCGACGTCGAGCAGGAAGTTGAGGCGCTCCTGGATCTCCTTCAGCACGCGCTCGCCGATCTGGCGCTCCCGGGCCGACATCTCCAGGGTCGCCAGGTAGGCGGCGGTCTCGTCGATCGGGAGACGGCAGACCTCGGCGATGTTCTTCTCCCCGCCCGAGCCGCTCAGGGTCACGGCCATCGAGACCGGCTTGAGGCGTGAGCCCGCACACTCGGGGCAGGCCACCTCGCGCATGTAGCCCTCGAAGCGCTCGCGGCTGGTGTCGGACTCCGCCTCCCGGTGGCGACGCTCGATGTAGGGACGGACTCCCTCGAAGGCGGTGTGGTAGGACCGCTCGCGGCCGTAGCGGTTGCGGTGGCGCACATGCACCTTGGTGGAGTGCCCCTCCAGGATCGACCGGCGCGCGCTTCTCGGCAGGTCCTCCCACGGGGTGTTCAGGTCGAAGCCCAGCTCGTCTCCGAGGGCACCGAGCAGCCGGATGAAGAAGTCCGCCACGTGCGCACCGGACCACGGACCGATGACGCCCCCGCCCAAGGTCTGCGACGGGTCCGCGATGACCAGGTCGGGGTCGACCTCCATCCGGGTTCCGAGCCCGTGGCACACCGTGCAGGCGCCGAACGGCGAGTTGAAGGAGAACGATCGCGGCTCGAGGTCGTCGGTGTCGATGGGGTGCTCGTTGGGGCAGGCCATCTTCTCGGAGAAGCGCATCTCCCGGCCCTCGTCGTCGGCCGGAAGGTCGACGAAGTCCAGCAGCACCAGGCCACCGGCCAGCCCGAGGGCCGTCTCGACCGAGTCGGTGAGCCGCCGCTTGGAGGAGGCCTTCACCGCGAGCCGGTCCACGACCACCTCGATGGTGTGCTTCTTCTGCTTGTCCAGCTTCGGCGGCTCGGACAGCGGGTGGATCTCGCCGTTGGTGCGGGCTCGCGAGAACCCTTGGGTCTGGAGCTGGCGGTAGAGGTCGACGTACTCGCCCTTGCGGCCGCGAATGACCGGAGCGAGGACCTGGAAGCGCCTGCCCTCCTCGAGGGTCAGGACCCGATCGACGATCTGCTGCGGAGTCTGCCGCGAGATCGGGGCGCCACAGGTGGGGCAGTGCGGACGCCCGGCTCGGGCGTAGAGCAGGCGCAGGTAGTCGTAGACCTCGGTGATGGTCCCCACGGTCGAGCGCGGGTTCTTCGAGGTCGACTTCTGGTCGATCGAGACCGCGGGCGAGAGGCCCTCGATGAAGTCGACGTCGGGCTTGTCCATCTGGCCCAGGAACTGGCGGGCGTACGCCGAGAGCGACTCCACGTAGCGACGCTGGCCCTCGGCGAAGATCGTGTCGAAGGCCAGGCTGGACTTACCGGACCCGGACAGGCCGGTGAAGACGATCAGGGCGTCGCGGGGCAGGTCGAGAGAGACATCCTTGAGGTTGTGCTCCCGGGCACCCCGGATGATCAGCTGGTCAGCCACGGACGGTCCTTGCGTCGTCAGGTACGGGTGGTCGGTCAGCGCTGCACGAGATAAGACCCACGACATCACGCTAGCGGGCGGCACCGACAATGGGACCGCAGTGCCCTGGCCGAGCCCCCGCTAGTCTCGTGAACGCAGACCCCCGACGTGACATTCCCTACCGGACGAGGCGAGGATGACCTACCACGGCAAGGTCCGACCCGGTGGGCCGGTGGAGACCCGCGAGCTCACCGACCTGATGGTGACCAAGCTCGCGGTCAGCGAGATGGCGAACAACGTCTACCTGCTGCGCTGCCGGCACACCGACGAGCAGCTGCTGGTCGACGCGGCCGACGACGCCCCACGCATCCTGGGGGTGGTCGGGGACGCCGGCCTGGTCCGGGTGGCCACCACGCACCACCACTGGGACCACCACCGGGCCCTGGCCGAGGTCATCGAGGCGACCGGTGCCGAGACGCTGGCCGGAGAGGACGACGCAGCCGGGCTGCCCGTACCGGTGGACCGGACCGTGGGCGACGGCGACACCATCGCGGTGGGCCGCTCGGAGCTGCGCGTCATCCACCTCAGGGGGCACACGCCCGGGTCGATCGCGCTGCTCTACGACGACCCGACCGGGACCCCCCACCTGTTCACCGGTGACTCGCTGTTCCCCGGCGGCCCCGGCCGCACCACCGCCGAGGCCGACTTCACGAGCCTGATGGACGACCTGGAGACCAAGGTCTTCGCCGAGCTCCCCGACGAGACCTGGTTCTACCCCGGGCATGGCGATGACTCGACGTTGGGGGCGCAGCGCCCCCACCTGGCGCAGTGGCGCGACCGTGGCTGGTGAGCGGCCCGGGGGCGTAGAGCGCCTGGCCGCGGTACTGGTTCTGGGCGAAGAGCCACGGCTACGGCCGGGGACTGCCGATGGCGGCGGACTGCGGACTGAGCCCGGCTCCACAGCGGCATGCGGGAACAGCGGCATGCGGGACCTGGGTCGCAACTGGTCCGCCGATGAGGTTCCCGCTGGCGGCACCATCTGACATATTGCACGGAGTAGCCATCCCGAGGGGGACTCCATGCGAAGTCGTTCACTTTCCTCTGTCGCGCTCGTCGCGCTCGTCGCGCTCCTAGCCCTGCTCGCCGCGTGCGGGAGCGACACGGACACCGCTGCGAAGCCACCGGCCGAGGGTGCCACCACGTCGGCCGCCACGGGCGAGGGCGTCTGCGCCGGTGAGACCACCGACCTGCTCGCCGAGATCTGTGAGAAGGGGACGCTCAGTGTCTCCACCGACCCTGCCTACCCGCCGCAGTCCTCGCTCGACCAGCAGACCGGCGAGTACGAGGGTTTCGACATCGACGTGGCCACCGAGATTGCCCATCGTCTCGGCGTCGACGTCGCCTGGGAGACGCCCGCGTGGGACATCATCACCGCAGGCAGCTGGAACGGGCGCTGGGACACGACCGTCGGATCGATGACGCCGACGAACGACCGGCAAGAGGTCCTGGACTTCACCGAGCCCTACAACTACACGCCGGCCGTGGTCGTGGTCCCGGCTGACGACGAGTCGGTCAGCGACCTGACCACCGACCTCGACGGCGCGAGGATCGGTGTCTGCGGTGGGTGCACCTACGAGCAGTTCCTCACCAAGGACCTGAACATCGAGGGCTACGACTTCGACTTCATCATCGACGACGCCAAGGTGTCGGGTTACGACACCGACACCACCGCGCTGCAGGACCTCACCAACGGACGGCTGGACGCGGTGATCACCTCGGTGACCACCGCACAGGGCTACATCGATGCGGGCAACCCGGTGAAGATCGTGGGCGATCCCGTCTTCTACGAGCCACTCTCGGCCGGGTTCGACAAGAGCTCGGACCCGTCCTCGGAGTCCCTGTACGAGGCCGTCAGCACCATCATCGAGGAGATGCACTCCGACGGCACGCTGACCGCGCTGTCGCAGGAGTGGTACGGCCTGGACCTGACCACGCAGCAGTGACGTGGCTCCTGCTGTGAGAGGTCATCGGTCCGGGGCACGATGAGCGACGCCTGGGAACGCGTCCAGTTCGCCTCCGCACGCGTGCCCTTCGGAGTGAAGACCGGCGTCGTGTGGGTGGTGCTGATCCTGCTGGTCAGCTTCGTGGGGAACGCGGCCGGCTTCGACGTCCAGTGGATCCGGGACAACTTTCGCTTCATCCTGGGCGGGCTGCGGTACACGATGTTCATCGCGGTGGGCGGCATCGTGCTGGCCGTCGTGATGGCGCTCCTCGGGGCGCTTGCCCGGATCTCCCGCAACCCGGTTGCGTACGGCGTGGCCGGCTTCTACGTCTCGTTCTTTCGCGGGACCCCACTGATCGTGCAGATGTTCCTGCTCTACCTGGCGCTTCCCCCGGTCGGGCGCAACCTCGCCGCGAGCTACTCGTGGCTTCCCGAGGGCTTCGACCAGGCTCTCGTCCTCGACGCCGCGACCGCGGGCACCGTCGCGTTGGGACTCAACTACGGCGCCTACATGACCGAGATCTTCCGCGCAGGCATCCAGTCGGTCGCCGGCGGTCAGGGCGAGGCTGCCGACGCGCTCGGCATGACCTACGGCCAGAAGATGCGCAAGGTGGTGCTGCCGCAGGCCTTTCGGGTGATCATCCCGCCCACCGGCAACGAGTTCATCGCGATGATGAAGGACACGGCGTTGGTCTCGTTCCTCGGGGTGACCGCCGCGAGTGCGGAGGTCTTCCGACGCTCCCAGCTGGTCGGCAAGGCCGACTTCAAGAACCTCGAGGCGTACGTCGCCGCCGCGCTGGTCTACTGGGGTCTCACGGTGATCTTCACCTTCTTCCAGGCCCGGTTGGAGCGACGGATCGGCCAGGGCTACGACCGGGCTCACGTGGCCCGCGCCGGCCGGATCCGAGAGCCGCACTGATGGCCGAGGACGTGGTGGTCCGGATCGATGGACTGCACAAGCGCTTCGGCCACCTCGAGGTGGTCAGAGGCATCGACCTGGAGGTCCACCGTGGCGAGGTGGTGGTGATCCTCGGTCGTTCGGGCTCGGGCAAGTCGACGGTGCTGCGGTGCGTGAACTTCATCGAGGACCCCACCCAGGGCTCGATCGAGGTCTCCGGCATCCGGCTGTCCGGTGGGCACCGCACGCGGCGGAAGCGGGAGCAGATCCGCCAGCTGCGCCTGCACGTGGGCATGGTGTTCCAGCAGTTCAACCTATTCCCCAACATGACGGTGCTCGAGAACGTCACCTGCGCGGCCCGATGCGCCAACCGGGGCTCGGAGGAGGAGGTCGCCACACGCGCGAAGGACCTGCTCGACCGGGTGGGCCTGGCCGACAAGTCCGGGGAGCATCCCGTGCGACTCTCGGGGGGCCAGCAGCAGCGTGTCGCCATCGCTCGCGCCTTGGCGATGGAGCCCGACGTGATGCTCTTCGACGAACCCACCTCCGCACTGGATCCGGAGCTCACCGGCGAGGTGCTCGCGGTGATGAAGACGCTGTCCACCGAGCTGCACATCACGATGATGGTGGTCACTCACGAGATGGGCTTCGCCCAGGAGGTTGCCGACCGGATGGCCTTCTTCCACGAGGGCCTGATCCTCGAGGAGGGTTCGCCAGCGCAGCTGATCGGCTCTCCCCAGCACGCCGAGACCCGCGCGTTCCTCGACGCGGTTCTGTGAGGCCCGCTCCCGGCTCAGCCGAGCCGCTCGGTGGGGTGCACGCAGGTCCTGGCCGGCTTCTGCGCTGCGCGAAGACTGGTGCCCGTGCACCGGGTCGGCCTGGTCGTCTACGCCGCGTGAACGGTGAGGTTGGTCACCTCTGAGCGTGCGGGCGCGCGTCGCCTTTTGGTCACCACCGCAAAGGGCCGGATAGTGGATCCGATGAGCGAGTCGAACCGTCTACAGATCAACTGGGTCACCTCCGCAGGGGGCGCTCTCGGAGCGGTGTCCTCCGCTGTGCTCCTCTCCACCCTCGGCGCGGCCGGCACCCTGGTCGGCGCGGCGCTTGGAAGCCTGTGCATCACGGTGGGAGGTGCCGTCTACTCCCACTACTTGGCGATGACCAAGGAGCGCGTCGCGGCTCAGGCCATCGGGGCTCGGCGCAGCGGGCCTGTGAGGGAGCCGGTGCCAGTCGGGGCGGGGGCTGTCCCGCCGCACGAGGCCCCTGGTCGCATCGGGGAATCGGACCTCGCCGCGCGAGCGGACCAGGAAGGGTCCACGCCGCAGATGTTGCAGGGCCTGCCCTGGAAGCGGATCATCGCCATCAGCGCGGCACTCTTCGGGACGGCGATGGTCCTCATCGTGGCCTTCGAGCTGTCGACCGGTCGTGCGGTGTCCACCTACACCGGCGGCACGAGCAACCCCGGTGTCGGTACCTCGATCCCGGGATGGAGCGGCACGGGGCAGCAGCCGCCGGATGCGGAGAACGACGTCCAGGACGGTGACGTGCCGACGGAGCAGGCGCCGCCCGAGGACGGCGGCGTGCCGACGGAGCAGGCGCCGCCCGAGGACGGCGGCGTGCCGCCGGAGCAGGCGCCTCCGACCGACGGCCCGCTGGACGAGGCACCTCCGACCGACGCTCCGCCGGAGGAGGCACCTCCGACCGACGCGCCGCAGGAGGAGCCCACTCCCGAGCTGCCTCCGCAGCAGCTGGCTCCCGACGCCCCCGCCACGTAGACCTCGGGCGATGTTGCCCCGGCGCCCGGTTCGCGTGCTCGTGGCCGACGACGGAGACGGAGACGGAGACCGAGCGGGAAGACCGGCCTGCCTCCGCCGACTGCGAGCAGGACGAGCAAGACCTGGCACTCGTCGACGACCCCGGCGGCCAGCGCCTCTCCGCCGAGGTCGGCTCCGATCGGCCGCTCGAGGTCGTTGACGAAGGCCGAGGAGGTCTGGGCCGCAGTCACGGGGCCCGCTCGGCTGGTGCGTTTAATCGGCACCTGGACCGGTGACCCGACGACCGGAGAGGTCGCGTTCACGATGACGGCCGAAGGCGAGGCGGTCGCCCCGGAGACGTACCGGATCGCCGTGTGTCCGCCACCGACGCGTCTGGTCGTGCGGACGTGGACCGACGACGATCCCGGCGCGGTCTGGCACCTCGAGCTCGACCTCACCGAGGACGGCGGCCTCAATACGCTGAGGTTCGTCCAAGCGATCGGTGACCCAGACGTGGTCGAGAGCGTCGTCCCGATCAGTGCTCTCGGCGCAGGTCGCGCAGCTCCTCGCGCAGTGCGGCCACCTGGTCACTGAGTGCGATGACGTCGCGCGCGGTGGCCGTCCGGCTCTCCTCCTCGACCTCGGAGACCCGCTCGACCAGCCAGGAGGCCAGGGAGGCGGTGACCACACCGAGCAGGGCGATCCCGGCGACCATCAGTCCCACGGCGATCAGCCGCCCCTGCCCCGTGACCGGGAACCGGTCGCCGTAGCCGACCGTCGTGACCGTGCTGAACGCCCACCAGATCGCGTCCGGGAAGCTGCGGATGTTCGAGCCCGGCGCCGTGCGCTCGGCATCGAGCACGGCCAGGGAGGAGACCAGAAGGACCAGGGCGGTGGAGCCCGCGACGTAGGCCGCGACCCGGCCGCGCAACGAGCTTCCCGCCGCCGAGTTCAGGATCGAGAGCACCCGGAGCAACTGGAGAGGCCGGAGCACCGGGAGCAGCACCACAGCGAGGTCGAGCGGGTTGCGACGCACGAAGCGGAACCGTCGCGTGGAGAGCAGCAGCCGTCCCACGTAGTCAACGACGAAGACGCCCCAGGTCACCGTCGTGACGGTCCCCGCGACCACTCGCCAGGTCGGGCTCAGCTCTCGGTCCAGGATCGGCCAGGCGTAGGCGACCAAGAAGACCACGGAGACCAAGGTCAGCGGCCAGGTGGTGGCCTCCTCCCAGCGGTCGACGCGGGCGTCGGCGGCGACGTCCTGCTCGGTCCCGACGTCCTCGTCGGTCATCGCCGTCGTGCTCGTGGTCGAGCCGCTGCTGCTCTCAGCCGTTTCTCCACATGTCCTCGAAGTTCGCGTCGTACTGCGCGTAGGCCTCGGGTGAGTCCACCCGGAGCACCACGTCGTCCCGGCGCAGCGCTCCGTCGCTCCAGTTGTGGGAGCCAGTCCACACCAGCGCGGAAGCGGGGTCCCCCTCGAACACGCCGCTGACGCTGAACATCTTCTGGTGGGTGTGGACGCCGCGGACCCGTCCCGAGGAGGCGGGGACCGACGTACGGGCCAGGGTCTGCTTTACCACCGTGCCCGCTCCCACGCCGTAGACCACCTTGACGTCGCAGCCGGACCGGGCCAGCTCGGCGACCTTGGCCACCAGGTAGCGGCCCCGGTCACCGTTCCAGGCGTGCTGGGAGATGCGCACCCGCGTCACCCGGCTCACCGTCCCGTCCGCGGCGGTCACGGCGGTGCCGTACCCCTCGGCGGCGCCTTGGCAGGTGATCGCCGAGAGGGCCAGGTAGATCGGGTCGTCGACCATGGTCGTGCGGCGGCGCGGGTAGAATTCCGGCTCGTAGGAGTTGACCTCAGCCTGGATGTAGGGCGTGGTCTGGGGCGTGTCGGTCTTCATCTGGTCGAACACGCCTGCGTAGGTGAAGAACAGGGCAGCGTCGCCGACGACGGTGTAGATGTCGCTCCACTGATCCACGGCGTTGTGTCGGGTCATGTTGTTCGACCCGACCATGACGACGTTCTCCGCCGCTCCGGCGCGGGTGAAGAGGAACACCTTCTGGTGCATGACCCCGCTGGTCCCCCGGCAGCTGTGGTCGCAGAACTTGACGAACGATCGCGCGTTGACGCGGCTGCCCAGCACCTTCGCGAGACGTCGCTCGGCGGGATAGATGGTGTGCGGGTTGAAGATCAGTTTGACCGAGACCCCACGCCGGTACGCCGCCAGCAGGCGGTCGGCCGTGGCCTCCTCGGCGAAGGAGTAGACCGCGATGCGGATCGTGGACCCGGAGGTGGCCGCGTCGATCGCCCGGTTGACGTGGGTGAAGATCGCCCGCTGCTGAGCCCGGCTCCCGACCGGCCGGTTGAAGATGGCCCCGGTCTGGGGGGTGTAGCTCCCGGCCCGCTGGACCGCTGCCGGTTGGCCTGCAGCCGGCGTCACGCGAGGGCTCGGCCCGGTGCTGAGCAGCAGGACCAGGGCCAGCCCGGTGAGGAGGAGGACGACGAGGGTCCGACGGACCAGGAAGCTCGGACTGAAGGCAAAAGACACGACGGGTCTCCTCAGGGCAACTGACGGGGCAACTGACGGGGCTTGTGACGGGGCAACGCAGGGGTGGCGGGCGGGCTCGGTCGGCGTACGGCCGGGTGGACGGTGAGCGCGGCGAACGCGCCCGGATCGACACCAATTGAGGTGCTTCGCGTCACTCGAGGACCAAGTTTCACACCGGCCCCAGGGGTCCTGGGAACGCTTCGACTCAACTACAACGCTGTAATTCGTCGGCGTCGGGCTCGCGACATGCCCCTCTATCGCCCCACGACACGACGATCCCCCCTACGGTCGTGCCATGGGAACTCTGCCCGGGATCGCTCTCACCTGCGTCATCGCACTGGTCTGCGGGTTCCTCGGTGCCCTCGGCTCCGTGTCCGTCCTCCAGGGTCAGCTGGAGGGTCCTCAGGGAGCAAGCGGTCTACCCGGTCCTCCCGGAGAGGCGGGACCGGCCGGGACCGACGGCGGCAACGGTATCGACGGCACGGACGGCACCGAGGGGAACAACGGGCGTCGCGGCGCCCGCGGACCGCGCGGTCGCCCGGGCGCCGACGCCTCGGCCGCCCCGGACGCCCCCGTGGACCTGGGCACCGGCAACTGCGCTGGCCAGTCCGTCCAGGTCGTTGTGGACGCCACCGTGCGCGACAACGGCACCATCGCGCTGCAGAGGCAGTCGATCTGCATCACGGGCTGACACGCCGTAGGCTCGGGCGCATGATCGAGCTCAGGACGCCCACCGAGATCGAGCAGATGCGGCCGGCCGGCGAGTTCGTCGCGAGCGTGCTCAGCGCGCTGCGCGAGGCGGCCGACGTCGGGGTCAACCTGCTCGAGCTCGACGCACTGGCCGCGACGATGATCGCCGAGCGCGGAGCCACCTCCTGCTACGTCGACTACCACCCGTCCTTCGGCGCGCGACCCTTCGGCAAGGTGCTGTGCACGTCGGTGAACGACGCGGTCCTGCACGGCCTGCCCTTCGACTACCCGTTGGCCGACGGCGACCTGCTCAGCGTGGACTTCGCCGCCTCAGTCGACGGATGGGTCTCCGACTCGGCCCTCAGCCTGGTCGTCGGTCAGGCCCGACCCGGTGACCTGGCGCTGATCGCGGTCACCGAGGAGGCCCTCGAGGCCGGTATCGCCGCTGCGGCGGTCGGTCACCGGATCGGGGACATCTCGGCGGCCATCGCCACCGTCGCCCGCCGGGCCGGGCTCTCGATCAACACCGAGTTCGGCGGCCACGGGGTAGGCCGCACGATGCACGGCGACCCGCACGTGGCCAACGACGGCCGCGCCGGCCGCGGCTACCCACTGCGTGCCGGTCTGGTCATCGCGATCGAGCCCTGGTTCCTGGCCACGAGCGACGTCCTACGCCACGACCCGGATGGCTGGACCTTGCGCAGCGACGACGGCTCGCGGGGGGCTCACAGCGAGCACACCATCGCGATCACCGACGAGGGTCCCCTGGTCCTCACAGCGCGCGCTGGAACTGGAGCCCTCGACCGAGCACCTGGTAGCCCAGCAGCTCGTTGACGCCGATCATGTGGTCGTTGGACTCGGCGTTCCAGGTGTCGATGGTCTCCAGCTGAGGCTCGAGCTCGTCGAGCCACAGGACCATCGCCGTCTTCAGCAGCAGCCCGAGCCGGTGGCCCCGGTGCTCACGGACGACGCTGGTGTCGTGCTGGTGCCCGATGGTGGGCCGGCCGGTCTCGACCGCGACGATGGTGTGACCGGCCAGCACCCCGCTCTCGCGATGGCGGGCGACCAACCGGTAGAGCCGTTGCCCGCGCGCGAGCTGGGCGTCCTCGTAGGCCTTCAGCCGCTGGGGCGGAAAGAGCTCGTCCTCGATGTCGAGGTCGTCGGTCGGTGCGTCGTTGATGGCCGCGGTCATCACCGCGACGTCGTCACGCAGGCTCTCAGGCGTCCGCCCCTCCAGCCGGACCAGCTCGTAGGCCGACGCGGCTGCTGCTGCCTCCTCGGCTCTCCCGCGGACCAGGTTCCGGTCGATGCTGGCCAGCACCTGACGACGGTTGATGGCCTGGGAGCCGCGGATGAAGCCGTGCGCCTGCGCGAACCCACGCCCGGCCGGATTGTCCCAGGCGTCGGCCATCACCTTGGTCCGCCCCGAGGCCCTGACCTGGTCGAGCAGGTCGGCGAGAAACGCGCTCCCGAGACCCTGACGACGGTCGTCGGGGGCGACGGCCACGTCGACGCCGGCCAGGTCGGTGTTGTCCCACTCGCTGGTCCAGATCGATCCCCAGGCGACCACGGCGTCGTCGTCACGCAGCAGGTAGTACGCCGGCACCTCCCCGTCCCAGCCGTGGCGCATGAAGCCCTGGAGCATCCCGACCGTGCTGGGGTGCTCCCACGGGGAGTCCTGGGCAGACGCTGCGTTCTGCAGGCGGACGACCGCCTGCACGTCCTCGACGTCGTCAGCGGTGAACGGTTCGATCCTCATGGGCTCAGCCTGACCCGGATCGACCGCCGACGCGACCCGTTTTCGCTCAGCGGGGCAACAGCGTCGCAATCTCCGGGGGCAGCGACGACGTCGCGTCGCCCGAGTAGTACAGGTAGTCGGGGTCGCGTGTGGGCACCACGAAGGCTACCGACGGGTCGATTCCGGCGATCGTCCGGGCCGGCACCTTCTCCTCCGCGTCCTGCCGCTCCGCGGTCCCGTCCCCGCCGCCGTCCGTGCAGGGGGCGTACGCCACGTCGCCGAGGGGCTCCTCGCCCGGGAGGCGACGGTGCGGGCCGGGCGGGCTGCGGTGGGTCGAAGGGCGGATGCGTGGGAGGTCATGGCGGTGAGACGTAGTCCCTTGCTCCCCGGTTCCGCGTCCGCGGGCCCTTCGACCCCGATCAGCGCGAGAGGTCCTCGCGCCAGGACACTCGCCGTACACCGCTGAGCCGCCGGTGGAAGCGGACGCAGGAGGAGTACGAGCCCAGGACCCGCCACAGGACCTCGTGCGCGGCCCACGGCAGCGGCTCGTCCCCGTCGTGCCAACCAGGGCCGAACCCGACCCAGATCGGTGTCCAGCCTGCGGCGAGGTCCCACTCGCCGCGGTGTCGCTGAAGCAGGTTCCTGCGGATCTGGAACGCGGTCCGGGTGCCGTCGGCACAGAAGGGGGCCGTGGCGACCGGCCACACCCGCAGATCCTGGGCCATCAACGAGAGCTCGACGTCCCCGAGCACGGCAGGGTCGACCAGGGCGGTCGCCACGTTCTCGTGCGGTTCACGTCTCACGCGTCCCACGCTAACCCCCGCGACCGACGCTCGTCAGCCCCTCTCCACCAGCCCGTCGCCTCTCGCGCGGCCCGACCTCGGACGGGTGACGGACGGGCTGCGTACGCTCCGTCCATGGTCTCGGACTACCTGGCACGCCAGCTGTCCACGGCGGCACTGACCGCCAACGCCCTGCACCCTCCGCACTCCTACCGCACGATGCTGCCCAGCTACCTCGCCGGTTGGCTGACCGGCGAGCTCGCGCCCCAGCTGCTCGGGCTCACCGTGGCCGACACTCTGCGTGAGCTTCGCTCCCGGCGACGCTCACCCCTGGGCCTGGCGCTGGCCGGGGCGAGCGCGCTCGGTCTGGCCGCCGTGGTCCGGGAGTCGACCCAGGCGCGCGGCCGACTCGACTCCGCGCTGCGCGACGGGCTCGGAGCCGACTACCTGGACCGCCTGAGCCAGACGTACGCCGACGTCGACCTCGGCACCCCGCTGGGTCAGCTGCTGTGGCCGCTCGTGCCCGAGAGCGACGAGGTCGAGGTCATCCGTGACGTGGTCTACGACGACCGGCACGGTCGCCGAGGACTGCTCGACGTCTACCGTCAACGGGGCGCCAAGGAGCCCGGACCCGTCCTGGTCCAGGTGCCTGGCGGCGGCTGGACCATCGGCAGCAAGGATCGCCAGGCACGACCCTTGATGCACCACATGGCCGCCCGCGGCTGGGTATGCCTGGCGGTGAACTACCGGCTCAGCCCGCGCGACCCGTTCCCCGCCCAGATCGTCGACGTGAAGCGCGCGCTGGCCTGGGCGCGCGGGCACGCCCACGAGTACGGCGGCGACCCGGCCTTCCTCGCCGTCACCGGGGGCTCAGCCGGTGGGCACCTCACCGCCCTGGCCGCGTTCACCCGTCACGACCGCACGTTCCAGCCGGGCTTCGAGGACGCCGACACCCACGTGGACGCTGCGGTCCCCCTCTACGGTGTCTACGACTTCGCCGGCGTGACCTCCCCGCGCGCGCAGGAGATGCGCGACCGCTTCCTGGGCCCGCGCGTGCTGCGACAGGACCCCCGGGCGCACCCCGCCGCGTTCGCCGCAGCCTCCCCGATCCTGCGGATCACCGCTCAGGCGCCGCCGACCATGGTCGTGCACGGTGACCGGGACTCGCTGGTCGAGGTTGAGCAGGCGCGGCGTCTCGTCGCCGTCCTGCGTGAGACCTCGCGACGCGAGGTGGTCTACGCCGAGCTCCCGGGGGCTCAGCACGCCTTCGACTACTTCCCCTCGATCCGCACCGCGGCCCTGGTGCGCGGGGTGGAGCGCTTCCTGCGCTGGGCCTACGACGAGGCCGTGACCGCGGCAGCGCTCGACACGTCCCAGGGCTGAGAAACGAACAAATCCCGCCCGCGGCACGACTCTCTCTCACCCTTCGACCCATGATCCTGCGTCCGCCCTACTCAGCGCCGCGCGTACCTGATGTGGACTAGTCTCCGGAGCGTGCGGCGTCGCCAACCTGGACAACACCGACGGCGTCGGCCAGAGCAACGCGAACAACGGCAGCTACCCGCAGTTCGGTCAGGCTGACCCGTCGCGTGGAGACGAGCACCGTCCCGGTCGCCCCGGTCAAGGTCTACGTCCGCGCAACTGGGTCGAGCACGGAGACGGTGCTGACGGCAATCACGTCGGCCAGCGGCACCTGCGCCCTGCGGGTGACCCCGAAGGTCACCAGCACCTACACCGCGAAGGTCGTGAAGCTCACCGGCTACACCGGGTCCCCCGCACCGACCGTCACGGTGACTGTCTCCTGAGGCGTGCCGTCGACCGGCGGGCCCTCGGGCAACCGGGCGGCTAGCCTTCGGCGGTGCCCCAGACCGACCCACCCGCGACCACCGACCCGCCCGAGAGCACGGACCCTCCCGGCATGCCCGCCGACCTGCTCGCGGTGGCCCGGGCCACCCCCGGCGTCATGCCCGCGGCCGAGGGCGCCGTCCACATCCGCGTCGCCCACCCACCGCTGCCGTTCGGCCCCCTCCTCGAGGTGGGCAGCTACTGCGGGAAGTCGACGGTCTACCTCGGCGCCGCCGCCCGGCTGGTCGGGGGCGTGGTGTTCTCCGTGGACCACCACCGGGGCTCGGAGGAGAACCAGGTCGGCTGGGACTACCACGACCCGGCCCTGGCTGATCCCGTCTTCGGCCGCCTCGACACCCTGCCCCGCTTCCGTCGCACCCTCGCCACGGCGGGCCTGGAGGATCAGGTGGTGGCGGTCGTCGGCTGCTCCGGCACCGTCTCACGCCACTGGCGCAGCCCGCTGTCGATGCTCTTCGTCGACGGCGGCCACACCGACGAGCACGCCGGGACCGACTACACCGGCTTCGGTCGGTGGGTCGAGCACGGAGGGATGCTGGTGATCCACGACGTGTTCCCCGACCCGGCCGACGGCGGGCGCCCGCCGTACGCGATCTTCCTGCGGGCGTTGGCGAACGGCTTCGAGGAGGTGGAGGCCCAGGGCTCCCTGCGGGTGCTGCGGCGAACCACCGGGCACGCCGGCGACGAGGTCAGCTGAGCGAGCTCGGCACCGAAGCGCAGCCGCACCCGAGGGCGATCTCGGGCGGCTCGGGAGG
>JBBPYL010000086.1:0-5485 GCA_038199935.1 Propionibacteriales bacterium | reverse complement strand
GGGAGCCCCTGGGGCGCCGGACGCCCCCGCTCCGCTGACCGGTATGTTGCCCCGGTTATGCAGGAGACCTGCCCCGCCCCAGGGTGACTGCACCTGGGGGCGCGGCAGTTCTCTATGGGGAGTGCCCCGCGGCGTGCGGTATCGGCTGACGTTGTCCCGGACAGGTCTCGGGCCGATACTGCCCCGGTGGGCGTGCGCAACTACCTCGTGGAGGGTGTCTCCGGGACGGGAAAGTCGTCCAAAGACAGCAACCCCGACAGCTAGCGATGCCTTCCCGCCGACTCGTCGGCTACATGTCCGGTGAGCGGCGGGGTCATCGTTCGACCTCCCCCGGGACCGCATCCGGTCAGAGGTTGATCATGTGGCCGGCGATTCCCTCGACGGCCTCCTTGACGGCCTCGCCCAGCGTCGGGTGGGCAAAGACGTTGCGGGCCACCTCGTCGGCAGTGAGGTCCCAGCGCTGCGCCAGGGTGAGCGCGGGCAGCAGCTCGGTGACGTCCGGACCGATCATGTGCGCGCCGATGATCTCGTTGTACTTCGCGTCCGCGATGATCTTGACGAAGCCGACCTCGTCACCGAGGCCCTTGGCCTTGCCGTTGGCGGCGAAGGGGAACTTGGCGACCTTGACGTCGTAGCCCTTCTCCCTGGCCTGCTCCTCGCTGTAGCCGAAGGAGGCGATCTGCGGCTGGCAGTACGTCGCCCGCGGGATCATGTCGAAGTCGATCTCCATGGTCTCGGCCTCGGCGATCGTCTCGGCCACGAGCACGCCCATCGCCTCGGCGGTGTGGGCCAGCATCAGCTTGCCGGTGCAGTCGCCGATCGCGTACACGTTCTCGACGTTCGTCCGTCCCCGGGCGTCGACCACGATGGCGCCGCGCTCGCTGACCTCGACGCCGGTGCTCTCCAGGCCGAAGCCCTCCACTCGGGGGGCGAAGCCGATGGCCTGCATGACCTTGTCGGTCTCGATCACCTCGGAGTCGCCACCCTGCGCCGGCGACACCGTCACCGTCACCTTGTCGCCCGAGTCGTCGATCGACTCCACCTTGGTGGACAGCCGGACCGTGACCCCTAGCCTCTTGAACTGCTTGAGCAGCTCCTTGGAGATCTCCGGGTCCTCGGTCGGCACCATCCGGTCCAGGAACTCCACGATCGTCACGTCGACGCCGAAGTTCTTCATGATGTAGGCGAACTCGACCCCGATCGCACCGGAGCCGGCGATGACGATCGAGCCGGGCAGCTCGGAGTCGAGGATCTGCTCCTCGTAGGTCACCACGCGCTCGCTCAGCGACGTGCCTGGGATCAGCCGGGTGGTGGCGCCGGAGGCGATGACCAGGCTGTCGCCGGTGATCTCCGTGACGTTGCCGTTGGAGTCCTCGACGTTGACCGAGGTCGGGCCGGTCAGGGTGCCCCAGCCGTGCACCTCGGTGATCTTGTTCTTCTTCATCAAGAAGTGCACGCCCTTGACGATGGCGTCGGAGACCGTCCGGCTGCGCGCGTGCGTGGTGCCGAACTCCATCGAGGCGTCGCCGATGATGCCGAACTTGTCCTTCTCGTGGGTGAGGATGTGTGAGAGCTCCGCGTTGCGCAGAAGCGCCTTCGACGGGATGCAGCCGACGTTGAGGCAGACCCCGCCCCAGTACTTCTCCTCGATCACGGCAACGGACTTGCCGAGCTGGGCGGCACGGATACCGGCGACGTAACCTCCGGGGCCGGCACCGAGGATCACGACGTCGAAGTGTTGGCTCATGGGCTCAGCCTATTCGGTGCGGCGCGGGGCGGCTGCGCGGGTCACGCCGGGGCCGGTACGGGTGTGGGCTCAGCCGGCGAGGTCGTGCCCGCGCTGCTCGAGCCCCAGCGAGCCGTAGGGGTAGTCGGCGGCGAGCAGGTCGGTGGTTGACCCAGGACAGGGCGACCTGCACCATCGAGGCGTCGTGGTCCTCGGCCACCTTCTGCACGGCCTCGATGATGGTCCAGGTGCGCTCGGTGCCGCGGTGCTCCCAGGCCTCCGTGTCACGCTCAGGGTCCTCGCCGAGCCGGGCGTCGCCTTCTGAACGCTAGCCGAGCCGGTACTTGCCGCTCAGCCAGCCCCCGCCCAGCGGGCTCCACGGCAGCATCCCCATACCGGCGTCGAGGACGGCCGCGGGACGATCTCCCACTCGATCTCGCGAACGATCAGTGGCCGAGGCTTCGATAGCGCGTCCCACCACCGTAGTGGTGCGGTCCGACCGTCGCCTCAGACGGGGACGAGCTCGACGGCTCCGACGGCGTAGCGGGCCAGGATGGTCCGGGCCAGGACCGGGTCGGGGCCCAGCGGAGCCGACACGGCGACGGCACCGGCCTCGAGGGCCAGCTCGGCGGCGCGGTCTGGCAGCAGGCCGGGCGCCAGGAAGAGCGACCCGACCGCGATGTGACGGCGACCCTCGCCGCGGAAGGCGCGCACCGCCTCCCCGGTGGCCGGGGGCGCGGTCGAGGCGTACGCCGCCACGGTGGGCAGGTGGTGCCGGGAGCCCCACACCCGGGCCAGTCGGGCCACGGCCTGGTTGGCCAGCAGGTGGGAGGACCCGGCGGAGGCCAGGACGAGGGCGTCGAGCTCGCGTACCCGGGCCGTGGTCAGGGCGTCCTTGAGGCGTCGGTCGAGGACATCGAGGAAGGCCGTCTCCAGACCCAGGACGCGGGTGGCGCGGACCCGCAGGCCCGGGTGGCGGGTGGTGGCTCCAGCGATCGCCTCGGGCACGTCCACGGTGGCGTGGAACGCCTCGGTCAGCAGCAGCGGGACGACCACGATCTCGTCGTACCCCGCCTTGACCAGCCGGTCGACGACGGTGGCGAAGGTCGGCCGGGAGAGCTCGAGGAAGGCGGTCTCGATCCGCAGGTCGGGGCGCAGGCGACGGACCTCAGCGACCAGCGCGGTGACGCTGGCCGCCGAGCGTGGGTCTCGGCTGCCGTGGGCGAGCGCGATCAGTGCGGGAGCGGTCATGGGATGCTGCCGCCTTCGGGATCGGTGCGCAGGACAGTGTCTGCGTCGACGACGCTCTGCGCGACGACGCTCTGCGCGTCACAGGGGGTCATGCGTGGATGCCGCACTCGGTCTTGGCCGAGCCGGACCACCGCCCGCTGCGGGCGTCCTCGCCGGGGGCGACGCGGCGGGTGCAGGGGGCACAGCCGATCGAGGGATAGCCGTCGTGCTGGAGGGGATTGACCAGCACGCCGTGCTCGGCGACGTAGCGATCGAGGTCCTCGTCGCGCCAGCGCGCGAGCGGGGAGACCTTGACCTTGCCCTTGGCCTCGTCCCAGCCGATGACGGGCGCGATCACCCGGTTGTGCGTCTCGGCCCGGCGCAGGCCGGTGGCCCAGGCGTCGTAGCCGACCAGGGCGTCCTGGAGCGGGCGGACCTTGCGCAGCGCGCAGCACAGGTCGGGGTCGCGGGCGAACAGGTCGGGGCCGTGGCGGGCGTCCTGCTCGGCCACCGACTGCACGGGAGCGATGGTGATCACTGAGACGGGCAGCGTCGCCGCCACCGCGTCCCGGGTGCCGAGGGTCTCGGCGAAGTGGTAGCCGGTGTCGAGGAAGACCACGTCGATGCCCGGAGCGACTCTGCTGGCGAGGTGGGCGAGCACGGCGTCGGCCATCGAGGAGGTGATCGCGAAGCGCTGACCGAAGGTGGCCACCGCCCACTCGATGATGTCCTGGGCCGGGGCGAGCTCCAGTTCGGCCCCCGCGTGCCGAACCAGGGCCTTCAGCTCGTCCTGCGTCCGCCCCTCGGTGGCGGTGCCCCGGAAGGCGCGGGCCGCGAGCGTCGTTGCGGTGCTCATGGGGGTCCCGCCGTGCCGGGGCGGGCGATCATCGAGAGCATGCGGACCGTGAAGGCGCGCAGGCACTCCCGGCACTCCCACGCCCCGTGTCCCGACCCCTCGGCCGTCTCGTGCGGGCGGAGATCCTCCCCGCCGCAGTACGGGCAGTGGTACGGCACCGCGCGCTCGCTCATCGCGACGCCCCGACCGGGAGCGGCGAACGGCTCGGCCGCGCGGTCTCGCCGCGGAGCAGGTCATCCTCGGCCCTGGTGACCCAGACCGCGAAGCGCTCGCCCTCGTCGCGGTCGGCGAGGAAGGCGTCCACCACGTTGGTCACGTAGTCGTCGAGCCCCACGCTGGTCACCTTGTGCGCGCGCAGCTTCTTGCCGAAGCGCGGCTCCAGTCCCAGTCCGCCGCCGAGGTGGACCTGGAACCCCTCGACCTGCTGGCCGTCCGCGTCGAGCACGAGCTGGCCCTTGAGTCCGATGTCGGCGACCTGGGTGCGCGCACAGGCGTTGGGGCAGCCGTTGACGTTGACGCTGATGGGCGTGTCCAGGTCGGGGAACCGGCGTTCCAGCTCGGCGACCAGGTCGGTGGCGCGCTGCTTGGTGTCGACGATGGCCAGCTTGCAGAACTCGATACCGGTGCAGGCCATGGTCGAGCGTCGCCACAGCGACGGTCGCGCGGAGAGCCCGATCGCGTCGAGGTCGTCGAGGAGCGCCTCCACGCGGTCGGGGTGGACGCCGAGGACGACGAGCTTCTGGTACGCCGTGAGGCGGACCCCGGCGGCACCGTGTCTGTCCACCAGGTCGCCGAGCGAGGAGAGCACGGCGCCGCTGATCCGGCCGACGGTCGGGGCCGCACCGACGTAGCGCAGCCCGTCCTTCTGCGGGTGGACGCCGATGTGGTCACCGCTGACCGTCGGCACGGGCGGAGAGTCGCAGCGGACCAGCGTCCGTCGGAGGTACTCGCCCTCGAGGACGTCGCGGAACCTCTCCACGCCCCAGTCGGCGACGAGGAACTTGAGCCGGGCGCGCGACCGGAGCCGGCGGTAGCCGTAGTCGCGGAACACGGAGATCACGCCCTCCCAGACCTCGGCGACCTCCTCGAGCGGCACCCAGACCCCGAGCTTCTGGGCCAGCATCGGGTTGGTCGACAGGCCGCCGCCGACCCACAGGTCGAAGCCGGGGCCGTGTTCGGGGTGGGTGGTGCCCACGAAGGAGATGTCGTTGACCTCGGGGGCGACGTCGTGGCTGGGGTGGCCGGTCACCGCGGTCTTGAACTTGCGGGGGAGGTTGGAGAACTCGGGGTCCCCGAGGTAGCGCTCGGTGATCTGCGCGATGGCGGGGGTGCCGTCGATGATCTCCTCGGCGGAGACGCCGGCGACGGGGGAGCCGAGGACGGCGCGCGGCGAGTCGCCACACGCCTCCTGGGTCTGCAGGCCCACGGACTCCAGCCGCTCCCAGATCGTCGGTACGTCCTCGATCCGGATCCAGTGGTACTGGATGTTCTGCCGGTCGGTGATGTCGGCGGTGTCGCGTCCGAAGTCGGTGGAGACCGCGCCCAGCGTGCGCAGCTGGTTGCCGTCGAGCAGCGCCCCGTCGGTGCGGACCCGGAGCATGAAGAACTCCGCGTCGAGCTCCTCGGGGGCCAGGGCGCCGGTCTTGCCGCCGTCGAGCCCAGGCTTGCGCTGG
>JBBPYL010000085.1:0-10640 GCA_038199935.1 Propionibacteriales bacterium | reverse complement strand
GTCGGGCAAGGGTGGCGTGGCCTACATCCTCAAGGCCGAGCACAAGCTCGACCTGCCCCGCCGGCTTCAGATCGAGTTCAGCCGGGTGGTGCAGACCCGCACCGACGAGGCGGGCGGCGAGATCTCCGGCGACGAGATCTGGTCGTCGTTTCGCGCGGAGTATCTCGACCGGCATACGCCGCTGGCCCTCAACTCCGTGCACACGTCGTCGGCTGCGGGGCAGCGCGACGCTCTTGCGGTGAAGGTGTACGTCGACGGCGAGCCGCACACTTTGCGCGGTGAGGGGAACGGCCCTATCGCGGCGTTCGTCGAGGCGGTCATCCGTGTCAACTCCCAGTCGGGCAAGGGTGGCGTGGCCTACATCCTCAAGGCCGAGCACAAGCTCGACCTGCCCCGGCGGCTCCAGATCGAGTTCAGCCGCGCGGTCCAGCGGCACACCGACGACGCCGGTGGCGAGATGTCGCCCGAGTCGATCTGGTCGGCCTTCTCCGCCGAGTACCTGGACCGGGAGACCCCGCTCAAGCTCGACTCGGTGCACACCTCCTCGGCTGCGGGGGAGAAGGACGCACTCAGCGTGAACGTCTACGTCGAGGGCGAGCTCCGGCGTCTCGCGGGCACCGGCAACGGGCCCATCGCCGCCTTCGTCGACTCGCTCGGCGAGCTGGCTGAGGATGAGGTGGCGGCCGGCAACCCGGTCTTCGCCTCACGGCGTGACGTCCGGGTCCTCGACTACGCCGAGCACGCGCTCTCCTCGGGCGGCGACGCGATCGCGGCGGCGTACGTCGAGTGCGCGATCGGCGACCAGGTGCTCTGGGGCGTCGGGCTCGACCCGAACATCGTCACGGCGTCGCTGAAGGCCGTGATCTCCGCGGTCAACCGCGCCTGACCCCGGCCCCCACCCCGATTCGTCCGCTGTTTCGCGTCAGGTCCGCGCCGGCCGACGCGGACGAATCGGGGTTAGTTCGGGTCAGAGGGTGCCGAGGGCCAGCTGGTCGGCGATCCGGTCGGCCTGCCGGATGGCCAGGGCGACGATGGTCAACGTCGGGTTCGCCGCGGCCCCGGTGGTCATCACCGACCCGTCGCTGACGAAGAGCCCCGGCACGTCGTGGGCCTGGCCCCACTGGTCGACGACCCCGTCCTCGGGGCGCGCGCTCATCCGGCACGTGCCGAGGTTGTGCGTCGCCGGGTACGGCGGCGTGTGGTGCGTCCCGACCGCGCCTACCGCGTCGTAGAGCCGGTCGGCCTGGCGGTAGGCGTGCTCGCGCATCGTCACGTCGTTGAGGTGGTCCTCGACGCGCACGTCCGGCACGGGCAGGCCCCACTGGTCGGTCAACGCAGTGTTCAGCGTGACCCGGTTCGACTCCTGAGGCATGTCCTCGCCGACGATCCACAGACCGGCAGTGTTCTCGTAGGCGTCCATCACCTCGGTGAACTCTCGGCCCCACGACCCGGGCTCGACGAACGCGGCGAGGAAGGCCGGCCCCAGCGAAAGAGTCTCGAGGTAGTAGCCACCCGCGAAGCCGCGCGAGGTGTCCAGCCGAGCCTCGTCGGCGACGATCCCGGCCATCGTCTCGCCTCGGTACATGTGCACCGGCGAGTCGAAGCGGGCGTAGACCGACCCGGTGGTGTGCCGCATGTAGTTGCGTCCGACCTGACCCGAGGAGTTGGCCAGACCGTCCGGGTGCAGCGAGCTTGCGCTCATCAGCAGCAGCCGGGGTGACTCGATCGAGTTCCCGGCGACGCAGACGACCTTGGCCGCCTGCCGGTTGAGGTTGCCGTCCCGGTCGAGGTAGAGCACGCCGTCGACGTGCCCGGCCGCGTCGTGGGTGATCTGCACGGCCTGACACTCCGCGCGCAGGTCGCAGCGGCCGGTCTCCAGGGCGCGGGGGATCTCGCGCACCGCGGTGCTCCACTTGGCGCTGCCCTTGTCGCCCTGGAAGTTGAAGCCGTCCTGGAGGGAGCCGGGGCGCCCGTCGTACGGCTCGGCGTTCGTGCCGTAGGGGCCGGTGGCGTAGAACTTGTAGCCGAGCTTCTCCGCGCCGTTGGCCAGCACGCGGTAGTTGTTGTTGCCGGGCAACGCGGGGCGGCCGTGCCGGTGGGTGGAGCCGACCGCCTTCTCCGCCCGGTCGTAGTACGGCTCGAGGTCGGCCAGCGTGATCGGCCAGTCGAGCAGGTTCGCGCCCCGGATGCCGCCGTAGTGGCTCGCCGTGGCGAACTCGTAGGCTCTGAACCGCGGGGTTGCCCCGGCCCAGTGCGTCGTCGTGCCCCCGACCGCCTTGACGATCCAGGCCGGCAGGTTCGGGAAGTCGGTCGCCACCCGGTAGGGGCCCGAGGCCGTGCGCTTGTCGAGCCAGGCCATCTGGTTGAAGGCGGGCCACTCGTCGTTGACGTAGTCCGTCGGCCTCAGAAACGGTCCCGCCTCGAGGACCACGCAGCCGATGCCGCGCTGGGTCAGCTCGTGGGCGAGCGTCCCTCCGCCGGCGCCGGAGCCGATGATGACCACGGTCTGCTCGTCGGGGTCGATGGGGGTGCCGAAGCGGTCCTCGCGCGCGGTGGAGTCGGTCATCTCAGGTCACCTCTCGCGGTGCTGCGGGTCGTCGGCGGGGGCGATCTCGACGAGCCGCTCGGGCCCGCTGTACTCCTCGATCCGGGCGGCCGGCAGCCAGTCGAGGTCGTCGAAGCCACGCTCGACGTACCCGCCCTGGTCGAAGGACGCCCCCTCGTAGCCGAGCAGGTCCCACACCTCGTGGTCGTTGTAGAGCGTCACCACGGCCACGCCGCGTACGAAGCGGAAGAACTCGGCGTCGGCGAGCTCGCGCAGCAGGGCCTCGGCCGCCTCGGGGACGAGCTCGGCGAAGCTGCCGCCCGCCCGCAGGTCGAGGGTGCCCAGGCCGTTGACCAGGACCATCCGGTGCCACAGCGACTCCTCGACCTGGCTGATGACCTCGTCGGCGGTGCGCTCGTAGGGGCCGTCGGGGAAGCGCGGGTGCGGGTACGCCGCCCGGAGCAGCCCGACCAGCGAGCGGTGGATGTCCTTGCTGACCGGGATCTTCTGCAACGCGTCGGTCATGTCGTCCCTCCGAGACAGCGGCCACGAGTGATGCAGATCACCGTAGGCGCTCGGTGCTCGCCAGGCCAGGCCCGAGCGGGCCTCGTCTTCCGTCGGTCCTGCCCGGATGGCAGAGTCGGCGCGAGAGCCATCGACAGCGAGGAGCAGAGGATGATCTTCATCTGCGTGAAGTGGACCGTGAAGCCCGAGCACGCCGACCAGTGGGTCGAGCTCACCCGCGACTTCACCGAGAGCACGCAGGCCGAGGAGGGCAACCTGTTCTTCGAGTGGTCACGCTCGGTCGAGGACCCGAACCAGTACGTGCTGATCGAGGCCTTCCGCGACGACGCCGCCGAGGCCCACGTGACCTCGGAGCACTTCGCCCGGGCCCAGGGCGAGCTGCCGCAGTACGTCGTGGAGACGCCGCAGATCCGCAACATGCAGATCGAGGGCGACCACTGGGACCGTCTCGGCGAGTTCGAGGTCTGACCCACCCCCGCCACCTCGATTCGTCCGCGATCCGCTCGCGGCGACAGGCCGCGAAAGCGCGGACGAATCGGGGTGGGGGTTAGACGTCGAGGGCGGCGACCACCTCGTCGACCACCTTCTCGACCGGGACGCTCACGTCGAACTCGCGGCCGGTCTCGTCGGACTCCAACGGCTCGAGGGTGTCCAGCTGCGAGTCCAGCATCGAGGCCGGCATGAAGTGCTCCCGGCTGGCCATCCGCTCCGCGAGCACGTCGCGGTCCGCGACGAGGTGGACGAAGTAGACCTCGTCGCGGACCCCCGCCCGGAGGAGGTCGCGGTAGGCCCGCTTGAGCGAGGAGCAGGTCAGCACCACCGGCGTCTCCTCGGCGTCGTGGGAGACCAGCAGGGCGTTCAGCTTCTGCAGCCAGGGCCGACGGTCGTCGTCGTCGAGCGGGTGCCCGGCCGTCATCTTGGCGATGTTGCTCTCGGGGTGGAAGCTGTCGCCCTCGAGGAAGCGCAGGCCCAGCCGCTCGGCCAGCAGCTCGCCCACGGTCGTCTTCCCCGTCCCGGAGACGCCCATCGCCACCAGGTGTCGCCGGGGACCGGCCGTCACAGCGACCCGGCAAGCGGCCAGAGCAGCGCGGCGATCAGGAAGGCCGAGAGGCCCAGCGTCGTCTCCATCACCGTCCAGGTCTTCAGGGTGGTCTTCTCGTCCATCTCGAAGAACCGGCTGACCAGCCAGAAGCCCGAGTCGTTGACGTGCGAGAGCACCGTCGCGCCGGCGGCGATCGCGACCACGAGCAGCGCGATCTGCAGGCTGCCCAGGTCCGTGGCCTGGCTGGCGATCAGCCCCGAGGCGGTGGTCAGGGCCACCGTCGCCGACCCCTGGGCCACCCGGAGCGCCGTGGCGATGAAGAAGGCCTGCACGATGATCGGCAGGCCGAGGTCCGAGAGCGACCCGGTCAGGGCCTGACCGATCCCGCTGGTCCGGAGCACGCCACCGAACATGCCGCCCGCGCCCGTGATCAGGATGATCGAGCAGATCGGCGCGAGGGCCTTGTCCAGCAGCGCCGTCGTCTCCGAGAGCGAGCCGAGGTAGCGGCCCAGAATGCCGATCGCCGCGAGCAGCGTGATCAGCAGGGCGACCGGGGTGTTGCCGAGCAGCTGGAGGAATCCGATCCAGGCCTGGTCCTCGGGCAGGCTGCCGGCGGAGACCAGGGTGGTGAGGATCGTGTTGGCCGCGATGAGCACCAGCGGCAGGAGCAGCAGCGAGAGCACCGTGCCGAACGGCGGGGCGCCCAGCCGGGTGTCGCTGCCGGTGACCGTGTCGGTCGCGGCGCCGGAGCCTCCGGAGCCACCGGTCGTGCCCTCGGGGGTCGACTCGTCGTCGCCGGCCGGCGTACGACCGCCGTTGACCTCACCGAAGAGCAGGCCGGGGACGTCGACGTGAACCCGGGCGCCGAGGATGCGCGACATCAGGTAGACCCCGACGTACCAGGACACCAGGGCCACCGGCAGACCGACCAGCAGCGAGACTCCGACGTCGCCGCCGAGGACGGTCGCGGCCGCGACCGGGCCGGGGTGCGGCGGGACCAGTGCGTGCATGGCGGCGAAGGCGCCGGCCGCGGGCAGCGCGTAGTAGAGCACCGAGCCGCCGAAGCGACGGGCCACGGTGATGATGATGGGCAGGAAGACCACGAGCCCGGCGTCGAAGAAGATCGGGAAGCCGAAGATCAGCGCGGCGATGCCCAGGGCGAGCGGCGCGCGCTTCTCCCCGAACCGGCTGACCAGGGTGTCGGCGAGGACCTGGGCGCCACCGGTCACCTCCAGGAGTCGACCGAGCATCACCCCGAAGCCGACGAGCAGGGCCACTGATCCCAGGGTCGAACCGAAGCCGGCCAGGAGGGCGGCCGGAACGTCCGCGACCGGGATGCCTGCGGCGACCGCGGTGAGCACGCTGACCAGGACGAGGGAGATGAAGGCGTGCAGCTTCACCTTCATGATCAAGAACAGCAGCAGCGCCACGGCTGCGGCGGCGATGAGCAGCAGGACGGTGGTTCCGTAGGCGGGCTCGAGAGGGTCCATCGATGTCTCCAAGGGTGGGCTGGTGCTGACGTGACCACTGTGACCTGTGTGTGTGACGAGGGCAACAACCGTTCCTGAGAGGATCACTCCATGGACCCCGCAGACTTCCTGGCCGTCGACGACCTGCTCACCGAGGAGGAGCGCGCCGTGCGGGACACCGTGCGCAGCTTCGCCGCCAAGGAGCTCGCCCCGCACATCGCGGAGTGGTACGACGCTGGGACCTTGCCTGCGGACCTCCCGGCCCGGTTGGGCGAGCTCGGCCTGTTCGGCATGCACCTGCAGGGCTACGGCTGCGCGGGCACCAGTGCCACGGCGTACGGCGTCGCCTGCCGCGAGCTCGAGGCCGTCGACACCGGGCTGCGCAGCCTCGTCTCGGTGCAGTCCTCCCTGGCCATGTACTCCCTGCACCGCTGGGGCAGCGAGGCACACAAGGACGAGTGGCTGCCGCGGATGGCCGCCGGCCAGGCGATCGGTTGCTTCGGGCTGACTGAGCCAGACGCGGGCAGCGACCCGGCCGCGATGCGGACCCGGGCCCGCCGGGCCTCCGGCGCCGCCGACGCCGACTGGGTCCTGACCGGGAACAAGATGTGGATCACCAACGGCACGCTGGCCCAGGTCGCCATCGTGTGGGCGGGGACCGAGACCGACGACGGGGTGGAGATCCGGGGCTTCGTGGTGCCCACCGACACACCCGGCTTCACCGCGACGAAGATCGGCCGCAAGCTCTCGATGCGGGCCTCGGTGACCGCGGAGCTCTCCTTCGAGGACCTCCGGCTCCCCGCCGACGCGGTGCTGCCCGAGGCCCGCGGGCTCAAGGGCCCGCTCAGCGTGCTCAACGAAGCCCGCTTCGGCATCATCTGGGGCGCAGTCGGGGCGGCTCGCTCCTGCTACCTCGAAGCCCTGGAGTACGCCGGGCAGCGCCACCAGTTCGGCCAGCCCATCGCCGGCTTCCAGCTCACCCAGCGCAAGCTGGCCGAGATGCTGGTCGGCGTCAACCAAGCGTCGCTGACCGCGGTGCACCTCGGTCGGCTCAAGGACGCGGGGACCTTGAGCCCGGCGCAGGTCAGCTTCGGCAAGCTGGCCAACGTGCGGGCGGCGATCGAGGTGGCCCGGTCGGCGCGGACCGTGCTCGGTGGCGCCGGGATCACCCTGGACCACAGCGTGATGCGGCACATGAACAACCTGGAGACCGTGCTGACCTACGAGGGCACCGAGGAGATGCACATGCTGACCCTCGGCGCCGCGCTCACCGGGATCAACGCCTTCCGCTGAGCCGTGTGCCGAGCCGCCGGCGGCGCTGTCGCGGTGGGTAGCATCGGCCGCCGGGGCAGCGGAAGGGGAGCGTCATGGTCACACTGGTCTCCGAGCGGGTCGGTCAGCTCTTCGTCGGGCATGACCGCCTCGAGTACACCGAGTACGGAGCCGGCGGCCGGTGGGTCGTCCTCCTGCACGGACAGCTGATGCCGCGCCGGATGCACCAGCCCCTGGCCCGGACCATCGCGGCGGCCGGCTTCCACGTGATCACGCTGGACCTCCTCGGCCACGGCCGTTCGGACCGCCCGCGGAACCCGCAGCAGTACTCGATGACCGGCTTCGGCGAGCAGGTTCTCGCCCTGCTGGACCACCTCGGGGCCGACCAGGCCGTGGTCGGCGGCACCTCGCTGGGCGCCAACGTGTCGCTGGAGGTCGCCGACGCCGCCCCGGAGCGGGTGCGCGGACTCCTCCTGGAGATGCCGGTGCTCGACAACGGGCTCCAGGCCGGGCTGGTCGCCTTCGGGCCGTTGATGTACGTCGGACGCTTCGCCCCCCTCGGAGTCGACGTCGTACGTCGGCTCAGCGGGGCCGTCCCGCGCGGGCTGGTGCCGTTCTGGACCGGCATCGCCTTGGACACGCTGCTCCAGCACCCGGCCCCGATGGCGGCGGCCATCCACGGCATCCTGTTCGGCCGGATCGCCCCGCCGAGCCGGAGTCGCCGCGAGATCGACACCCCGGCCCTGGTCGTCGGTCATCCCCACGACCTCGTGCACCCGGCCGCCGACGCGGCGATGCTGGCTCAGGAGATGCCCCGGGCCCGCTTCGTGGAGGCCACCAGCGTCTGGGAGTGGCGCGGGCGACCGGCCCGCCTCGACGCGCTGGCTGTCGAGTTCGTGGACGAGTGCTGGAGCGACCAGGCCGCGGGGCGCGCGACGGGGGCCTGAGCCCGGCGTACTCCCCCCACGCGAGGGCCCAGGACGGGCTGGGGAGCGGCGGCCGGCACCGTGGTGAGCCGCCGGAGGCCGAGACGAGCGGGGCGCCCCGGCGTGGAGGCGTGCTCCGCGCCGGGTAGGGGGGACAATGGAGGCGTGGCGCTCTACCGTGACGAGGCGATCGTGCTGCGCGTCCAGAAGCTGGGCGAGGCAGACCGGATCGTCACGCTCCTGACCCGCAACACCGGCCGCGTCCGGGCCGTGGCCAAGGGGGTACGCCGGACGTCCTCACGCTTCGGCTCCCGGCTCGAGCCCTTCACCCACGTCGACCTCCAGCTGGCGGAGGGGCGCTCGCTCGACGTGGTGACCCAGGCCGAGACGCTGAGCCCGTTCGGGGCCTCGATGGGCGCGGACTACGAGCGCTACACCGCGGGGACGGTGATGCTGGAGACGGCCGAGCGGCTGGTCGTGGAGGACAAGGAGCCCGCGCTCCAGCAGTTCCTGCTGCTGGTGGGCGCGCTGCGGGCGGTATGCGACCTCGGGCGCCCGGCCGGGCCGGTGCTGGACTCGTTCCTGCTCCGCTCGCTCTCGGTCGCCGGCTACGCGCCGTCCTTCGACGGCTGCGCGCGCTGCGGGCTCGAGGGTCCGCACCGCGCCTTCAGCCCCGCCGCCGGGGGCATGCTCTGCGCGGGCTGCCGGCCGCCGGGGACCTCGAGCCCGGCGCTGGAGACCGTCCAGCTGCTCGGCGCGCTGCTGGCCGGGGACTGGGCGGAGGTCGACGCCAGCGACCCGCGGCACCGGCGCGAGGCCACCGGCCTGGTGTCGGCGTACCTGTCGTGGCACCTCGAGCGCGGGCTGAAGTCGATGGCCCACGTCGAGCGCTGACGGGTCCGGCCCAGGTCGGTCGGTCTCGGTCGGTGCGTCTCGCCCGTTCAGTCTCGGCCCGGTCAGCCCCGGTCGATCATGTCCTCGACCGAGGTGTTGAAGAGCTCGAGGAGACGTCCGAAGCTCGTCCGGTCCTCCTCGCTCCACGGCGCCATCACCGCAGCCAGCCGTCCCCGGCGGAAGTTGCGGGTGGTCTCCAGCGCCTCACGACCGTGCGGGGTCAGGTCGAGGATCGAGGCGCGGCCGTCGTACGGGTCGGGGCTCCGGTCGGCCAGGCCTACCTTTTCCAGCGACCGCACCTGTCGGGTGATGGTCGAGGGGTCGAGCCCGAAGGCGGCGGCCAGCTCCCCGAGTCTTCTGGGCCCGTCGTCGGCGAGCTGGCACAGGATGCCGTACGCCGAACGCTCCAGCCTGACGTCCCCCGAGGCCGTCGCTACCGGGATCCGTTGGAGGCGCCGGAGCAATAAGGTGAGCTGCTGCTCGATCTGTGTCGTGGCGCCGTCCATCCGGCCCTCCGTCCGTTCGAGTGCGTCGTGAGGGAGCATAGGGCTCCCGCAGGAGGAGGAGATAGTCGTGGCACCAGGCCGGCGGACGCCGCGGGTCCGCGAACGTGTCCGGCCGCCGACGTCGCATCCCTCCGGTGCTCATCCTCCGGACCTGCCGCCCGAGCTCGTGCCCGAGCACGTGGCCATCGTGATGGACGGCAACGGTCGCTGGGCCAAGGAGCGGGGTCTGCCGCGCACGGCGGGGCACGCCGAGGGGGAGAGCTCGCTGTTCGACGTCGTCGAGGGCGCCATCGAGATCGGGGTGCGGGCCATCTCGGCCTACGCGTTCTCCACCGAGAACTGGTCGCGCAGCCCTGAGGAGGTGCGCTTCCTGATGGGCTTCAACCGGGACGTGATCCGCCGACGGCGCGACGAGATGCATGAGCTCGGGGTGCGGGTCCGGTGGGCGGGCCGCGCGCCGCGGCTGTGGCGCTCGGTGATCAAGGAGCTGAAGGTCGCCGAGGAGCTGACCCGCGAGAACGACGTGTTGACCTTGACGATGTGCGTCAATTACGGGGGGCGCTCGGAGCTGGCCGACGCGGCTCGCTCGATCGCCCGGGAGGCCGCGGCCGGGCGGCTCGACCCGGACCGGGTCGACGAGCGGACCTTTGCCCGGCACCTCTACGTGCCCGACCTGCCCGACGCGGATCTGGTCTGGCGCACCTCGGGGGAGCAGCGGCTGAGCAATTTCATGCTGTGGCAGGCGGCGTACTCCGAGCTGGTCTTCACCGACGTGCTGTGGCCCGACGTCGACCGTCGCGACCTGTGGCGGGTGATCGACGACTACGCCCGGCGCGACCGGCGCTACGGCGGCGCCTGAGCTCTACCGGGCGCCGGGCAGGTCCTCGGGGCCGAAGACCCGCACCCGACCGGAGGAGTCGGTGACCAGCACCTTCTCGGTCTGGTCGGTGCGCGCCAGCAGCAGGTGGAGCGTTCCGGACCAGGGGGGACCGGTCTGGACCTGATCGGCGACCTCGTTGCCCTCGGCGTCGCGGGCCGCGAGGCCCCGGACCGCATTCTCGGGGTCGTAGAGAACCCAGAAGCCGTACGGGTTCGTCCGGGTCACCGTGTCGTCGGGAGGCAGGAACAGGCTCGACAGGTCCTGGGGTCCTCGGTTCGCGCGCGCGGGGACCCGGTCATTGATCCCCGAGGTCGGGGAGCTCAGCGCCCAGACACAGGCGCGGTCCCCGCACGGGGCGGCGTAGATGCTCCGGTGCCGCAGCAGACCGGCGCCGTCGTACAGGTTGCGGTCGTCGACGAGGACGCCGTCCACGCCGGTGCACACCCGGCTGGTCTCGGCGACCCAGGTGCCCGCTCCCGGCGAAAGTCGCTCACCGCAGCCAGGGTGCCGTCGGCGTTCCCGAACCGGAGGACCGCACGGTCCCCCTGCTCGTCGTAGCTGAAGCGGGGCCGGACGGGCCG
>JBBPYL010000084.1:0-27413 GCA_038199935.1 Propionibacteriales bacterium | reverse complement strand
GCTCCCGCTCCGGCACCGGCACCGGCACCGGCACCGGCACCGGCACCGGCACCGGCACCGGCACCGGCACCGGCACCGGCACCTGCACCAACACCCGCACCGGCCCCCGCTCCGGCGGCTCCTGCGTCGGCGGGCGGCGCCCAGGCGGCGATCGCCTTCGCCCTGGCCCAGGTCGGTGAGCCCTACCAGTGGGGCGCCACCGGACCGAGCGCGTGGGACTGCTCGGGCCTGACCATGGGCGCCTGGGCGGCCGGAGGGATCTCTCTGCCGCACTACTCCGTGGCGCAGTACTCCGCCGGAACCCCGATCAGCGCTTCCCAGCTGCGACCCGGTGACCTGGTCTTCTGGTCCTCGACCAGCTCTCCGAGCGGGATCCACCACGTCGCGCTCTACCTCGGGGACGGCATGATCGTGCACGCCCCCCGCACCGGGCGACCGGTGGCCGTGGAGAGCATGTACTACTGGATCCCGCCCACGCACTTCGTCCGGCCCTGAGCCGGCGGGGTCAGTGCCCGGGGGTCTCCTTGGCACGCTCGAAGGACGCGCGCACCTCGGCCTCGGCCTCGGTACGGCCGACCCACTCGGCGCCCTCGACGGACTTTCCTGGCTCGAGGTCCTTGTAGACCTCGAAGAAGTGCTGGATCTCCAGACGGTCGAACTTCGAGACGTGGCTGATGTCTCGCAGATGCTCCAGGCGCGGGTCAGTGGCCGGCACGCACAGGACCTTGTCGTCGCCACCCGCCTCGTCGGTCATCCGAAACATGCCGATCGCGCGGCACCGGATCAGACAGCCGGGGAACGTGGGCTCCTGGAGCAGCACCAGCGCGTCGAGCGGGTCGCTGTCCAGCCCGAGGGTGTTCTCGATGAAGCCGTAGTCGGCGGGATACTGCGTCGAGGTGAAGAGGGTCCGGTCGAGGCGGATGCGTCCGCTCTCGTGGTCCACCTCATACTTGTTGCGTTGTCCCTTGGGGATCTCTACCAGTACGTCGAACTCCACGTGTGTTCCTTCCCTGACTCCCGAGACGACTGCGTGGCGCTAGTGTCCCGCACGACGGGCAGAAGTGCGCAGTCAGGGGAGGTGCAGCGTGAGTGGACGTGATGCGGACGGACCGCTCGGTCTGGGCGGGTGGTGGTGGGGCGTCGCGGCGACCGTCCTCCTCCTCGTCGGCCTCGTCGCCTCCGTGGTGGCCCCGGGGTTGCGCGTCAGCCCGGGGACCTCCGTGCCCCCGGAGGCGGCCCCCGCGCAGTCCGACGAGCCCGCGCGGATCCCACCTCCCCCCGGGCTGGACCTTCCTGACGTCCCGCCGCCCCCGGCGGTTGCCCCGCCGGCCGAGGCCCGGGCGGCCGACCCCACCAAGGTCCGGGCGGCGCTGCGAAGCACCCTGAGCGCCCCCGCGCTCGGAGGCTCGGTGGCCGTGGCGGTCCGCGACCTGGGTCAGGACCGCGACCTGGTGTCCCGCGGTCCCGCGTCGGTCACGCCCGCCTCGATCATGAAGCTGCTGACCTCCGCGGCCGTGCTCTCCAGGTGGGGAGGCGATCACCGCTTCGCGACCACCGTCGTCGCCGCGGGCCCACGGCGGGTGGTGCTGGTCGGCGGGGGGGACCCCTTCCTGGCCCGGACGCCGCCCACCGGCGAGACCTACCCTGAGCGCGCCGACGTCGCCACACTGGCGGGGCTGACCGCGCGGAGCCTGCGCGCGCAGGGCCGCACCCGGGTCGGTGTGGACTACGACGCGTCGCTGTTCCGTGGTCCTGCCCTCAACCCCCGGTGGGAGCCCTCCTACCTGCCCGACAACGTGGTGAGCCCGATCTCCGCCCTCTGGGTCGACGAGGGACGGGAGCCCGGCAGCTTCGTCCGCAGCGACGACCCGGCTCGCGACGCCGCCGTCGAGTTCGCCCGGGCCCTGCGGAGCAGAGGCATCACCGTCCGTGGGGTTCCGCGCCCGCAGGTGGCGCCGCAGGTGGCCCGCGAGCTCGCCCGGGTCGAGGGGGCCCCGCTGGCCCAGGTCGTCGAGCAGGTCCTCCAGGTCAGCGACAACGAGGGCGCGGAGGTGCTGGCTCGCCAGGCCGCGCTCGCCGTCGGCCGGCCGGGCTCGTCACGGGCCGGCGCTCGCACCGTCGTCGAGACGTTGGAGACCTTGGGGGTCGACGCGTCGGGCGACACCGTCCTGGACGGGTCGGGGCTGGCCCGTGGCGACCGGCTCTCGCCGGAGACCGTCCTCGGGGTTCTCGGCGCGATGGCCGACCCCGACCACCCCGAGCTCGGCCCGATGCTCGCCGGCCTCCCCGTCGCCGGCTTCTCCGGGTCGCTGGCCCTGCGCTTCGACTCCGGCTCGCGGTGGGGTGCGGGGGCGGTCCGGGCCAAGACGGGTACGTTGGCCGGCGTGCACGGCCTGGCCGGGGTGGTGACCACGCGCGACGGGGCGCTGCTCTCCTTCGTCGCGGTTGCCGACCGGGCGCGGATCCTCCGCGCCGACGAGGCGCGGACGGCGATCGACCGAGCCGCCGCGGCGCTGGCCGGCTGCCGCTGCGCGTCCTGACGGGTCGGACCGTAGGCTCGCGTCATGGTGGACGCGACGACGATGATCGACTGGGACCTGGCGGTGGCCACGGCGACGCGGATGGCGGGGCCCGGCCCCTCGATCTCGCGCTCGGAGGCCGAGGAGACGGTGGCCGAGTTGCGCGGGGACGCCGAGCGGTCGACGCCGCTGGTGCGCGAGTTCACCGGGCTGCACGCCCAGGAGCGCACGGCGCCGATCCTGGTCGTCGACCGACGAGGCTGGGTTCAGGCCAACGCGGACGGCTTCGCCGAGGTACTCGCCCCACTGGTCGCGAAGCTGCAGAAGCGCAAGGGCCCACCCTCGGCGGTCTCGCAGGCCGTCGGGTCGCGGGTGACCGGCCTGGAGGTCGGCGCCCTCCTCGGCTTCATGTCCTCGAAGGTCCTCGGCCAGTTCGACCCCTTCTACGGGATCGGGGCGTCCGCGGAGCTCCAGGCCGGACGGTCCGCGAGCGAGCGGGCCCACGACATCGACTCTCCCGCGCGGCAGGACGGTCTCGCCCCGACCGGCCGGCTCCTGCTGGTGGCGCCGAACATCGTGCACGCCGAGCGCGAGCTCGACGTGCACGCCGCCGACTTCCGGCTGTGGGTCTGTCTGCACGAGGAGACCCATCGGGTGCAGTTCACCGCCGTGCCCTGGATGCGCGACCACATCGCCGCCCAGATCGAGGGTCTGATCGGGGGCGTGGAGACCGACCCGACCAAGTTGGCCGGCCTTCTCGGAGACGGAGCGAAGCGCATCGGCGACATCCTGCGCGGCAACGACGACACGAGCCTCATCGAGCTGTTCTCCAGCCCGGCCCAGCGCGAGGTGCTCGACCGGGTGACCGCGGTGATGTCCCTGCTCGAGGGTCACGCGGACGTGGTCATGGACGGGGTCGGCCCGGAGGTGATCCCCTCCGTGGCGACCATCCGCGCCCGGTTCAACCAGCGCCGCAAGGGCGCCGGCTACCTCGACCGGGTCGTGCGCAAGCTGCTCGGCCTCGAGGCGAAGATGGCGCAGTACCGCGACGGTGCCGCCTTCTGTCGCGGGGTGATCGACCAGGTCGGCATGGAAGGGTTCAACGCCGTCTGGACCGGACCCGACCAGCTCCCCACCCGGCCGGAGATCGGCGATCCCGCGGCCTGGGTCCGTCGGGTGCACGGCTAGGACGTGCCGCAGGACCTGGCGGTGGCCGCGATCCGCCTCGCGGTGCGTCGCGCCCTCGAGGCCGACGGGGCCGACCGGGCCGCGGTCGCCGTGGCCTGCTCGGGCGGGGCCGACTCGCTGGCGCTGCTCGCCGCCACCGTCGCCGAGACCCGGCGGGGCCACGTGCGGGTCGTGGGCGTCACCGTCGACCACGCGCTGCAACCCGGGTCGCAGGCACGGGCCGCGGACGTGGCCGGCCAGATGCGCGAGCTCGGGGCGGACGAGGCGGTGGTCCGGAGTGTCGAGGTGACGCTCGCCGGGCACGGGGTCGAGGCCTCCGCTCGGACGGCCCGCTACGCCGCCCTGGACGACGTCGCCCGCGGGCACGGGTGCACGAGGGTGCTGCTCGGGCACACTCGGGACGACCAGGCCGAGACCGTCCTTCTTGGGCTGGCCCGCGGCTCGGGCGGACGCTCGCTCTCGGGCATGCAGGAGGTCTCGGGCCGCTACCGACGCCCGCTGCTGGACATCTCCCGCGAGCAGACCGAGGCGGCCTGCCGGGCGCTGGGGCTGACCCCCTGGCAGGACCCGCACAACCTCGACGAGTCGTTCAGCCGGGTGCGGGTCCGGCGCCGGGTCCTCCCGGTCCTCGAGCGTGAGCTCGGCCCCGGCGTGGCTGCGGCCCTGGCCCGGACTGCAGCGATGCTGCAGGTCGACGTCGAGCTCCTGGACCGCCTGGCCGACCGGGCCTACGAGTCGGCCGCCGGAACCGGGGGACTCGACGTCGCGGTGCTGCGCGAGAGTGAGGACGCCCTGCTCTCGCGGATGCTGCGGCGGGCGGCGCTGGAGGCCGGCGCCCCCGCCTCCGAGCTCTTCCGGGTGCATGTCGTGGCCCTCGCCGCACTCGTCGCGACGCGGGTCGGCGGCAAGCGGGTCCAGCTTCCCGGCCACGTCAGCGCTTGGGTCGAGGAGGGGGTGCTGCGCTTCGGACCGACCTCGGCCCGGGGTGGTAGCCCAGCTGTGGGAGGCTGAGTGCATGGACGACGCGCACATCGAGGGCGACCTGGTGAACGTGCTGTTCACCGAGGACGACATCTCCCGGAGGCTCGGCGAGCTCGCGTCCGAGATCGAGAACGACTACGAGGGCCAGGACCTGCTGCTCGTGGGCGTACTCAAGGGCGCGGTCATGGTGATGGCGGACCTGGCCCGGGCCTTCTCCCGGCACGTCGAGATGGACTGGATGGCCATCTCCTCCTACGGTTCGGGGACCAAGTCCTCCGGCGTGGTGCGGATCCTCAAGGACCTCGACACCGACATCAGCGCCCGGCACGTCCTGGTGGTGGAGGACATCATCGACACGGGCCTCACGCTGTCCTGGCTGATATCGAACCTCGCCTCCCGCGGGCCGGCCTCAGTCGAGATCGTCACCCTGCTGCGCAAGCCCGAGGCCCTCCAGATGTCGGTGGACGTGAAGTACGTCGGCCATGACATCCCCAACGAGTTCGTGGTCGGATACGGGCTCGACTACGACGAGCGCTACCGCAACCTCCGCTCCATCGGCACGCTCGCGCCGCACATCTACTCCTGACCACCCCAGGTTGGGTTCTCCGGCCTGTTCGCGGGACACTGGGGAGGCTCGTCGTACGCCGGTCAGCGTTGCTGCTCGCGTGTACGGTCGAGTCCCGAGATGGTTGACGTGGCAGGAGGACGGGGCGCAGGTCCCGCGACATGGACGTAAAGCGAATTTTCCGCGGGCCCTGGGTGTGGATCGTGGTCGCGGTCTTCGGCGTGCTCATCGCTCTGCAGTACCTCGCGCCCAATGGCGGCTACGACGAGGTCGACACCTCCGAGATGGTCGCCGACATCAAGGGCGGCTCGGTCAAGGAGATCCTGTTCGTCGACGGCGACCAAGAGATCCGCGCCGAGCTCGACGACGGCTCGAAGGTCATCGCCTCGTGGGTCGACGGTCAGCAGGAGGCGATCATCGCCGAGGCGCAGGCCCAGGTCGAGAGCGGTGCGATCGAGAAGTCGAACTCCGAGAACCCGCAGCCCAGCCTGCTCGGCTCCATCCTCAGCACGTTCCTCCCCTTCCTGCTGATCATCGGCCTGATCTTGTTCTTCATGAACCAGGTCCAGGGCGGCGGCGGGCGGGTCATGCAGTTCGGCAAGTCCAAGGCCAAGCTGATCAGCAAGGACATGCCGAAGACGACCTTCGCCGACGTGGCCGGCTGCCAGGAGGCGATCGAGGAGCTCGGGGAGATCAAGGAGGTCCTCTCCGAGCCCGCCAAGTTCCAGGCGGTGGGGGCGAAGATCCCCAAGGGTGTCCTGCTCTACGGGCCGCCGGGAACCGGCAAGACACTGCTCGCCCGAGCGGTCGCCGGCGAGGCTGGCGTGCCGTTCTACTCGATCTCCGGGTCGGACTTCGTGGAGATGTTCGTCGGCGTCGGCGCCTCCCGGGTGCGCGACCTGTTCGAGCAGGCCAAGGAGAACGCTCCGGCCATCGTCTTCATCGACGAGATCGACGCCGTGGGCCGGCACCGCGGCGCTGGGATGGGCGGCGGTCACGACGAGCGGGAGCAGACCCTCAACCAACTCCTGGTCGAGATGGACGGCTTCGACGTCCGTGGCGGTGTGATCCTCATCGCCGCGACCAACCGCCCCGACATCCTCGACCCGGCGCTGCTGCGACCGGGACGCTTCGACCGGCAGATCGGCGTCGACCCGCCCGACCTAGCCGGGCGCCACAAGATCCTCCAGGTGCACTCCCGGGGCAAGCCGATGGCCCCCGACGTCGACCTGCTCTCGGTGGCGCGGCGTACGCCGGGCTTCACCGGAGCCGACCTGGCCAACGTGCTCAACGAGGCCGCGTTGCTCACCGCCCGGCAGAGCGCGAAGGTCGTCGACGACGAGGCCCTCGACGAGGCCATCGACCGGGTCATCGCCGGTCCGCAGAAGCGCACCCGGTTGATGAGCGAGAAGGAGAAGCTCATCACCGCCTACCACGAGGGCGGCCACGCCCTCGTCGCCGCGGCGCTGCCGGGGACCGACCCGGTGCACAAGGTCACGATCCTGCCGCGAGGACGCGCCCTGGGCTACACGATGGTGCTGCCCGACGAGGACAAGTACTCCCAGACCCGCGCGGAGATGCTCGACAAGCTGGCCTACATGCTCGGTGGCCGCGCCGCGGAGGAGATGGTCTTCCACGACCCCACCACCGGAGCCGGCAACGACATCGACAAGGCCACCTCGCTGGCCCGGGCCATGGTCACCCAGTACGGCATGACCGAGAAGCTCGGGGCCATCAAGCTCGGCGAGGCCCAGGGCGAGCCCTTCCTCGGCCGAGACATGGGTCACACCCGCAACTACTCCGAGGACGTCGCCGCGACCGTGGACGACGAGACGAAGAAGTTTCTCAGCGCCGCTCACCAGGAGGCCTTCGACATCCTCGAGGAGAACCGCGACGTCCTCGACGCCCTGGTCATGGAGCTGCTGGACAAGGAGACGCTCGACAAGGCGCAGATCGCCGCGGTGTTCGAGCCGCTGCGTCGCCGCCCGGTCCGTCCGGCCTGGACCGGCTCGCCGCACCGCAGTCCGTCGGCCATCCCTCCGGTCGACGTGCCGCAGTTCGTCCGCGACCGGGTCTCCGCCAACGGCGTCTCCGGCGAGGACAACCAGAGCGCGGTGATCATCACCCCGCCGGGCGGTGGTGGGGACGTGCACGGTGACCCCGGCCTGACCTCCGATGTCGATTGACCCCATCTCGGTCGAGGCGCGCGAGAGCATCCCGGACTTCGACCACGAGCGGGCCAGGGCGGCGGTGCGTGAACTCCTGATCGCGATCGGGGAGGACCCGGACCGCGAGGGGCTGCGTGACACCCCGGCCCGGGTGGCCCGGGCCTACCAGGAGCTCTTCGCCGGGATGCGCCTGAGCCCGGACGAGGTGCTGGCCACCACCTTCGACGCCGGGCACGACGAGCTCATCCTCGTCCGAGACATCGAGCTGTGGTCGATGTGCGAGCACCACCTCGTCCCGTTCACCGGCGTGGCTCACGTCGCGTACATCCCGCACGAGAACGGACAGGTCACCGGTCTGTCCAAGCTGGCGCGGCTGGTGGACCTCTACGCCAAACGGCCCCAGGTCCAAGAACGGCTCACCACCCAGGTCGCGGACGCGCTGATGCGTATCCTCGAGGCGCGGGGCGCGCTCGTGGTCATCGAGGCCGAGCACCTGTGCATGACGATGCGTGGGGTGCGCAAGCCGGGCTCCAAGACGATCACCTCGGCCGTACGGGGCTCGCTGCACAACGCGGCCACCCGGGCCGAGGCGATGAGCCTGATCACCGCCCGACGAGGCTGGTGACCTCGGTCCTGGCCGCCTCCCGCCGACGGGGCGTCGCCGTCGCCGTACTCGTCCTGGGCCTGGTTGCCCTCCTCGTCGCCGTGGCCGCGGGGCTCTCCCGCTCCGGGACCGACGCGGGGTCGGTGGGCGCCGGGACGCGTGACCGGGTCCGCACCACCGTGTCGGTGACGGCACCGCGCCCGGCGCCGATGCCGGGGGAGACGTTCTCGATGACCGGGCAGGTCTCCAGCCGACCGGCTCGTCCGGTCCGGCTCGAGGAGCAAGGACCCCAGGGGTGGGCCGAGGTCGCACAGGCCACCACCGGCCAGGGTGGTCGGTTCATCTTCGCGGACCTCAGGCTGCGCGAGGAGACGACCTACCGGGTCGCGGTCCCGCCCCTGCTCACGCCTGAGCGGCGCTTCATCGCCGCCAGGTCGGGCGCGACCGCGGTGTCGCCGGTGCCCCAGCGGGTCGACGACCTCGCCCTGCTCCCGCCCGTGGCCGCTGCCGGCCCCCGCCCTGAGGAGGCAACGCCCGAGGAGGCAACGACCGAGGAGGCAACGACCGCGGGCCTGCTCGCCACCGCGACGCTGTCCCCGCCCCGTCCGGGCCGCGAGGTGCACCTGGATTCCAGGGAGGCCGCCGGGAGTCCCTGGCAGGCGGTGGGGACGGCGGTGAGCGACGAGGATGGTCAGGTCGTCCTCGGCGTCTCCGGCCCGCCGGCCGCGGAGTACCGCGCCGTCGCGCAGGCTTACCACGGGGCGTCGGTCCGCGCCTCGGCCCCGCGTCGCACGCCGTGGTGGGCGGTGAGCTTCGCGGAGGACTTCGGCGCGACGCTGGACTCGTCCCTCTGGTCGATCCGCGGTGAGGAGCATGAGCCGGCGTCGAGCCGTACCTGCGCCCGGGCGGACCCGTCGATGGTCGACGTCGAGGGTGGCGTCGCCCACCTCGACGTGCGGCGCGAGGCGGGTCGGACCCGGGGCACGTGCGCCTGGTCGAACGAGACGTCGGGCGACTCCGGGACCGACGACTGGTTCCTCAACGCGCACATCGGCACCCAGGACGCCTTCTCGTTCCGGTACGGGGTCGCGGCGGCGCGGGTCAGGTTCCAGAAGCCGCGCGGCATGCACGGCGCCTTCTGGCTCCAGGACAGCGGCGAGGGTGAGGGCACGAGGGGTGCCGAGGTCGACGTGGTGGAGTTCTTCGGGGCCGACTACCCCCGTGGGGGCGTCGCCCACTACGTCTACCCCCAGGACGGCGACAAGTCCGGCGGCGTCGAGCCCGGAGCCACCGCGGCGCTGTCGGGCCCCCGGGACCAGTGGTGGCGGCGGTACCACGTCTTCAGCGTGGAGTGGAGGCCCGAGGAGCTCGTCTTCCGCATCGACGGCACCGAGACCTTCTCCACCACCGATGGGGTCCCGGACCGGAAGGCCTTCGTGATCCTCAGCCTGCTCTCCTCAGACTGGGAGCTGCGCAAGATGCCGGCCTCGGGGGCGGGCAGCATGGCCGTGGACTGGGTGCGCGTGTGGCAGGATCCCGCCCTGGCGTCGCTGAACCGGTAGCGGCCCCCCGGGGCGTCGTGGTCGGTGGTCCCCTCGCGCATTCCCCGGCGGGAGCGCCGCAGCGGTCCTAGACTCGGACCGCCCTGCCCGTGCTCCTGACCTTCGGTGGTCCCCGTGTCTGCGCCGCGTCTCCTGCTCGCCCTGATCCTCGGCCTCGCGCTCGTGCCACTGCTCGCGGTCGGCCCCGGGGTGGCCGCCTCGGCCACGTTGACGGTCTCGGCTGCGCGGGTGATGAGCGGCGAGCGATTCACCGTCTCCGGTCGACTCTCCACGCCGGTGTCCCGGCCGGTGACGCTGCGCTACCGGGTGGGCGGGACGTGGCGGAAGGTCGCGCGGACCCAGACGAGCCGGTCCGGCGCCTTCGCCTTCCGCCAGAGCCTCACCGGGATCTCCACTCGGCGCTCCTACCGCGTCGTCGCGCCGGCGACCACCGTGCACCGCAGGCGCTACCGCCCCACCTCCACCCCCACCTCCACCCCCCGGGCCGCGGTCTCCGTGGTCGACCAACGCGGGGACGTGCGGGTGCTCCCGGCCGTCGACCAACCGGGACGAGAGCCGGCCGCCGCCTCGTCCGCGCGGAGGGTCGCGGTGGCCCGCTTCACTCCGGCCCGCCCGGGCCGACGGGTCACGCTGACCGGGTCCGACGGGGCGTCGACCTCGGTGTCGATGGCCACTCAGGACGCCCAGGGCGAGGCCCGGTTCGTCCCGTCCGCCTCGGCGGCGAGGACCTGGAGCTACACCGCCACCGCCCAGCCCTGGAAGGGCTCTGCCGCCCTCACCACGGGGGTCACCGCGGACCCACGGTGGGAGCTCGCCTTCGCCGACGAGTTCGCCACGTTGAACCGCGCGTCGGTGTGGACCGACCGTGGGACTCAACGTCTGCCCGCGGCCCAGCGGACCTGTGCCCGCGCCGACCCGTCGATGGCCACGGTCGCCGGTGGGGTGCTGCGGCTTCGCGTGACCCGCGAGCCGGGCACGGGGACCTGCACGTGGCGCAACCCCGAGTCAGGGGTGGCCGAGAAACACCACTACTTCCTCAACGGGCACCTCGGGACGGCGCCCGGTGGGAGCGCGGAGGGCTTCTCCTACCGGTACGGCGTGGCGGCAGCCCGGGTCAAGTTCCAGCAGCCCCGCGGGATGCACGGCTCGTTCTGGCTCCAGGACGCCGGCCCAGAGACCAACTCAGAAGCCAGCCCAGAACCTGGCTCTGGGATCGGTGCTGGGATCGGTTCGACCTCACCGGAGGTGGAGATCGACGTCGCGGAGTTCTTCGGCCAGGGCTACCCCCAGGGGGGCCTGGCCCAGTTCCTGCACACATCGACCGGCAAGGTGGGCGGTCTCCAGCCCGGGGCGGCACACGCGCTCTCGGGGCGCACCGACTCGTGGTGGACCCGCTTCCACGTCCTCTCCGTGGACTGGACCCCGCAGGGCTACGTCTTCCGCATCGACGGGGTGAGGACCTTCGCCACCTCCGAGCTGGTCTCGGACCGACGCGAGTTCGTGGTCCTCTCGCTGCTCTCCTCGGACTGGGAGCTGAGCCGGATGCCCGCCTCGGAGTCGGGTCTGCTCCAGGTCGACTGGGTCCGGGTGTGGCAGGAGCTCCGTCCGGCGTCCTGACCGGCTCCCTCGCGCGTGGCGGGCACGGCGGATCTCGGTCGTCCACCTGACATGATGCTCGGCGTCGCCCTGTGCTCGGGTCCCTCCCACGGATCGCGAGCCCAGCCCAGCCCAGGAGGAGCAGCGTTGTCCGTCGAGGAGTCGCGAGAGCCCGCCGGCCGTCTCGGACGGGTGCGCCGCCTCCCGGGCCGGGCCCGGCGCGTGGCGGGAGGATTCCGCCGTCGCTCGGCGGTACGCCTGTGCAGCCCGGGTCCGGTGCTCGCCGCGGCTCTTGACCTGCGGTGGCGCCTGGACCGGGGGGAGCGTGACCTGCTGCTCTGGGTCGAGGGGCAGCTCGAGCCGACGACCGCCCCGGTCGTGGCGGTGCTCGGAGCCGGCCGGCGCAACCGCTTCGTCGGTCTCCTCCGGGCGGCCTACCCCCAGGGGCGGGTGGTTCCGGTCAGGCCGCGGACGACGGGGTCGGCGTTGCACGTGGCCCTGGCCGCGGTGGGTCCGCTCGACCTGATTCTCGACGACACCCGACGCCCGGCCTCACGGGGCAGCCAGTTCCGGCGCACCTTCTGGCACCTGCGACCGGGCGGCGCCCTGGTCGCGGTGGACCACGTGGCCCAGGAGTCCGGGTTGCCGCCCGGGCGCACCCAGTCCGGCCTGGGGGCGACCCTGCGCCGCCTGCAGCGGCTCGCCGAGGTGGCCGAGCTCCCGGCCAGCGCCGGCCAGGCGCGACGCGACGACCACGCCTTGGCCGGTGCGCTGCGCACCGTCACCGAGGTGGGTGGGGGTCACCTGGCCGTGGTCACCGGTGCCGCCGGCCTGGCCAAGCTGAGCGAGCGCGAGGCCGACCAGGTCCTGCGCCGGCGACGCGGGCCGGACCGTGTGCTGCACACCGTCGAGGGCGTCACCTTCGCCTCGCGCTGCCGCTTCACCCGCAGCAGCGGCGGCCGGAGCCGGATGATGCCGGACACCTACCAGGCTCCGGGCGTGGCGCTGCGCGACTACCGCGACGCGCTCTGCGTTCCAGGCCAGGTGCTCGTCTCCGGTCAGCTGATGCTGCCGGACAGCTTCCGTCACAACCAGCGCAAGCGGCTGAAGAACCGCTTCACCCACGACGTGGGGCCGCACTTTGCAAGGCTTCCCGACGAGGTTCAGGCGGCGCCTGCGCTCAGCGGGACCTACTTCTACCTCGACGACGAGGTACGTGGCCACTTCGGCCACGCGATGACCGAGCAGCTCTCGCGGCTGTGGGCCCTGCCTCTGGCGCGGGAGGCCGCACCCGACCTCAAGGCGGTGCTGGCGCTGAACAAGGGCCGCGAGATCCAGCCCTTCGAGATCGAGATGTACGGCGCCGCGGGGTTCGCCGCGGAGGACCTCGTGATGCTCCGGGAGCCGACGCGGATGGAGCGGGTGCTGGCCGCGACGCCGATGCTCTCGATGCCCCAGTACATCCACCCCGGGATCGCCGAGACCTGGTCACGGATGGGGGACGCCCTGGCGGCCACGGCACCGGACCGGGACTACCCCGAGCGGATGTTCGTCTCCCGGCGGCTGCGCAAGCGCGCCTGCCACAACACGCCCGAGGTCGAGGCGCTGTTCGCCGAGTTCGGCTTCGCGGTCGTCTACCCCGAGGACTACCCGATGGCCGAGCAGGTGGCGATGTTCCAGCACGCACAGGTCATCGCGGGCTTCGCGGGCAGCGGCCTGTTCAACATCTGCTTCGCCTCGACGCCGCGGACGGTGGTGATGGTCTCGCACGCGGCGTACACCGCGACCAACGAGTACATGATGGCGTCGGTCCTCGGGCACGACCTCGTCTCGGTGGTCTCCGAGCCGGACCGTCAGCGGTCCGCGGACCAGCCCGAGGTGAACACCTTCCAGTCCTCCTTCACCTTCGACCTCGAGGATGAGGGCCACTACCTGCGCGGGGTCCTGGCTGCCCTCTGAGGGACCGCGGTCGCGCCGTAGCGACGGGTCTAGGGTGCTGCCCATGCACTCCCGGCCGCGTCGTCACGTCGACGGCCTGCCGCGACCCGGCCGGTGCCTGGTGATGGGTGTGCTCAACGTGACCCCCGACTCGTTCTCCGACGGCGGGCGCTACCTCGACGCGGACGCGGCCCTCGCCCACGGCCGGTCCCTGTCCGCCCAGGGCGCAGACCTCGTCGACGTCGGCGGTGAGTCCACCCGCCCCGGGGCCGACCGGGTGGGTGAGGGCGAGGAGCTCGACCGGGTCGTGCCGGTGGTCTCCCGGCTATCCGCCGAGGGAGTCCTGGTCTCCGTGGACACCATGCGCGCGGTGGTTGCCGAGGCGGCCGTCGAGGCCGGGGCCGTGCTGGTCAACGACGTCTCGGGCGGCCGGGCCGACCCGGCGATGCTGGACACCGTGGCCCGGCTCGGGGCGGCCTACGTTCTGATGCACTGGCGGGCGCACGCCCGAACCATGGACGAGCACACCGGCTACCGGGACGTGGTCGAGGACGTCACCGCCGAGCTCACCGTGCAGATCGAGGCTGCGCTCGCCGCCGGGATCCGTCGGGAGCGGATCGCCGTCGACCCGGGCATCGGGTTCGCCAAGACCGCCGAGCAGAACTGGGCGCTGCTCCGCGGGCTGGAGTCCCTGCACGCACTGGACCTGCCGCTGCTGGTAGCCACCAGCCGCAAGCGCTTCCTCGGGCTGCTGCTGGCCGGGGACGACGACGAGCCTCGCCCGACCCTGGAGCGTGAGGACGCGACGACCGCCACCTCGACGCTCTCGGCCGCGGCCGGAGCCTGGTGTGTGCGCACCCACGCCGTCCGCGCCACCCATGACGCCGTGCTGGTGGCCGGACGCTGGGCCGCGGCGGGATCCGCTCCGTGAGCGACCCGGGGCTGCGCGAGGAGGTGGAGGCGGCGAACGCAGCCTTCTACGCCGCGTTCGAGTCCGCGGACCTCGACGCGATGCGGGACCTGTGGCTCGACAGCGCGGACACCAGCTGTGTGCACCCCGGGGCGAGGCCCGTCCGCGGCTCCTCGGCCATCCACCGCTCCTGGGCGGTGGTGATGGCCACGACCCCGTACATCCAGTTCTTCCTCACCGACGTCGAGGTCAGCGTCCTCGCGCGCGGGCCAGAAGGCGCCGTCGCCGCGGTCAGCTGCACGGAGAACGTGCTGACCGGCGACGAACGGACAGGTCCGGACACGTTCGGCGGCGCCAAAGCGGTCGCGACGAACGTCTTCGTGGCCACGGCGGAGGGCTGGCGGTTGTGGATCCACCACGCCGCCCCGGTACTGTCGGAGGTCGACCATGACGACATCTGAGACCGCCTCGACCGCGGTGCAGCGACCTCTGGACCGCCTCTCGGTGCTCGGCATCGACGCGGTGGGTCACCATGGCGTCCTGGCGGCCGAGCGGCGGGATGGCCAGCGCTTCGTGGTGGACCTGACTCTTGGGCTGGACACCCGACCGGCGGCCGAGAGCGACGATTTGCACGACACGGTCGACTACGGAACTCTCGTGAGCGAGGTGAGAGGCGCGATCGAGAACAATCCGGTCGACCTGATCGAGAAGCTGGCCGCGCGGATCGCCGACCTCGCCCTGGCCGACCCGCGTGTGGAATGGAGCGAAGTGACCGTGCACAAGCCGGACGCACCCATCGAGGCGACGTTCTCCGACGTCACCCTGACGATCCACCGGAGCCGACCGTGACTGAGACCCCGAACCCCTACATCGTCGACACCGACACCCTGACCGGGGAGATGCATCCCATCCGGCGCTGCGTGATCGCGCTGGGGTCGAACCTGGGCGAGCGGCTCAACAACCTCCAGGGCGCCGTCCACTCCCTGGTGGACACCCCCGAGGTCTGGGTGACCTCGGTCTCCCCCGTCTACGAGACCGAGCCGGTCAATGCCCCGGAGGGGTCCCGGAGCTTCCTCAACGCGGTGCTGCTGGCCGACACCACCCTCTCGGCGCGCACGCTCCTCGAGCGGGCGCTCGCGGTCGAAGACGCCTACGACCGGGAGCGGGACGGCCAGTACGGCGCGCCCCGGACCCTGGACGTGGACCTGATCGTGGTCGGTGACCGCCGCGCTGACGACGAGGACCTCGTCCTGCCCCACCCGCGTGCGCACGAGCGGGTCTTCGTACTCGCGCCGTGGCACGACCTGGAGCCCGATGCCAAGTTGATCGACCACGGGCCGGTCACGGACCTGCTCGCAGGTCTGGAGAATCGCGGCATCACCAAGAGGGACGACCTCACGCTCACCCTGCAGTGAGCCGCCGGCCCGACCCCGAGCTCGAGCCCGTCCCGGACCCACCCGGTCCGGCGGGTGCCGTCGGACCCACGGTTCCGGGCCTGCTGGCCGGACTGGTGCTGCTCGGCCTGGTCGGCGGGCGTCTGATCCGCCCGGTGAGCATCTCGCTCGGCCTCCCGACGCCCGCTCTCGGCTGGCTCCCCGCCCTCGGGCTCGTCCTGCTGGCCTTCCTGGTCGGGTGGGTGGCGTGGGTGACCCACCGAGCCCTGCACACCCGAGGAGAGCGCCTCGAGGCTCACCGCGCCGTGAACCGACTCGTCCTGGCCAAGGCCTGCGCGGTCACCGGCGCCCTCGCCGCCGGGGCGTACGCCGGCTACGCGCTGGCCTGGGCCGGCGACCTGGACACGCCGCTGGGTCAGCAGCGGGTCATCCGGGCCGCGGTGGCCAGCCTGGCCTCGGCGGGCGTGGTCGCCGGGTCGCTGCTGCTCGAGCGTGCCTGCCGGGTCCGGACCGGGCCGGGTGGCCGCGGCGGGGCGCGGACCGACGGGTAGGAGACCCGGCCGGTAGGGAACACTGTCACCGTGACGCCACGCATCGACCCCGCCGACACCGCAGCGGACCAGGTGGGCGAGGGCTGGACCGCCCGTACGCCGACCCCCGACGACGTCGAGGCCCTGGCCGAGTTGGCCCGTGCCCACGAGCAGCGGGCCCGGGGCTGGTCGTCGACCGGTGAGGAGGACGTGCTCCTCGAGGTCTCGGCGCAGGGCTACCTCACCCGCGAGAACGTGGTCCTCGCCGACGGTGCCGGCACCCTGCGCGGGTGGGCGAGCGCCCACGATCGCGCCGCCGGGCGGATGCTGCTGCGGGTGCTGGTCGACGAGCGGCTCGAGCCGCCGGTCGCCGATGCGGTGGCCCGCGCCCTACTGCGCTGGTCGGAGCGGGCGGCCCGGGTGATCGGCGCGGGTCGGGGGTTGGCGACCCAGCAGATCGACACCGGCTCGTTCGCCGACGATCCCCGGCAGGAGCGCTGGCTGAGCGAGGCGGGCTACCAGCGGGTGCGGTCGTGGTGGCAGATGACGCGTCCCGTCACGGCGCAGGAGGATGCGCTGGCCGGGGATCCCGGTCCGGGCGTGCGCATCCGCCTGGTCGAGCGGCAGGGCAGCGGGATGCCCTCGGAGGAGGACCTGCGCATCGTGCACGACGTGCTCGAGAGCGCGTTCGCCGACCACTTCAACTCCCACGAGGAGACCTTCGACGAGTTCGTCTCGCGGCTGCGCGAGGACCCGGGTCACCGGTGGGACCACTGGTGGATCGCCGAGCTCGTCGACGAGGAGCCTCCCGAGCCGGCCGGTGCCCTGGTGGGCGCGGTCCACGAGGGCGGGGATGGCCAGGACGACTCCAGCTACGTCGAGTACATCGGCGTGCTGGCCAACGCCCGGGGGCGCGGGGTGGCCAAGTCCCTGCTCCGCACGATCATCGCCGACGCCGCCACCTCGGGCCGGTCCGGCGTCGGTCTCGAGGTCGACGCCGACAGCCCGACCGGCGCCGAGGGCCTCTACCAGTCAATGGGCTGGCGCACGAGGTACGTCACCCGGTCCTGGCACCGCGGCGTCACCGTCTGAGCCGGCTACTCGGCCGCCACGGAGCGCCGGAGCGCCCGGTGCACGGCCGAGGAGGTCAGCACGCCCAGCGTGGAGCCGTCCCGGATGACACCGACCGCGTCCTCGTCCTGGCGCAGCAGGGCGGCCAGGGCCTCCTCAAGCGAGGCGCTCAGCGGGACGGTGGACCCGGGTTCGCGGCCGTCGACCGGCTCGAGGTCGTCGGTGTCGATGGGGGTCACCGCCACCCGGCGCATGCCGCGTGAGGCGCCGACGAACTCCGAGACGAAGTCGTCGGCCGGCGAGCCCAGGACCCGGGCCGGAACGTCGTACTGCGCCAGCCGGCCGCCGGAGGCGAAGACGGCGACCCTGTCGCCCATCCGTACGGCCTCGTCGATGTCGTGGGTCACCATCACCACGGTCTTGCCCAGGTCGCGCTGGAGGTGCAGGAACTCGTCCTGGAGTCGGCCGCGCACGATCGGGTCCACCGCTCCGAAGGGCTCGTCCATCAGCAGCACCGGGGGGTCCGCGGCCAGCGCCCGCGCCACGCCGACGCGCTGCCGCTGACCACCCGAGAGCTGGTGGGGGAAGCGGGTCGCGTAGGTGGACGCCTCGAGCCCGACGAGGTCGAGCAGCTCGTCGGCCCGGGCCGAGGCCTTCGCCTTGTCCCACCCGAGCAGCGTCGGGACGGTGGCCACGTTCGCGCGGACGCTCTGGTGGGGGAAGAGTCCCACCTGCTGGATCACGTAGCCGATCCGGCGTCGCAGCGCCACGGGATCGGTGTGAGTGATGTCCTCGCCGTCGAGGTAGATCGCCCCGGTGCTCGGCTCGATGAGCCGGTTGATCATCTTCAGGGTCGTCGACTTGCCGCAGCCGGAGGGGCCCACCAGAACGACCACGGCCCCGGTGGGCACGTCGAGGGCGAGCGCCTCCACGGCGACGGTCCCGTCGGCGTAGGTCTTGCCCACCTGGACGAGCCGGATCATGGACTCTTCGCTACGGTCACTCATGTGGCTCTCTCCTCGGGCGTGCTCTGGGCACCCAGCGCAACCGGCAACTGCCTGGTGCGCAACGACTGGATCTGCGGAGAGTACGTCCGCACCCGGGCCGGCATCATCACCGACGCCCTCGTCTCCCACATCCTGATCACGGTGGTGTCCGTGCTCATCGGCCTGGTGCTGGCGTTCCCCATCGCCCTGCTGGCCCGACGCTACCGAAGGCTCGAAGGCTTCATCGTCGGGGTCACGACCGCGATCTACACGGTCCCCTCGCTGGCGCTGTTCGCCCTGATCCTGCCCTTCACCGGCCTCCAGCCGGTGACCGTGGTGATCGGCCTGGCCCTGTACTCCCTGACGATCCTGGTGCGCAACGTGATCGAGGGCCTCAAGGGCGTGCCCGCCGACGTGCGGGAGTCCGCGATCGGGATGGGCTACTCACGGCGCCGGATGCTCTTCGCCGTGGAGCTGCCGCTGGCGCTGCCCACGATCATGGCGGGGCTCCGGGTGGCCGCAGTCTCCACGGTGGCGCTGACCACCGTGGGGGCGATCGTCGGCTACGGCGGGCTGGGCAACCTCCTGCTCGAGGCGGTCAACTCCCAGTTCAAGGCGCAGGTCCTGGCCGCCAGCGTGCTGTGCGTCCTGCTGGCGATCACCTTCGACCTGCTCCTGGTCCTCCTCCAGCGACTGCTGACACCGTGGGCCCGGACGGGAATGGGGTCCTGATGCTCACCGACGTGCTCGCCTGGTTCGCCGATCCCGCCAACTGGCAGGGTGAGGGCGGCATCCTCAACCGGCTGCTCGAGCACGTACTGCTCAGCGTCACCGCCACGGCGGCCGCGGCGCTGGTCGGGCTCCCCCTGGCGATCTGGCTGGGGCACCTGGGCCGGGGCGGCACGCTGGCCATCAACATCTCGAACATCGGGCGAGCCATCCCGACCTTCGCGGTCCTCCTGGTCCTGGCGCTAGGACCCATCGGTACCTCCTACCTGGGCCCGTACGGTCGCGCGGGACTGGCCACGCTGGTCGCCCTCGTCCTCTTCGCGCTCCCGCCGATCATCACCAACGCCTACGTGGGGATGCGGGAGGTGGACCGGGACCTGGTCGAGTCGGCCCGCGGGATGGGCATGACCGGGGTCCAGGTCCTGCGCGAGGTCGAGATCCCCCTGGCGTTGCCGCTGATCATGTCCGGCCTTCGTCTCGCGGTGGTGCAGGTGTGGGCGACCGCGACGATCGCCGCCCTGGTGGCCGGACCGGGGCTGGGACGCATCGTCACCCTCGGGTTCGTGCGTCAGGACCTGGCCCAGGTCGTCGGGGGAGCGCTGGTCATCGCCGTGATCGCCCTGGCCCTCGAGGTGCTGATGGTCACACTGCAGCGGCGTCTGGACCCGGTGGCCCGGGCCAAGCGTCAGGCTGCGGGCACCTCCGTGTTGGGTTCTGTCGAGCTGCGGTCGTAGGCTCGTCCCAGATACGGGCGCTGAAGAACCATGGTGCCCCCGGACACGCGCGGCATCCCCGCGGGACACAGAAGGCGGACCCTGGCATGAGCCTCTTCCGACGACCCCTGACCTCAAGACGACGGGTGGCCACCGCCGCTGTCGTTGCTCCCCTCCTCCTCCTCGGCGCCTGCGCCGGTGACGACGCCCTGTCCTCCGACGGGGGTGGCGGTGGGGACACCGCCTCCGCCGGCGGCGGCACGGTCGTCATCGGCGGTCAGAACTACTCCGAGATGCAGATCATGAGCTCGATGTACCAGGCGCTGCTCGAGGATGCCGGCTACGACGTCACCCTCAAGCTCGTGGAGAGCCGCGACGTCTACGAGCCCGAGATGGAGAAGGGCAATGTCGACCTGTCGGCCGACTACCTCTCCTCGATGACCGAGTACCTGAACAAGGCCGAGAACGGGCCCGACGCCAAGGTGGTCGCCTCCAACGACGCGGACGCGACGGTCGAGGAGCTTCAGAAGCTGGCCGCTCCGCGCGGTATCGAGCCCCTGGAGCCCGCCCAGGCCCAGGACGCCAACGCCTTCGCCGTCACCGAGGAGTTCGCGAGGAAGAACAACCTGACCTCGCTCAGCGACCTCGGCAAGCTCGGGTCGCCGATCAAGCTGGCGGCGGCGGAGGACTGCTCCCAGCGCACGGACTGCGAGATCGGGTTGGAGAAGACCTACGGCATCGACATCTCCAAGGTCGAGCCGCTGGGCTTCGGCACGCAGGGCACCAAGGACGCGCTGGCCAAGGGCGAGGTGCAGCTCGGCCAGGTCGGGACCAGCGACGCCACCCTGGAGGACCTGGGTCTCGTCCTGCTGGAGGACGACAAGGAGCTGCAGAACGCCGAGAACCTGGTGCCGATGGTGAACAGCGACTTTCTCAAGGCGAACCGCGACGTGGCCACCGTGTTGAACGAGATGTCCGCCGGCCTGAGCACCGACGACTTGGCGACGATGATCGGCAAGGTCGACGGGAACCGCGAGCTGCCCGAGGACGTGGCCCGTGCCTACCTCCAGGACAAGGGCCTGATCTCCTGAGCTCGAGCGCCGACCAGGACAACGCGGCACCGCGTCGTCCTGGCCGTGACTCAGCGGGGCCCGGCGCGGCGCAGGTCGGTCACGGTCGACCTCGGCAACGACCGGCTGGCGTACCAGATCCAGCCGGGGGCGATCCCGACCCGGCGGTAGTCGCTCTGTAGCGCGTTCACCCAGCGCTTGGTCCGCGGGAAGCCGATCGCCACCAGGGCCGGACGCTCGGTGTCGATCCTGGCCACGAAGGCGTCCAGGCCGCCCTCGTAGGTGTCCTCGACGTAGGTGTCCAGGCCGTCGCCGAACATCTGGAAGCGGCTCGGGTTGCGTCGTCCGCTCAGCACCAGGGGCTGGGGGGCGTTGATGGACCAGATCCGCGCCCCGGGCGGGAGGTGACTCTCGAGCCGGACGGTCCAGGCGCGCTGAAGGTCCAACGTGTCCGTGCGCCCCCGGACCGACGTCGAGACGGCCAGCGCCGTGGCGGCCAGGGAGAAGGCGAGGGTGAGGGCGAGGGCCCGGCGCGGGGACAGGCTGCGCTGCGCCTCGGCGACGATCGCCCCCACCCCGAGCGCGGCCACCGGGAGCAGCGGGAACAGGTCGGGCCAGGAGTCGAAGTCCCGGGAGAGCCAGACGCCTCCGCCGACCGTCGCCGCCCCGAGCGCGAGGAGGACCACGGGCCGCCGGGACGTACGGGTCGCCCGCCGCGCCTCGCGCACCGAGAGGGCGAGCACGGCGACCAGCCCGGCCGCGATGACGACCAGGGACAGTCCGTAGCCGTCGACCAGGCGGCTCAACGAGGCGCCCAGGCCGGCGAGCAGCGGGTTGGCCACGGTGTAGCGCGCGTTGATGAGCAGGAAGGCCTCCAGGAACTGAGGCATCGCCCCGACCGCCAGGAAGTAGCCGCAGACCGCGGTCAGCGTGCCCAGCCCGCCGGCGAGGACGCGCAGGAGGTCCCCGAGACGGTCCTGACGGGGTGCGTCCGCATCCGCGACCGCCAGGGCGACCACCACGGCCGGCATCCCGACGAAGAAGGCGATCTGGAGGATCAGGGTGGCTGCGGCGAGCGAGACCCCGGCCAGGACCCACCGTCGTCGGCCCATCGCCCAGAAGGCCACCAGGAGCAGGAGCACCATTGGGGTCTTTTCCCGCGGTCCGCCGGCGGCGTACTCCACGAAGCCCGCGAAGCACAGGAGGGCGGCCGCGCTGGCCAGACCGGCCGACCGGGAGTCGAAGGCGTTGCGTCCCACCAGGTAGGTCAGCACCACGCAGGCGACCGAGAGGCCCAAGAAGAGCACGCGCATGCCCAGGAGCTCGTCGGCCCCGACCAGCCGGGCAGCCCACACGCCCAGGGCGGGGATCATGTGCGCGAGCGGTCCGGCCCGATTCAGGATGCCCAGGTAGGGCGGCACCCCGTCGGCGAACTGCTGACCGGCGTAGGCGTAGACCGAGAGGTCCCGGGACAGCTCGCCGCCGAGGCCACGCAGCGCGTAGGTCACGGTGGCCACGACCGCGACGGCGACCGGGACCAGGTCAGGGACGCGACGTGCCCCAGATCCCGGGGCCGGGTCCGGAGGGCGCAGCGGTGAGGGAGGTGGGCTGCCCGGGCTCGACACCAGGCTCAGTCCGACCCGGTCGGGTCGGAGGACGGGCCCCGCAGGCGGCGTCGCAGTCGCTCGGTCGGGGTCCGGTCCAGGCGCTCCTCCAGGCGAGCGATCGCCTCCGCCTGCGCCGCGACGACCGTGGACTGCCGGTCCAGCCGCTCCCGGAGCCGCTTGAGCCGCCGGTCCTGCCGACCCACCACGGAGGTGCCCGTGGTGACCGACTCCTCCAGGCCCGCGACCTGCTCGCCGAGGGCGCGCGCGGCCCGCTTCGCCGGCGTGCGCTGGTCCGGCGGACGAGGATGCGGGAAAGGATGCCGGTAGGCGTCGGGGTGTGCGGTCGAGTCGAAGGCCAGCCCGTCGCGGAGCCAGCGCAGCCGGCCGTGCACCTGCTCCGGGCCGGAGGTGAGCGGTCGCAGCGGCGGCGGCAGGTCCAACGTGCTCACCCGGGCGTCGAACTCGACCGTGCCCTCGGGGGTCGCGTAGGCGTGGGCCAGCGCGTTGCGCTCCAGGAAGTCGGTGAACCTCGCGAAGCCCGGCGGGTAGGCCCGGTCGAAGGGGGCGGGATCCACCTCGGCGGCCAGCTCCTCGAGGCCCAGCCCCGTGGGCACGCCGTCGGCGAGATGGCGGTGCGGCAGACCGTGGTACTCCGCGAGCTCGAGCGTGCGGGAGTCGTGGGCCAGCAGCGTGGCCGGGGTGCCGGCCAGCAGGGCCGCCACGCAACCGTGCAGACGCGTCCCCACCGCGTAGTCGAAGCCCGCGAGGTAGGTCAGCCAGCTCCAGGTCTCCACCGGGAAGCGGACCCGGTCCTCGCGCACCAGCGGGTGGTCGGGGTGCAGCGGCAGGGCCGGGTCGGTCTCCCGGGGCGGAGCCTCACCCCACAGCATCATCCGCAGGTCGTCCTTGTCCTGGCCGACGTAGACCAGGCCGGGGTGGCGGGCGGCGGCCTGCGTGACGAAGGCGCCCAGTCCCGGCACCCCCTCGGTCAGGCTGAGGGCGACGGTGCTGGTCGGGACGAGGGCGCCGGGGGCGGCAGGAGCGCGGAAGTGCGGCCCGCGCAGGAACGCCGACGGGCAGCCGATCACGTCGACGACGTCCGAGCCGAAGCCGAGCCCATGGAGGAAGCGGGCGGTGACCTCCCCGCGCACGCCGATGCTGGCCGAGCGGTCAAGCACGGCGCGGACGAAGCGGCGTACCAGTGGCGCGATGTGCTCGAGCGCGCCCAGGTCCAGGTCCGGCCCGGTCTGCACTCCGACGCCGGCCACCACCACCGGGATGTCGAGCCGTTCCACCAGCGTGGTCAGGTTCTCCAGGCGGCGGGCGAACTCGGGGCGGAAGGCGTTGGCCAGCGGCACGACGAAGACGTCGAACTCGTCGCTCACCCGGCGGGCGGACTTCGCGGTGGCGGGGCGGGTCTCGGAGAGGGTCGAGTTGGAGACCAGGTCGCTCCCCGGCACCGACAGGGCGCGGAACATGCTGTGCGCGAAGAGGTAGTTGCCCACGTTGGTGTTGTAGACGTCCTGCTGGAAGGTCGACTCGGCGCTGACCATCGTGAAGGGGTCCTTGCCGCTGCGCACGAGGACGCGGGTCATCTCACGCCCACGGATCCTCGACGCGGCCGCTGGGGACCCGTCAGCCTCGTTGCTCGCCTCATCCCTTCGAGCCTATCGGTCCGAGGGGCGCGAGCCGGGTTAGCATGGCCGCTGCCCGTGCCGACCCAGAGAGGCTCGTCCTTGTCCGTCGACCGAAGCCTCATCGGTGTCTCCGTCCGGGCCGTGCGCACGGTGGAGCGACGCCTGCCGTGGCCGGCGCGTCGCGCTGGCCGCGCGCTGCGCGGGGTGCGACGCCGAGGTCTTGGCGGCTCGGCGCTGGTCACGGCCGTGGTCGCGGTGTCGGGGCGCGACGTGGCCTGGTTGAGTTTGGCTCTGGACTCGCTGCGCGACCAGAGCCACCGCGACCTCGAGATCGTCGTCGTTCCCTACGGGGATGCCTCCTCGGTGTTGCCCGTGGCCCGGGACCTGGCCGAGGAGGACTGGCGCGCTCGGGTCGGGCCAGCCTCGGCGACGCTCGCCTCGGCCTTCGACGCCGGAGCGGCCACCGCGCGGGGTCGCTACCTGTGCTTCCTGGACCCGCGGGACCTCCTGCCGCACCAGGCGCTCGCCCTGCTGGTGCGGTCCCTGGAGCGGACCGGCTCCGACCTGGCGGTGGGACGAGGGGTCCGGCTGCCGATGCCGCGTCCGGCGCACGCCACTCCCGACCCGGTGCACGGGTCGTACCGGGCCGCGGTGACGATCGAGGACTTCCCGATGGCCGTGGCCGACACCGGTGTCGGGAACCGCCTGTTCCGGACGAGGTTCTGGCGCGAGCGCGGGCTGACCCACCCCGAGCCCGGGAGTGCCGACCGGCTGCCCCTGGCCGTGGACGCGCACGTGTCCGCGCAGGCCTTCGACGTCCTTCCCGACGTCACCTACCAGCGGATGAACCGGGGCGACGCCGTCGCCTTCGGGACGCTGGTCGACGCCATGGTCGGCCTGGAGGACTGGTTGACCGAACGGCGTCCGGGCTGGGCCGGCCTGGAGCGGCTCGACGGTGCGGGACCGGTCCGCGACGCCTGGGCCTACGTCCTGTGCGAGGTCGACGTCGTCCCGTTCCTCGACGACGTCGAGCGGGCCGACGACGCCCAATGGGCGGCGCTGCGCGACTTCCTGGGCCCGGTGGTCGAGCGGATAGGAGTGCGCGCCTGGGAGCGCGTCCGCGCCGAGACCAAGCTGAAGCTCTGGCTCCTGACCGAGGACCGCCGCGCCGATCTGGAGGACCTGGTCAGCCAACGCTGGTTCTCCGGCATCCACCGGCCCACCGAGGTGGTGCAGGGGAAGGTCCGGGCCGTGCTGCCGATCGCGGCGGACGGCGGCCTCGACGTGCCCGCCTCGTGCCTGGTGATGAGCGAGGACGAGACGCCCGCCCGCTCCGTCCTCCGGGGAGCCCGCTGGCTCGAGGATGGGCGCACCCTCGAGCTCGACCTCTACGCCTGGGTCGACTTCGTCGAGGACCATGGCCAGGACCTGGAGGTGCAGGTCGACCTCGTGCACGCCCGGACCGGCGAGCGCACGGCCACGACGGTGCACCAGCGCGAGGACCCCGACGTCACGCTCAGCGCGGGTCACCGGCACCAGCGCTACTCCGCCGGGGCGTGCACGGTCCGCGTGGACCTGGCGAGCCTGCGTGGCCCGCACCAGGAGCACGCCGGTGGTGACCCGCTCGATCGGGAGTCCCGGGTGCCGCACAGCCTCGCCGAGTGGTGGCCGGAGGTCCGCCTCCGCATCCGCGACGTGGCGCGCAGCGCTCCCCTGGGCCGGCGCGACGACCGGGGCTCGGTCGGCCAGCTCGGGTCGGCGGTCCTCGGTGCCCGCGACCTCGGAACCCACCGCCTGCACGTGGTGCCCGACGACCGCACCGGCATCCGGCTGGCGGCGCTGCCACCGCTGGGCCTCCGGCTGGTCTCGGCCGACGTGGACGGACGAACGGTCACCGGCACCCTGCGTGGAGCCGTCGAGCACCTGACCGGGCTCACGGTCAGCCGAGCCGACGGTGTCACCGCCCGCGCGGTCCTCGGCCCCGGGATGGGCGGCGTCCAAAGCTTCCGCCTCGAGCTCCCGGCCGACCCGCCCGGCGAGTTCCCGCCCCGGGTGTGGCGGATGCGTGCGCTCGAGGGCGCCCAGACCGAGCACCCGGTGAGCTTCTCGCCCGAGGACCCCGACGTGGACTGGCTCGGGGTCGGCCCGCGCGCGGAGATGGTCCTGGGTCGCACCGGCGTGGGCACCTGCGAGGTCGTCGACGCCACCCGGACCGTGCTGCTCGACGAGGTCACGATGAGGGAGCACGCGTGGCGGGTCGCCGGACGCTGGCTCGGCCCAGCGCCCCCCGCGTGGTCGGTACGGCTGCGCAACAAGCGGGTGTACCTCCCGGCCGAGACCACCGAGTCCCACGGGGTCGGGTTCTCCGCCGAGATCCCGCTGACGTGGAGCGAGTGGGGCCTGAAACGTCCGACGCTGCCCTCCGGGCTCTACTTCATCGAGGTCCTCGTCGAGGACCGGCCGGTCCGCGTGGTGCTGGCCCCGGGCCTGGTCGGCGAGCTCCTCGGTGCCGCGGAGACGCCGTCGTACCGCGGGGTGCTGGTGTGCCACGGACGGGAGCCGGCGGTGAAGGTGAGCCCGCCGCGGCGTCCCGACGAGCGGGGCGCCTACGGACAGGAGCAACTCGAGACCTGGTTCCGCACCGCCGAGCACCCGGTGGACCCGCACGGGGTCTACCTCCAGTCCTACACCGGCGGCGCGGCCACCGACAGCCAACGTGCACTGCACGACGAGCTGCGCCGGACCCGTCCCGAGCTCGTCCTGCACTGGGGCGTGGCCGACCTGTCCGTGCCGGTCCCCGAAGGCGGGGTGCCCGTGGTGATCGGCAGCCGGGAGTGGTACCGGGTGCTGGCCACGTCGACCTACCTGTGCAACAACATCGATTTCGACCGCTGGTTCTTCACCCGTCCCGGACAGCGGCTGCTGCAGACCTTCCACGGCTACCCCGCCAAGTCGATGGGTATCCGGCTGTGGCGGGCCAAGCACTTCACCGAGCGCCGGATCGCCGCCGAGCTGGAGCGGACCTCACGGGACTGGGACCTGATCCTCACTCCTGCGCCGGAGATGGACGTGCACTACCGCACCGAGTACCGCTACGAGGGCCCGATCGAGTCGGCGGGCTACCCCCGCGACGACGTCCTGGTGTCCCCCGAGGCCGACGGCATCCGGTCCCGGACGCGTGCCCTGCTGGGCATCGAGGACCACCAGAGCGTGGTGCTCTACGCGCCCACCTGGCGCGACGACCTGGCCACCAGCTACCGGTCCGCCCCGATCGTTCGGCACCTCGACCTGGACAGCGCGAGCGAGCAGCTCGGCGAGGACTTCGTGTTCCTGATGCGGGGCCACCGCTTCCACGCCAAGGGCGATCGGAGGACGGCCCGCACGGCCAGGCTGATCGACGTGACCGACTACCCCGAGGTCAACGACCTGATCCTCGCCTCGGACGCCGCGGTCCTCGACTACTCCTCGCTCCGCTTCGACTTCGCCCTCACCGGACGGCCGATGCTCTTCCTGGTCCCGGACCTCGGCGACTACACCGGGGGCGTGCGCGGCTTCCTCTACCCCTTCACCAGCAGCGCGCCCGGCCCGCTGCTCGAGGACGCCGAGGAGGTGGTCACCCGGCTGCGTGACCTCGACGGGCTCCGC